>DCIF01000040.1:0-4122 GCA_002315795.1 Bacteroidales bacterium UBA1733
GAGGGACTGTTGCGCATCAGGACGCTTAAGACGATGTCCTCTCCTACCTTTACGCCTTCGCTCTGCAAGGCTTTGGCTGCGGTACGATAAGCCAGATCCGGATCGTTATTCTCATGACTAAGGTGGCACAGGAAGATGTGACGCATCCCCTGATGGTAGATGTCATGAATGAGTTCTGCGCACTCACGGTTGCTCATGTGACCACCTTCTCCGCGTACACGCTTCTTGAGATACTGCGGATAAGGACCGTTCATCAGCATGTCAATATCATGATTGCTCTCAACTACCACATGATCGGCTTTCGCCAGGTAATGACGGATATCGGAAGTCACAAAACCGACATCGGTGGCCAGACAGAAACGGACTGCATTGGAAGAGGGTCCGAACTCTATATAGTAACCGACATTATCTGTGGAGTCATGAGGGACGGTGAAAGGAGTGATATGAAAATCTGTACCAGGAATATCGAACACCACATCACGCTCAAGGTAACGTCTTGAGGCAGCGGAGAGCTTTTTCGACATGCCATAGTTGCGCTCCATACCTGAGTGCACGGCTTTGGTGCTATAGACAGGCAAGTGATACAGTTCTCCAAGGCTTCCAGCTGAACGGATATGATCTGTGTGGTCATGGGTAATCAGAACACCCATGATCTTGCTGAATGAAAGTCCATTCTCACGAAGGACTTTCTGGATATTGCGCACAGGAATACCCGCATCGATCAGTATGGCATACTGGTCGGTACCGAGATAGTAGCAATTGCCACTACTGCCGCTGGAAAGACTTAAAAATTTGAGCACTTATGAATGGGTGAATTGTTTTCTAAAATAAATCATACTCCTTTATAGAGCAGGAAGATAGAGGGTACACGCGGGACGAGTCGCTGCAGTTCTTCTTCGGTCCTGGTGGTAGCAAGCAGCTTCTTCCAGTCTGCTACGGTCAGCGTGCGGATCATCTCATCAGGACAAGTGATGTTCGATGCGATGCAGATGCGCGACTGTGGTCGTAAAGTGGCAACCAGCGTATGCAGCATCTTGACATTGCGATAAGGTGTCTCGATGAAGAGCTGTGTCTGATTCTCAGCGTAGGAACGTGCTTCTAACTGCTTGAGACGGGCGATGCGCTGGCTTTCGTCAATAGGCAGATAGCCATGGAAGGCAAAGCTCTGACCATTGAAACCAGCGGCCATAACGCTGAGAATGATGCTCGATGGTCCGACCAATGGCACCACCTTAATCTTCTTCTTTTGAGCTATGGCCACAATATCGGCTCCCGGATCAGCAACAGCTGGGCAACCGGCTTCTGAGATGATACCGACAGACTGGTTCTGGCGAATAGGCTCAAGATAGCTGTCGAGCTTGTTACGATCAGTATGCTGATTGAGTTCGAAGAAAGTCAGCTGATCGATATCGATAGAAGCATCGACCTTCTTCAGGAAGCGACGTGCAGTGCGTATATTCTCGACGATGAAATGACGCAAACCCAGAATCACCTCACGGTTGTAAGGTGGAAGTACCTGATCGATAGGCGTATCGCCTAAGGTACATGGAATGAGGTAGATGGTGGCTGTCATTGTGATCGTTTATACCTGCAAATGTTTACTTTGACACAAAAGGGTCAAAATTTGTGCAAAAATAAAGAAAAAATTTGGTAATTCAAAATAATTGCGGTAAATTTGCACCAAATTCACTGAATCGGCCACTTTTTGGCTTGATTCATAGCTATTCCTATCGTTTTTTTGCGAAATATGACACTTCCTGAAGACTTCATAAAAGACATTGCTTCCTATCTGGGAAAAGCAGAATTAGATGCATTTGTGCATGCTTTGACCGAGACCGAGCAGACCACTTGTCTGCGAATGAACGCCAGTAAAGAGATGACCGAGGAAGATCTGCCGACAGCAGGAGAAGCCACGGTTACCAAGATCGGATGGAACGAGCAGGAAGGTCGCTATCTGAGTCTTCGTCCGAATTTCACCCTCGATCCGCTGCTACATGCTGGCTGTTATTATGTGCAGGAAGCTTCGTCACAGTTCATCACGCATGTGGTAAGGCAATGGGTCAAAGAGCCTGTTACAGCGCTGGATCTCTGTGCCGCTCCTGGAGGCAAAAGCACGGCTCTGCTGGCCTCTCTTCCTCAAGGCAGCCAACTGGTAAGCAACGAGATAGATCGTCGAAGAGCGCGCATCCTAAGCGAAAATGTGACCAAGTGGGGAGCCTCGTGCGTCACCGTAACCTGCAATGCACCGAAGGATTTCAGAAAACTGAAGCATGTGTTCGATGTCATTCTGACCGATGTCCCCTGTTCGGGAGAAGGTATGTTCCGCAAAGACGAGGGTGCCATCAAGGACTGGAGCCAAGAGAAAGTAAGCGAATGCGCCAGCTTGCAACGAGAGATTGTGGAGACTATCTGGGGATGTCTGAAACCTGGAGGACTGCTGATCTACAGCACCTGTACGTTTAACGTGCATGAAGACGAGGAGAACGTGGCCTGGATCTGTGACGAACTGGGTGGTCGCTGTGAGGAAGTGGAGACTGACGAGACCTGGAACATCCACAAACCATTAATCGGAAGCAATCCCTGCTATCGCTTTATGCCACATTACACGAAAGGAGAAGGTCTGTTTCTGGCGTGTATCCGGAAGTCGGACGAACCGGATGGATATGCTTCGTTTGAGTGTAAGAAGAGCGCTGGTGGCAGAGGAAAGCCAAATGGCAAGAACAAGACGACGATGCCGAAGGTGGACTGTCAGAACTGGGTATCTGCAGAAGGAACACTTGAGATGACAGCAGAAGGAAATCTCAGACTGATTCCTGCGGCTCACAAAGCACTCTATGATGCTTTGGCATCGCAAGGATTATATATGTTACAAAGCGGTATAGAACTCGGTACGGTGAAGGGAAAAGATGTGATTCCAGCTCATGGACTGGCGCTTAACAATGATCTGAAGCCAGCAGCTTTTGCCCGTGTCTCAGTGGATCTGGAGACGGCACTCAACTATCTGCGAAGAGAGACCATCACGCTACCAGAAGATACTCCTACCGGTTTTGTACTGGTCTGCTATAAAAATCATCCGTTAGGATTTGTGAAGAATATGGGGAACAGGTGTAATAACCTGTATCCACAAGACTGGAGAATCCGTTATTGCTAAAATGCAATAACGGATTCTTATTTATTCACTATCTTTCAGGAACTCGACCAGTGCTCGGATGGCCTTGCCTCGATGACTGATGGCATTCTTATCTTCGAGAGACATCTCAGCAAAAGTCTGCTCATAGCCCTCTGGCTGGAAGATAGGATCATAGCCAAAGCCCTGACGATTGGAATGTTCTTCGGTCGTGATCGAACCTCGGCAGATGCCCTCAAATTCGTAGGTTGCACTTCCCATCAGCAGAACCACGACTGTGCGGAACTGAGCCGAACGGTCTTTCACGTGATTCATATTACGTAGCAGCTTATCGTTATTGGCATTGGCATCATGATCAAATCCTTCATCTGCAGCATAACGAGCAGACATCACACCAGGTTCCATACCTAATGCTCGTACCTCAAGACCCGAGTCGTCAGCGAAACAATCATAACCATATCGCACCTTAATATACTCAGCTTTCTGCAACGCGTTGCCATAGAAAGTCTGAGAAGTCTCCGGGATGTCGGCCATACAACCGATATCGGCCAAAGACAGTATTTCATAACGCTCTGCTACATCCGAACCGTAAGCTGCAAGCAATGCAGTAACTTCCTGAATCTTATGAGCATTATTAGTGACAAATACAATACGCTTTTTCATATGTTGTTTAGAATAAGAATCTTTTAGTATTTCTCGATGCGATTAAGGTCGAGCTTTAAGAAAATAAATAAAAGGATAGTAAATGACCAGAGACCCGATCCGCCATAACTGAAGAATGGCAACGGGATACCGATGACCGGAACCAGACCGATCACCATGCCGACATTGATCATCACATGGAAGGCAAAGATACAAGCCACACAATAGCCATATACCTGCGCAAAGACCGTACGTTGTCGCTCGGCCAGATAGATGAGGCGACAGATCAGCAGAGCATAAAGCGACAAGACAAAGACACAGCCGACGAAGCCCTGCTCCTCTCCTACGGTACA
>DCIF01000040.1:4305-4447 GCA_002315795.1 Bacteroidales bacterium UBA1733
ATACGGCCACGCTGATGATCCTGCAACTTATGGAAGGCAAAATCAACCGAATACAGGAAGACGACAAAGAGCAACGAGAAGGCGCCAACGACCATGTATTCCTTGAGTTTATGCAACAGGTAGAGCCAGAAGCAATAACCTA
>DCIF01000082.1 GCA_002315795.1 Bacteroidales bacterium UBA1733
TTCAGTTCATCTTCAGCAATGTAATTAGAACCGAACTTATCTTTATTAGCAATGATGCTAATAGGAGTCTGCAGCGTGTCACTGACCAAAGGAATCGTCTGTCCGTTAAGTACAAGACAGAAGAAATCTGGTCCTCCTTGTTCAACAGTTGGCTTAAAGCTAAACTTCCCATCCTCTCCCAGAGTCAATGTATCAACCATCACTGGATTGCTGCCAGATAGATGCATCAAGGTAAGCTTTTCGCCTTTAGCATCACTAACCGTACCGTTGATAGTGACTGTACCTTTGTCATTAGTACAACTACATATCAGCGACAAGGTGATTGCCGCCAATAAAATAAACAATGTATTACTTCTCATTTGTAAGTTTATAAATGCTATTTATCAGTATTAGTGGCGCAAATATATGGCTTTTCATCGGGAAAAACAAACAAAAGAGATTATTTTTTTGTTTTTTTTCTTTTTTTGTGTCGAAAATTTGATTATCTAATGTTTTATGAGTAACTTTGCGCAGTTTATTAAGTACCTTTCAAAGGCAAGAATCCAAGATTGCCGAGTGGGGTCTTGGACATTAAAGACGATTATTACATTTTTCGAGTTATAAAAACATTTATGGTAAACAATTTGGTTAATCCAATCAAGAAGACCATTACCCTGAGCGATGGACGTACCATCACTCTTGAGACGGGTAAGGTAGCGAAGCAGGCAGATGGTGCCGTAGAGCTTCGCATGGGTGGCACGATGCTTCTCGCCACCGTATGTACAGCACGTACCGTGACTCCAGGTACAGATTTTATGCCTTTGACTGTGGAGTATAAGGAAAAGTATGCGTCAGCAGGCCGTTTCCCCGGCGGTTTTACCAAGCGTGAGGGTAAGGCAAGCGACTATGAGATTCTGACCAGCCGCCTCGTTGACCGTGCTCTTCGTCCTCTTTTCCCTAGCAATTATCACGCTGAGACTTTCGTCAACGTGACTATGTATAGCTCTGATAAGGAGAACCAGCCTGATGCACTCGCTGGACTTGCAGCATCGGCTGCTATGGCTGTCTCTGGCATTCCTTTTGAGGGCCCTATCTCCGAGGTTCGTGTAGTTCGTATCAATGGCGAGTTTGTGATTGATCCTACTTTCGAGCAGATGGAACAGGCTGACATGGATCTGATGGTAGCTGCTACCTATGACAACATCATGATGGTAGAGGGTGAGATGAAAGAAGTTTCTGAGCAGGATCTGCTTGGTGCTCTCAAGGCTGCTCATGAGGCTATCAAGGTTCATTGTCTTGTACAGAAGGAGCTCATGGAGGCTGTCGGCAAGCCTGTATTCGAGTACTGCCACGAGGTTAATGACGAGGAGCTCCGCGCTGACGTCAAGGCTAAGTGCTATCAGGGTTGCTACGACATCGCTAAGAGCGGCAACAAGAACAAGCATGAGCGTGAGGATGCATTTGTAGCTGTCAAGGATGCCTTCATTGAGGCTCTCCCTGAGGAGAAGAAGGAAGACGAAGAGGTTCTTGGCATGGTAGAGCGCTATTTCCATGACGTAGAGCGTGAGGCTATGCGTCGTTGCGTACTCGATGAGGGTACTCGTCTCGATGGTCGTGCACTCAACGAGGTGCGTCCTATCTGGATCGAGCCAGATTATATCCCAGGCCCTCACGGTTCAGCAATCTTCACCCGTGGTGAGACACAGGCACTCGTTACCTGTACCCTCGGCACTAAGATGGATGAGAAGATGGTTGATGATGTACTCCGCAATGGTTATGACAAGTTCCTCCTCCACTACAACTTCCCTCCATTCTCAACGGGTGAGGCAAAGGCTCAGCGTGGCGTAGGTCGTCGTGAGATCGGTCACGGTCACCTTGCTTGGCGTGCTGTGAAGGAGATGATCCCTGCAGATTTCCCTTACACCGTACGTGTGGTTTCAGACATTCTTGAGTCTAACGGCTCTTCTTCTATGGCTTCTACCTGTGGCGCTACCCTTTCAATGCGCGACGCTGGTATCCCAATGATCCGTCCTGTATCTGGTATCGCTATGGGCCTGATCAAGGACGAGGATGGTCCTAAGTATGCAGTTCTCTCAGACATCCTTGGCGATGAGGATCACCTCGGCGACATGGACTTCAAGGTATGTGGTACCGAGAAGGGTATTACTGCTACCCAGATGGATATCAAGTGCAACGGTCTTTCATACGAGATTCTTGAGAAGGCACTTCTCCAGGCGAAGGAAGGTCGCGCTCACATCCTTGGCAAGATGCTCGAGGCTCAGCCACAGGTTCGTGAGGATCTTAAGGAGCATGCTCCACGCATGGTTGCCTTCGACATCGATAAGGAGTTTATCGGTGCAGTGATCGGCCCTGGCGGCAAGATCATTCAGGGCATTCAGGAGGAGACCGGTGCTACCGTTACCATCGACGAGGCTGATGGCAAGGGTCATGTAGCTATCTCTTCAGCTAACAAGGCAGCTATCGACGCTGCTGTGGCTAAGATAAAAGCAATCGTTGCTATCCCTGAGGAGGGTGAGATCTACACCGGTCCCGTCAAGAACATCCAGACCTTCGGTGCATTCGTTGAGTTCATGCCAGGCAAGGATGGATTGCTCCATATTTCTGAGATCGACTGGAAGCGCTATGAGACCATGGAGGAGACAGGCATTAAGGAGGGCGATATCCTCACCTGCAAGCTCCTTGAGGTGGATAAGAAGACCGGCAAGTTCCGTCTCTCTACCAAGGCGCTTAAGCCTAAGCCAGAGGGATACGTAGAGCCAGAGGCTCGTCCTCGTCGTGAGGATCGTCCAGAGCGTCCTCGTCGTGACTTCGGTGATCGTCAGGATCGTCCTCGTCGTGATTTCGGTGATCGTCAGGATCGTCCACGCCGCGATTTCGGAGATCGTCCTCGTCGTGACTTCGGTGACCGTCAGGACCGTCCTCGTCGCAACTTCGGTGAGAACCGCGAGAACAACGAGCAGAACTAATTCAGGATGAATAGTCCCTATTTATACCATCCGCAGCCTTCATCCTTGAGGGCTGCGGATGCTGTTTTATCTCATATTTCACATCATAATACGTGGAATAGGCTCTTTTCTCAGGGCAAAATGCTCGGAGTGCTGATTGTTGAACTTCCTCCTACCCTTTCGGACACAGCAACAGTTGAGCCAACCCTTCCATGTTTACACCTTATTAATAATACGTGCGCATATCTATGTGCCTATAGTGGTGTGATTAATGGATTAGAAGACCCTGACCATTATTTCGTTCCTCCTATCTATGATTTACAGAATCCAGAGGATTTCTATATACAGAAAGATGCAGAAATATCAGATATTAACCATCGTATCAAAACACTGGAAGAAGGTAAAGATACAAGGGCTATTCAAGAACTGAAACAAAAGCGAAAACTACTGAGTCTAAGTCTTCAAAAGGAGATCTTTGAACATTTCTCGTTCTCCAATCAGGATGGGAAGTACAAAAACATAGTTCAGATCTTCTCTGAATCGAAACGAGGTCTCCCTCCTGGTGGAGCTGGAGAGTGTGCAGCGCCACGCTTGCTACAATACGCGCATCAGCATAGCTTGAAGCCACAGGCTCTGGTTGAATTCTGGTTTGGTGTATCTCCCAAAGGTATCTTGCGTGTACACGGACAGTTTTATCCATCCTGTATCGAGAAATGTAGTCCTATCCTAAGATATATGACTGCAGGTATCGAAGCAGGAGAAGTATCAGAAGCGGCACCCCCTCTTCCTATCGACCATCTTACGGTCCTTTATGAAGATGAGTATCTTATTGCCGTCGAAAAACCAGCAGGAACGCTATCCGTGCCAGGCAAAGTCTCTGAGGACTCGGTAGAAACGGAACTTCATAAGCTGTATCCAGAAGTCAAAGGGCCGATGCTCGTACACCGTCTGGATCAAGCGACCTCTGGCATCTTATTGGCTGCGAAAAATGCACAAGTGCATAAAGATCTGCAGCAAGACTTTGAGGCACATGACATTCAGAAAGAGTACCTTGCCTGGCTCGACGGGAAGCTACCTTCCGTTTGCGGTGTCATCAACCTGCCAATCTGTCCGAATCCGGATGATCGTCCACGTCAGATTGTTGATTTTATCTTTGGCAAAAAAGCAGTCACTTATTACGAAGTTATAAAGAAGACTGAGAATCATACATTAGTGCGATTCTCTCCACTCACGGGTAGAACACATCAACTAAGACTGCATGCAGCTTCCATATTTGGCCTCGGACATGCTATCTCAGGAGATACCATCTACGCAGGAACGCAGGATATAAGACTGAAGCTTCATGCCAACAAGTTAACTTTCACGCATCCGATTACAGGCAAAACTATCAGTTTAGAATCACATATAGAGGTATGAGGACTCACTATAGCAATCCTAATGGTCCATTTCCATGACCGATCTGCTGGGTTCTCCCAGCTTCTATAGCGGCTGTAAGATAGCGTTTAGCTTCCTCTACAGCCGCTTTTAATGTGCATCCTTTAGCCAGAGTAGCCGCTATGGCCGACGAAAGTGTGCAACCTGTTCCGTGGAGATTGCGGGTTTGGATGCGTTTTTCAGTAAAAGAATACTGTTTACCATCCATCATTATTAATAGATCGGTCATCTCCTCTCCTTCCGCATGACCTCCCTTTATGAGCATGTTTGCATTATAAGGAACAGGAAACAATGCGGATTCTGGCAGATTAGGAGTAATCAAAGTACATAGTGGAGCTAAGTGATTCTGTAAATAGGAAATGCAATCCTCTGCCATCAGTCGGGTACCAGAGGTACTTATCATCACAGGATCCCAAACCACAGGAATCTGAACAGGCAAGTCAGAAAGACACTCCACAACGGCTTGAGCTACTTCCAGATTCGGGATCATACCAATTTTGACAGCTCGCACATCCAGATCTTCCAGTATCGAACATATCTGAGCCTTTACCATCTCTCCACTTACAGGCATCACCGCCTGTACACCCATCGTGTTCTGAGCTGTAAGAGCCGTGATGACAGTCACGCCAAACTGTCCCAAGGCTGTGATCGTCTTGAGATCCTGCTGGATACCAGCTCCTGCTGAGGTATCGCTTCCTGCTATGGTCAATACTACTTCCATGCGTCTCCTAAAATCATAACACCACCAAAACCCATTTTTCGGACTTCTTCGATGCGATTAAAACATACTCCTCCAAGAGCCAGGACATCAGAATCAATAATTCCCTGTTTATATGCATCCTCCAATTCTTCTTTAGAAAATGCTGC
>DCIF01000104.1:0-2423 GCA_002315795.1 Bacteroidales bacterium UBA1733
TCATCAAGAAGCCACGTGTACTCATTGTCGATAACCCGTTTATCGGTCTTGATGCACCGATGCGCGATCAGCTCAGCGAGTTTTTCCAGAAACTGGTCGATAGCCATGAGGTGCAGATCATCATGATCCTCTCGATGCTCGATACGGTCCCTTCGTTCATGACACACGTCGTGACGGTCGATCAGATGCAGGTAGGAGAGAAGCAGTCGCGTGAGGAGTATCTGGCTTCTTTGCCCGATTTCTCATGCAAGCTCACTCCAGAGCTTCGTCAGGCTATTCTTGATCTGCCGGTACATGAGATGGCCAACCTCACACAGGATGGTTCGGTGACCGATGAGGTGATCGCGCTGAGAGACTTGTCTTTGCCATTGCCAGACACAGACCGCGTGCTATATAACGGACTGAACTGGACCGTCTGTCGTGGAGAGAAATGGGCTTTACAAGGACGTAATGGCGCAGGCAAGAGCACGCTTCTGAGCCTGATATGTGCCGATCATCCGGCAGCGTATGCTTGCGATATCTCGCTCTTCGGTCGTCGTCGTGGCACGGGTGAGAGTATCTGGGAGATCAAGAAACACATCGGTTTCGTATCTCCGGAGTTCCATCGTGCCTATAAGGAGAACCGTCCGGCCATCGATATTGTGGCCTCGGGTCTGCATGACTCTGTGGGTCTCTACAAGCGTCCACGTCCTGATCAGATAGACACCTGTCTCTTCTGGATGCGCGTCTTTGGCATCGATCATTTGCGCGATCGTATGTTCCTCACGCTCTCCAGTGGCGAACAGCGTCTCTGTCTGCTGGCTCGTGCTTTCGTGAAAGATCCGGCGCTGCTGATCCTTGACGAACCGCTTCATGGTCTCGACACTTATCGTCGTAACCTCGTGCGTGATGTCATTGCCACCTTCTGCCAGCGTCAGGATAAGACGCTGATCATGGTGACGCATTACGTAGAGGAGCTTCCTTCCGAAATCTCGCAGAAACTTGTTCTGTGAGATTTCGGAAAGTGAGGAGTGAGGAGTGAGGAGTTATACCGAAACTCCGTATTCGTGTTTCACCTCCTCCATCACAAACGTACTTTCGATGGTGGCGATGTTCTCATGACAGCCGATGACGTTAAGGATGAATTTCTGGTAGTAGCGCATATCTGGCGACTGGATGCGCAGCAGATAGTCGAAACTGCCAGAGATGTTATAGCATTCGGTCACCTCAGGTATTTCCTTGATCATTTCAGTAAAGGCATTGGCCATTTCGTGATTGATGCGACGTAGTTTGATGCTACAGAACACCGCAAAACCCTTGTTGAGCTTCGCAGCATCGAGGATGGTGGCATACTGTTTGATGAAACCCTGACGTTCCAGACGCTTTACGCGCTCGTACGTAGGCGTAGTAGATAGATGTACCTTTGCTGCCAGCTCTTTGTTGGTCAGTCGGGCGTTCTCCTGCAGGGCTCGTAGGATATCCATATCCTTCTCGTCCAGTTTGTATGATTCTGCTGGTGTGGTCATAATTGTTAATTTTAAGAATATTGTTCCTTTTGATATTGCAAAAATAGGAATATTTTCCAAAAAAAACTTTTTTCTTGGAAGATAATTAAAATCCCCGTAACTTTGCACCGTCAAAATTGATAAAATGAAAAGTAAAAAGAACAATATTAACAATTAAAATAAAACTATTATGAGCAACAAGAACTATCACCTCGAAACCCTCGCACTTCATGTAGGTCAGGAAACCCCAGATCCAGCAACCGATTCGCGTGCTGTACCTATCTACCAGACCACGTCATACGTCTTCCGTAACTCACAGCATGCAGCAGACCGTTTCGGTCTTCGCGATGCAGGCAATATCTATGGTCGTCTCACCAACTCTACACAGGGTGTCTTCGAAGAGCGTATCGCAGCTCTCGAAGGTGGTGTAGCAGCCCTTGCCGTAGCCAGTGGCGCAGCAGCTGTGACTTATGCTTTGCAGAACATCGTTCAGGCAGGCGACCATATCGTAGCAGCCGACAATCTCTACGGCGGTTCGTTCAACCTGATCACTCATACTCTTGCTACACAGGGTGTCACCAACACCATCGTCAAGGTGAACGACCTTGCAGCATTGGAGGCAGCTATCCAGCCAAACACCAAGGTGATCTACGCTGAGACTTTCGGCAATCCGAACTCAGACGTTACCGATCTTGACGGTATCGCTGCTGTAGCTCACAAGCATGGCATCGCTTTCATCGTCGATAACACCTTTGCACCAATCCTCATTCGTCCTATCGAGCACGGTGCAGATGTCGTAGTTCATTCAGCTACTAAGTTCATCGGTGGCCATGGCACCTCCCTCGGTGGTGTCATTGTTGACAGTGGCAAGTTCGACTGGAAGGCCAATGCCGATCGTTATCCATCGATTGCTAAGCCAGATCCTTCTTATCATGGTGC
>DCIF01000104.1:2589-3815 GCA_002315795.1 Bacteroidales bacterium UBA1733
GAGTTCCTTGCTAACCATCCAAAGGTAAAGAGCGTCAGCCATCCGGCATTGGCCAGCCATCCAGATCATGCACTCTATCAGAAGTATTTCCCACAGGGAGCAGGTAGCATCTTCACCTTCGAGATCAATGGTACTCAGGAGGATGCATGGAAATTTATCGATGCACTGCAGATCTTCTCATTGCTCGCCAATGTTGCCGATGTCAAGTCGCTCGTCATCCATCCTTACACCACCACTCACTCACAGATGAGTCCTGAGGAACTGGCCGATCAGCATATCACACCTTCTACGGTCCGTCTCTCTATCGGTGTTGAGCATATCGATGACATTCTTGACGATATCAAGCAGGCACTCGACGCCCTTTGAATTATCAATTATGAATTAAAAAATATGGCAATCTTTTCAACTATCACCGAACTCATCGGTAAGACTCCCCTTGTCAGAGTCGATCAATTCGCAAAGAATCGTGATGCAAAAGCAAATATCATCGCTAAAGTAGAGTATTTCAATCCAGGTGGCTCGGTAAAGGATCGTATCGCACTCGCTATGATCGAGGATGCTGAGCGTAAGGGCATCCTTCAGCCAGGCGGCACTATCATTGAGCCAACCTCAGGCAATACCGGTGTAGGCCTCAGCCTTGTTGGTGCAGTCAAGGGATATAAGGTGATCCTCACCATGCCAGAGACCATGAGTATCGAGCGTCGCAAGCTGGCAGCAGCATACGGCACAGAGATCGTACTCACACCTGGTGCTACTGGCATGAAGGGAGCTATTGCTAAGGCAGAAGAGTTGCGCGATGCTACTCCAGGTGCTGTCATCCTTCAGCAGTTCGAGAATGAGTCGAATCCAGCCATTCACGAAGCCACTACCGGCGTTGAGATCGTGAACGACTTCGTAGCTGCAGGTCAGCAGGTCGATGTCTTCGTGGCAGGTGTAGGTACCGGTGGTACGGTCAGCGGTACAGGTGCTGCTATCAAGAAGCAGTTCCCTAACGCATACGTCGTTGCTGTTGAACCTGCTACCAGTGCAGTGTTGAGCGGCAATCCAAGTGGTCCACACAAGATCCAGGGTATTGGTGCAGGCTTCGTGCCAAAGAATTTCAACCGTGAGGTGGTCGATGAGATCCTTCCAGTAAGCAATGAGGATGCACTCGCTACTGGTCGCGCTCTCGCTAAGGAAGAAGGCCTCCTCGTTGGTATCAGTTCCGGTGCTGCAGCATACGCTGC
>DCIF01000062.1:0-4422 GCA_002315795.1 Bacteroidales bacterium UBA1733
CCAAAGACGGCAATGGCTACGAAGACCAGCGTGGTCATAATGGGTCGTCTGACCGATCCTTCGTATATACTCATATTCTTTCTTAGTTTAGAGTTAAGAGTTTAGAGCAGTTTATTTCTGAATGACATTGACCGGACGGCCATCAGCCAGCTTTGACTGACCAGATACAGCCACGACTTCACCTTCATTGATGCCGCCGAGCACCTCATAACGGGTAGCGAGCTCACCCTCCAGACGACGACCGAGCTCGATCGTACGGTGGCTGACGGTCTTCTTGTCTGCAGAGAGCACATAGACATAACGCTCTCCAGAGCCAAGCATCTTCTGTACAGCATTGTCCGAAACGGTTGCATGATGCTCCACACCGAGGTTGATGTTAGCACGTGCATACATACCTGGACGCACACGCTGATTCTTGTTAGGAATAGAGATCTCCACCTGGAAAGTTCGGTTGGCCGTATTAACAGTCGGATAGACGATGCTAACCTTGCCAGAGAACACTTCACCAGGATAAGCCTCAAGAGTAATGTTATCAACAGGCATACCCACCTTGATCTTGCTGTAGTAAGTCTCGTTCACATCAATGATCATCTTCACAGGAGTAATCTGCTCAACCACAAGCACTGGCTGGCCAGAATAAAGATCACCATTATCATAGTTACGAGCAGTAACCACACCACTGATAGGACTCACCAGACGGGTATTCTCCTCAATATTCTGGAAAGACTGGCGGAGCACCTCGAGCTGCACTTTCTGCTGCTCCCACTGGCTTTTGCTGACGCCACCGATCTTATAAAGTTCCTCGATACGGTTAAACTCTACCTCACGGTTATCGAGCTGAATCTTAAGCTGAGCCAGATTGTTGTTATCAAGCTGCACCAGGGTCTGACCCTTAGCGACACGATCACCAACCTCTACGTTGATCTTACGGATACGCACTGGCGACTGTGGTGCAATGGAGTTGGATACCTCAGCCTGGATCGTAGCAGCAAAGCTGACTACCTGATCCACATCGTATGCTACAACAGGATCGACGGTAATGGACACAGTGTCCTGTGCCATAGTTGAAATCACACTGTCTGTGGACTTCTGTTTACAAGAAGCCAATGAAACTGCGGCAATCGCTGCGGCAGAAAGAATGATTGAATGCTTCATATTATTTTTGAAAATTATTTTTTCGAAGGGAGGAGAAGGGATATTAAAGGATATTAAAGGATATTAAGGGAGGATAAGGGATATTAAAGGAATATTACTCTCCTACCGCTATCTTTCCCAGCGTCTGCTCCAGAGTAGCACGGTTGCTCAGGAAGTTATAGATAGACTGCACATACTGCAGACGTGCGTTGAGGAGGTTTGACTCACTGGTATTCAACTCCAGCATGGTACCCGAACCAATGGTGTAGCGCTTCTCCGAGATATTGTAAGCGCGTTCAGCACTAAAGACATTCTCCTTATTGCTGACCACCTGTTCTGCTGCGGTCTCAATGTTGTTAAGCGAAGAGGTGACTGAGAGTTCAAGCTGACGCATGAGATTCTCCTTCTGTACGTCAAGGTTCTCGAGCTGGAACTTGTTCTGCTTGCTCTTCATATATTTTGCCATACCATCAAAGAGCGTCCATGAGAAACTGAGCGATACGCTGGCGCTTCCATAGTAAGGAGCCTTGAATGGATTGAATTCATTGGGCATGGCCTGATAACCTGACGTAAAGGCAAGCGCCAAGGTTGGCAGATAACCCAGGCGGTTGATCTTCTCGCTGAGACGAAGCAGGCGCTCCTGAATCTCCAACTGACGCAGATTGCTGTTCCCTTCGAGCGAAGTATCACTCTTCAGATTGATAAGATCAGCAAAGAGACCTTCCTCATATTGCTGGAGCTCACCAGTGAACTTCATGGGTTCATTGACGTCAATACCCATCAGCACCTTGATCTGCATTTCAGCCAGTTTGATGGCGTTCTGAGCCTGCAGGAGGTTTGGCTTGATCGAAGCAAGCTGCACGTCGGCCGTAAGCTTATCATACTCGCTGACTGTGCCGAGTTCAAACTTATGCCTGGTATCGTCTGCATTACGCTCTGCAGTATGATAGCTGGCCATAAGAGCATTATAGCTATCACGAGCCAGAAGCAGTCCATAATAGGCATTCTTAACCTGAGCAATGGTGTTGACCTTGCTGGCACGAGCCTGCTCGAGAGCGAGCTGGACGTTCTCCTCGCTGACCTCAATCGACTTCCAGAGCTGAGGAGCCACGAGAGGAACAGCGGCAGTAGCAGAAAGACTGTAGTTGTACGGACGACCCATCTGCGCCTTGATAACCTGATCACCAAAGGCCATGGTCATCGTAGCCACAAGAATATTCTTAGTTCCAGCAGCCGAAACCGAGACGGTAGGAAACAGGCCAGTGATGGTCTCCTTCTTGGCATACTTCTTTAATTCGATGGTCTTATTGGCCACCTGGATGTCTGCATTATCGCACAGCGCAATCTCGAGCGCCTTATCCAGGTTGACCTCCACACTGTCTGCCATCTGGGCATGTGCTGCGGTCAGTCCTGCAAGCGAAAGCAATCCGATAAATAGACGTTTCATAATCATTATATAGTTTTTTTATTTCTTTCAACTTTCCGACGGCAAAGATATTTATTTATAAATAACCTACGAAACGGCTTTCAATCAAAGGGGAGCATTGCTCAATCAAATCGGGACGAAATTACATTTTTTGCAAATTTTAACAACGATAGTCATCACAAGATAGCAAAAAGTGCGTATCTTTGCACACGTAAACCGCTTTACACACGCCAACATCATACTTCACAGCTATGAGCCGCTTTAACATTATTAATATAGTACAGCGTCACAACCGCATTGCCGCATGGACGACACTCTTCCTGACGTTTGTCATCTTCTCAAGCCGTCATCTGGGTCTGACACTGTCTGTACTGACCTCGGTCTGCACCATTCTGCCAATGATGATGTTGTGGAATGTGATGGAGTTTGGCATTCTTCCCAGACTCATCTACCATCGGCGAATGCTGGCACTCCTGCTGTCGGGGCTGACCATATCGTTCTTAGTGATTCTGGCGGCCCAGCTCGAGGCCTTTGTCATCGAACAGGTCAGCAGGTATCCTCAGATTGCGCCTGACTCGCATATTCTGGAACAGATTGTCCGCAATAAAAGCAGCTTCTACCCTATAGCCAAATATACCGTTCTACTACTCTCAGTGTCGGTAGTCGTCTCGATCGTCTTTATGATCAATGAACGTAAAGAGGCCGAAAAGCAGTTTCAGGAGGAGCAGATGCAGAACCAGCTGAAATACCTACGCGCGCAGATCAATCCTCACTTCCTTTTCAACGCGCTCAACTGCATCTACGCACTCACCGTCACACAAGACGATAAGGCTCCAGACTCTGTTATGAAGCTCTCTGAGATGCTTCGCTACGTCATTGATGACTGTCGCGCAGATCACGTCTTGTTGCAGAAAGAGATTAAATACATTCAAAACTATATTGATTTCCAGCGCATCCGCATGGAGCGCGAACCAGATCTGACTTTTGAGTTCACACAGCAGGACCCTAATTACATGGTTCCACCCATGGTCCTGCAGCCGATGATTGAGAACTGCTTCAAGCATAGTCGAGTAGTAGATGATCCGAAAGCTTATGTGCACATCACCCTCCGTCAGGATGCCACCGGTCTGCTATTCACCACCGAGAACTCTATCCCTGCCGACAAAGAGCTACCTCCACACGCTGCCACAGAGCGCTGTGATCAGGAACGCACCGGCATCGGTCTCGACAACGTTCGCCAGCGCCTCAAGATGCTCTTTGGTGAAGACAAATGCTCTTTCAAAGTCATTGAAGACGAACACCGTTATAAAACAGTCATGCATATCTCATGATGCTTCTCTATACTCTAAACTAAAATACTTCTCTAATCTCTAATCTCTACACTCTAAACTAATAATGTATTCCGTCCTTATTGTTGATGACGAATTCCTGGCCAGAAAGCTTCTCCAGGGATACGTTGCCAAAATGCCAGAATTGAACCTTGTCGGAACCGCACAGAACGCATCCGAAGCCTTTGCTATGGTCAAAGAACAGCAGGTAGATATCCTGTTGCTCGATATACACATGCCCGATCTGAATGGCATCGAGCTGGCTCGTACTTTAAGTGGCATTCCAGCCATCATCTTCACCACGGCTTATTCAGAATATGCGCTTGAGAGCTATGAGGTCTCGGCCGTAGATTATCTGCTCAAGCCGATTTCCTTACCTCGCTTCTCAGCAGCCATCGAGAAGGCAATGGCCAAGATCAAGTCGCTCAACACCGCTACCGAAAGGAACGAGACCGAAGCCGTCATTGAGACACCACAGGAAGCCAATGGCAAGAAGACCTTCATGCTCGTCAAAGCCGACTACCGCCTCTACAA
>DCIF01000062.1:4542-10243 GCA_002315795.1 Bacteroidales bacterium UBA1733
CAGGACAAGTTCATCCGCGTGCATAAAAGTTATATCGTCTCCATCGACGAGATTCAGGAAATCGAACAGCTCTCCGTCACCGTAGCTGGCCAGAAGATTCCTATCGGTGGCAGTTATCGCGATTCGTTGCTCCAGAAACTGTCATAGCACTGCGACAACACTGTATTATGATAAGAATCCACCCTCACTAATAACTGCAGTTAGCATTTAGTGAGGGTGGATTCTTTATTATCTTTTTTCATTCAACGCCAACGCGTCGAATGATCATTTTTCCAGCAATGCCTGCGAAATAATCAGGCTCAGATCTGTCCAGTGAGCCTTAGTAACGGCATCAGCCGCAGTGCTGGCCTTCGCCTTCTTCTGGATTTTGATGAGCTGAGACATCAGCAATGCACGCGCATCCGCACTCTCATTACCCTTGGCTGTCAGACGAGCGATCGCCGTGTTGACATAGGTACGCTGCAGATAGCGGCGGAAGGTATTGACGGTAGCATTGCTATCCAACTCACGGAATACCACTTTATACAAATCCTCCAGATACTCTGTTGGCTTGTAGTTCTGTGCCGAACGGTCTGCATATAGCTGCAAATCGGTAAGTGTCTGCAGATTCAGCAGTGGTGTTGACTCCAGCACATAATCCACCTGCTGGAAGAGGTAGCGGTCAGGACGCTGCGCAATACGATACATCCAAGGCTCAGCAATCAGCCAGGTTGGCTTCTGGAAGAGGTTCTCGTCGAGCCACTTCAGCGCCTCTTTCTGCGTAGCCTTTGGCGTGATGCCATAGACATCGCCCTCCTGCTCGATGCTCTTGAAGACGCGTGGCAGACCACCGATATTAGTAGCCACATGACGCAGATAACGCTGATATTGACCAAGCAGAGACTCATAGACCTGCTTCAGGTTTTCGTTCATATCAGCCTCCTCCTTGGTCCACTCTGGCAACTGCTTGATGATATATTTCAGATTCTTCACACCATAGGTACTTGCCAACATGGAGTTGTCGCCAAGGTCTTCAGTCTGCGCCTTAGGATCATGGTCACGACCTTCGCCACCGAACCAGAGACGCGGATTATTAGCCAGGCTGTCAATGATGATCGGATTCCAGAGCAGATGATCCTTCTCCTCATCACCCTGAGCCTCGTACATTGGCTTATAGCCGAACTCGATGGCCCACTTATCGTAATCGTTGATACGAGGATAGATACCTGCAGGACCGACATGATCTTCAGGTTGAGCCACGTAGTTGAAACGTGCATAGTCCATGATCGAAGAAGTGTGGCCATGAGCCTCCACCCAGGCCTTATCGCGCAACTTCTCTACCGGGGTAGCGCTCGAAGCTCCCATGTTGTGACGAAGTCCCAGCGTATGCCCAACCTCATGGCTGCTGACAAAACGGATCAGATCTCCCATCAGTTCATCGCTGAATTTCATCTTATGCGTACGATCGTCGATAGCACCAGCCTGAACCAGATACCAGTCATGCACCAGCTGCATCACATTGTGATACCAGCCGACATGGCTTTCCAGGATCTCACCGGTACGTGGGTCATGCACATTCGGACCGTAGGCATTCGGAATCGGACTTGCCAGATAACGGATCACAGAGAAACGGGCGTCCTCCAGACTCATCGTCGAATCGTTTGGCCACTCCTCTCCTCGGATAGCGTTCTTCCAACCGGCCTGCTCGAAAGCTTTCTGCCAGTCATTGACACCAGCAATGAGGTAAGGAACCCACTGCTTAGGAGTAGCAGGATCGATGTAATAGACGATTGGTTTGATAGGCTCCACGAGCTCACCACGCTTCTGCTTCTCAACATCCTCGGGACGAGCTTCCAAGCGATATCGACAGATAAACTGGCGCGTCTTCACCTGCTGCTGGTCATCAGAGAACCAGGAGAACTGATCAGCGAAATAACCTACACGAGGATCGGTCAGACGACGCTGCATAGGTTCTTTTGGCAACAGACGGAAAGAAGTGTTCAGCTGAATTGTGACCAGTCCGGTCTGCATACCAGCAGGGACCGACGAGCCACCGCCACGCGTTACTACAGGTCCGCCAGCAGGACGATCCTGCTGCTGATAAGCATAAGTCTTGCTGACTGTCACTTCCGTATTGATCGGATAGGTGCGGATGCTCTCGATGAAACTTGATTCACGCTGCAGACCTCCCAGATTATATTGCTTCTTGCTACGGCTTGGCAGCGAAAAAGCCTGCGTATCGTCACTGAAGAGCTTCGTCACATTGACACGATAAGCCTCACCGACACGCTCAGCCTTGAACGAACCGAGGATAGGATTGGCCGAGCTGACCTGCACAGCCTTATAGATGGCGTCGTCTTCCGGAGCGTCTGCACCCAGGATCAGCGCACGTAATACGAGGCATGAGTCAGGTCCCTGCTCCCAGTAAACCGTCTGGTTGTTAATCATCTCACCACCATACTGACCTACGCCAACAGGAGCATTCGTGAAGCGTGTTACGGCCAGAATTGGCTGTCCGAGCACACTGTCAGCTACCGTGAAATACCAGTCTTTACCCTTACGGCTCACCGTAAAAAGACCGTCCTTAGCTGGTGTAAACTGTTCCTTCGGACGCTGTGGAGCCTTCGGAGGCTCTGGTTTTTTCTTTGCCTCAGCCATAGGGATGGCTAAGAGAAAGGCAAAGAGACATGCAAATAACTTTTTCATGATCAATTATTTATCGTTTACTTGACAAACACAACTTTACCTCGGCTGATAAGAAGACCTTTGGCGGAGGCATTTACACGATGGCCTGAAAGGCTGAACCATTCATCAGTCGGTTTCTCTGCAGAGACTTCCTCGATGCCCGTTGGAACAAACCAAATGGCATCTGACTCCTCTGTCAAAGAAGCAATCTTCCCGTCGGCGACTTCCATCACTGCAGCATTTGGCACACCGTCGGCTGTTCTGATAGGACTGAACGACTTTTCGGTGAATACAGGATTTCCTTCGCTATCATTCTCCTTACTATATCTCGTCCCGATAAAGACATGGTAGCTACCATCAACCACTCCTTTCCCACTAATAGTTATGTTCCTTTTATTGATACCATTATTGTACAGTTGACAAACAGCTAATACAGTATTTTCCTGCTTCGCGAGCAAACATTCTTCTCCAGTCTCGATATTACGTGCCACGACATATAGATTGCCGTAATAAGGTTCAGCATCTGCATTCACAAGTTGGCCAGAAAAGTTGACTGCAATATGTGTACTATCTTTCTTTGAAATCGAAAGACTTCCTTTAACGTTCTCTTCCCACACTACCAATTTTGACTGATAGTCAGGAAAGGTTCCTGCAGGAGCCAAAGGAACATAACAACGCTGATCTTTAAAACCATTCATTCCAGCAAGTGTAAAGTAACCATCATCCTTACCACCCCATCCCCAGTTCACATGAACCAGGCCCTGAGCATCATAACCATCAAGAATAAAGCAGTGTCCACCTGAAGAAGAAACACCGCCATAAATAATGGGATATTTCTGGGCAATATAGTGATAAAGATCGGTCTCAAATTCCAATGACGAACCTCCAAGCCAATTAGAACAGAACGGCAATCCCGCATCATATCCAAGATGTCTTCTTAGGGTGGCGCAAGCATCAGAAACTTGTGCCCCGCTTCCAGAGGAATTATATTCCATCTCGATGCTGGCACCCAATGCATTCATCAAAGCAGCTACGGCAGTGGCTTGTTCTTCAGTATAGCTCACATTCTTATAACTCTCAAGCATATTATCCCAATCAAAGTTGATGGTGTCAAGATCAATATAGTTGGTCTCAAGACCTGTGCCAGGATCATAGCGATACGCGAGCTTACCCGTTCCATGAGCAGGATATTTATAATAATACATGGCCTGCGCCATGGCAGTTGCCACACATCCGGTAGGGTAATGTACCTCATTGCCGCCGCTTACATAAGTTGGACAAAGATTATTATAAGGAGCAGACTGATTCCAGTGCGTCTTAATGTAAGGATCGACACTCTCTGGCAGGCCTTCAGGCAAGCCGGAAGCAAGAGTTGAGACATCAGTAGTCGCAAGGCAAGACTCCATATTCTGCATCCACCACTGTAATGCAGGATTCAATTGCGCCAAGTCAAAAGAAGAGTCTGAATAACCGAGCACGGGTTCCGTGTCTGTGTCGATAGCAAGGATCGCATAGCCAATGCCATCAGCGCCAGCAACCACAAAGTGCTCCGTTCTGTGAAGAACGTCTATTTCAGGAGCAGTTGCACGTGTGGCCCGGCCAACAAGCAGATGCTGAGCAATCTGAATCAGCTCACTTTCTGTCCTGTTTTCGGCCAGAAGACCCGTGCAAGCGCTGACCAGCGAGAAAGCGATGCTAAAAGTTCTTAATTTCATATCCATTGATATATATTAAGGTGTCTAATTCCCTTGAATGAAAGAAATCAGACACCTTAACACTATTATTCTTTGAAACCTAATAATTATTCCTCGTCATCGAAAGACTGACCAGGGAATAAGAGGTAAAGGTTATAGCCATTAGCAGGACCCCATCCACCAAGACCTGGCATATACCAGTATGGAGCAATGACGAAGTACCTGATAGAGCCATCCTCATTATAGACAGCACAGCTGTTTGCATCATACTGAGCCTGTGAATCAGAGAGGTAAGATGGATAATAAGCTCCGATCTCATTTTCTGCATCATACATGGTGTTGAAGTAGAAGACACCATCCCAAGAGATAAGACCCTTTGCAGAGAGATTGAAGGTCAACTTCTGGGTGTAGGTACCGCCACCTCCTGTAACATCATCTGTGTAAGGATTGTTGAAACGGAAGACAGAAGGATCATCGTCACGCTGCTCAATAGCTACATCAAAGACATCTTCATACCAGAAATCATCATACAACTGACCCATACCCAGGTTGTTCCACTTAACGACAGTAGCAGAACCTGTGAACTGAGAAGGAATCTGAACATAAGGATTGATGTCGGCATCTGCGAAACCGATGGTAAAGCTAAGAGCCTGACCTACAGGAGCAGAAGACTTGACAGAAACCTGAATCTGAGCGGTGGTAGCTCCCTCAGCGAACGAAGCCTGAAGAGGGAATTCGAAGTAATCGCCTGCACTGGCAATGACATTAAGAGTATAAGAAGCAGCAGCAGTTGCCTTTCTTACTACGTCGAGAGTGATGACCATTGGCTCAGAAGGATCCAGCTCAAAGCTCTTAGCATTGTCTGTAGAGAAACCGACAGCTGGACAACCAGCAGCTACTGGCTCGGTCGTTGAATCAGCAAACTCCATCTCAGCGTCTTTGCAAGAAACGAAGCTTACGAGAGCAAGACTTGCAAGACCGAAAAATATCTTATTGATTTTCATAATCGTCTATATTATTAAATGTAAAACGACTTATTCCTCATCCGCAACTGGAGTTGGAGCAGGTACGGTCTGGTTATTATCAGACTCACTGATGCCAGGATTTGCATTGATCTCCTTCATTGGGATACGCCACAACAGGATAGGATCATTTGGCTGAATAACGAAAACAGCGGTTGGATCGAAAGCGCCACCACGGCGGTCAATACCCTTATTAAGACGCATCATATCATACCAGATAAGACCCTCACCCCAGAGCTCGATACGCTTCTGGAAGTAAACTGCCTCCTGTACGTTACCGTCACATACATACTCAGGGTTACGATAAGTCTTGACAAACTC
>DCIF01000062.1:10372-32615 GCA_002315795.1 Bacteroidales bacterium UBA1733
ATAGGTACCGAACTTACACTGAGTGTAAGGAGCAAAGCCATAATTAGCAAGATAAGCATTGTAATCCTCATTGAGATAGGCATTGGTACCATCAGCACCAGAGAACCATCCCTTGCGCACATCGCTGGCAGGAATCTGCTCATAAAGCTTCTTGTTGATCTGATGACCACCAGAATACTGGCCATAACCATAGTTGAATGTACCGCAGTGAGAAATCCAGTTAACGATACCTGAGCTAACTACATCATCAGTCTCAACAATGATGATACCCCACATCCAGTCCTTCTCAGTTGAAGCAGTAAAGGTTGGAAGAGAGACCTCAGCAATTGAAGCAGGAGCAATGCTCTCAGCAGCAGCAGCGTCGATAGCAGCCTGTGCGTCAGCAGCAGCTGCAGACCAGTTCTGCATAACGAGATTGACACGTGCACGGATACCATAAGCTACGGCCAATGAGATATAACGCTTGTCAGAACGCTTATAAGTGCTGGTCTTCAGGAGCTCGATAGCCTTATCAATATCCTTGGTGATCTGAGCATAAACCTCAGTTACAGTAGCACGTGGAGCGCCTTCGAGGGCAGCTTGTGCAGAATTCTCATCGGTAATGATAGGAACACAAGGAGAAGACTCATGACCCTTATAGGTAAACTGATAGAGCTGTGCGAGGTTGAAGTACATATATGCACGAGCACCTAAACCCTGTGCATAATAGAACTGACCCTCAGCATCTTCCGGCTCACTGTTGGTATAACCGGCACAAACGTTGTTTGCGGTGTAGATGATTGAGTAGTGGTCGTTCCAGACGATCTGAGACTCATGTGAAGTATAGTCACGATCAGCGAAGTCAAGACAATTGCCTGCCCAGTTATAACCGTTATTAGCAGATGACTGATCCTCTGAATTAGCATCAGTAAAGTACATCACTGAGCTATAACCGAAGTCATTGTGACGAGAAACGTTACCAAGCGCAGTATAGTTTGGCATATATACATTCATGCCAGCAAAGATAGCACGAACACCAGCAGCACCACGCTCAGGCTTTGCAGCAATAATGTCGCTCTTCTGCTCAGTAGTCAAAGTGCTACCCTCAGGAGCAGTGTCAAGATCCTCACAAGAGACAAATGCAACAGAGGCAATTGCGAGACCTGATAAAATATAATTGACTTTCATTTTTTCTAATTTATTTATTACTATTCAGGTCCGATTAGAATGCAACGCTAATACCACCTGAGAGAGTGCGGATAGAAGTATAAGTAGAAACACTTGCAGAGGTATAGCTCTGACGTGGGTCAAGACCCTGACGAGCAGACCAAAGAGCGAGGTTGTCACCAGAGAAGTAAACACGCAACTTCGACAGACCCAGCTTGTTGGTCAACTTGGTTGGCACTGAATAACCAATGGTGAGGTTATTGAGTGAAAGATAGTCACTGCTGGTCAAGAAACGAGTAGAAGTTGACGATGTGTACTTACCGTTATTGGTAAGAGCATCCAGACGAGGAACGTCAGTGATCTGACCAGGAGTTGTCCATGCATCACGGATATCAGTGTGCCAGTTCCGGCCAGCGTAGCTATTGTTGCCAGAGTGCATGATACGTTCATAACCTGAATCATAGATCTCACCACCGAGCTGATAAGAGAACTGAATAGAGAAATCAAAGCCATAAGCCTTGAGGTTCGTACCGAAACCACCGTAGATGGTTGGGAGGAGGTCCTTGGTAGCAATCTTATTGTCAGTCTTGCTGGCAATGGTGTAGTCATTGGTCTTCTCACGAGCACCAGACTCGGTAGTATAGTACCAGAGAGCCTCACCGTTGTCAGGATTTACGCCGGCCCACTCAGGGAGGTACATACGGTACATTGACTCACCCTCTTCATAGATACGGGTACCATCGATCAACTTACCATTAAGTTCCTCATGGAGAGAGTTGATCTTATTGTTTACGTTGGTCACGTTAAGGTTAACGTCCCAAGTAAGATTCTTCTGGTTAAGGATATTGTAAGCAAGATCGAGCTCAACACCATAGTTTGACATAGAACCAACGTTCATTGGGATCTGTGTATAACCAAGTGAACCAGCGACTGGCTTATAATAAAGCATATCAGAAGACTTACGGCTGAAGTACTCAATGCTACCGGTCAGACGATTCTTCAGGAGAGAGAAATCAACACCAGCATTGATCTGGGTCTGTGTCTCCCAAGTAAGATCCTTATTACCCTTATAGCTAAGAGTACCGTCAGAGAAGCCAGAAGCATCACCAGTCATAGTGAACTGATCGGTGTAAGCATAGTAGTTACCGATAGCATCGTTACCATTCTGGCCGAAAGAAGCCTTCAACTTCAACATATTAACCCACTCTACATCCTCCATGAATGCTTCCTTAGAGACAACCCATGCAGCACTACCAGAGTAGAAAGTACCCCAACGGTTATCCTTGTGGAAACGTGAAGAACCATCGCGACGAACAGCTACGTTAGCAATATAACGATCATCATAAGAGTAGTTTACACGACCGAAGAAACCCTTGGTAACATAAGTATCCTGATAACCGCTCAGGTTATACTGTGAAACTGAGTTGCTTACAAAGTAGCTCTCTGGGTTGTAGAGGCTTGAGCCACCAGCGTAAAGATACTTATACTTGTACTGATAGCCATCATAACCTGCAGTGAGGTCAATGTTATGCACATCAGCAAAAGTCTTTACATAAGTAGCAACATACTGCTGGTCGAAACCATAAGTACGGCTGTGAGTCTGATAAGCGCCACCGCCGACTGCAGCGAACTGACCCATGTAAGCGTTCTGGAGCTCATTTCGATTAGTATTGTCAATATTTGTACTCCACTGAGCACGGAGAGTAAGACCAGAAACTGGAGTAATCTCAGCAAACCAGCTGCCACTGAAGATATCCATGATATACTCGCGCTTATCATAGATCAACTGACCAGCAGGGTTAGAGATTGACATGAACGAACGGTCGCGTGTGCCGTCTGACTTAGTACCATAGTCATAAGTCTTACGACCCTGATTGTAGATGATATTACCCTCAGCATCACGAACGTAAAGAGGATAGATAGGAGCGATAACGTTAGCTACGAAGAACGCATTACCAGACGAGCTTGTTGCAGTCTGATCGCTTGGATAGTAGCTCTTGCTATAAGAGTAAGCGAGGTTGGCACCTACCTTCATCCAGTTGTTAACCTTATACTCATCTCTCAAACGGGTGCTGACACGACGGAAACCTGATCCGGATACCAGACCGCCATCATCGAGGTAACCTGCAGAAAGATAGAAGTTGTTACGATCTGTGCTACCTGAGATAGAGAGGTTATACTCCTGACGGAGGGTTGACTTAAAGGTCTCCTTCTGCCAGTCATCTGGAGTATAGTAACGGTTGTTGGCAGTATCGGTATAACCGAGCTTAGCGTTAGGATTGAGTTTGCCATTGATACCGATCTGATACTCACCTTCTGGAACGGTATAAATCTGATAGCCAGAACCACCATTGCTGTTGGTTACGAGCATCTGGTTAGCCCACTGCCAAGCCTTGGCATCATCATAGCCGAGCTGGAGCTTAGCACCATTTCTGATAGCAGCATACTCAGTCTCAAGATACTCCTGAGAATTGGTCAGGACATCGTAGTTCTTGATCTGGCGAGAGTTACCACCCCAACGAGCATCAAGATTAACGACAGCCTTGCCAGACTTACCCTTCTTGGTAGTAATCATAATGATACCGTTAGCACCACGTGCACCATAAAGAGCAGTAGAAGCAGCATCCTTGAGCACGGTAAGAGTCTCAATATCGCTGTTATTGATTGAAGAAAGATCTCCATCGAAAGGTACACCATCGACAACATAAAGAGGATCGGTACCAGCGTTGATAGAGCCGACACCACGGATACGCACCTTGGCAGAAGTACCTGGCTGACCGTTTGAGCTCTGTACCTGTACACCAGCTACAGCACCAGCCAAAGCGTTTGAAACATCAGAAACCTGACGAAGCTCGAGCTTATCTGCCTTAACTACGCCAGCAGAACCGGTAAACGAACCCTTGGTAGAAGTACCGTATGCGGTAACCACTACTTCATCGAGGAGCTCATCATCAGAGGTCAGCACGATGTTCATCTTAGCAGAGATGTTAACCTCAGCAGACGTCATACCTACGTATGAAGCTCTAACTTTCTTTGCTGAAGCAGGAACATTGGCGATGGTGAACTTACCATCGATGTCTGTCACTGTTCCTAAACCTGTACCAGGGATGATGACAGAAGCGCCAATCACTGGCTCTCCATCTTCACCAGAGATGACCGTACCGGTAATTGTGCGGTTCTGGGCCATCAACATTGTCACGCTCATAACGAGCAGAACAATGAAAGATAAAAGTTTTTTCATAAATAAATAAAATTGATATAATAAACTATTGTTTCAATCTTCTAAATCCATGTGCGACTGGCTGGTGTGTTACTTATTACCTATTTGATTTACCAGACACTATTTTAGGCGCAAAGATATATTTTTTTTTAATCATTGCAAATTTTTAGTTACTAAAAGTTAAAAAATAACGAATTTTTGTAATAAAAAAATACAAAATGCACTTTTCATTGAACAAAACTACCAATTAAAAGCAATTAACACAACTTAACGCTGCAATAATCAAAAAAAATGTGTATCTTTGCCAACGCATGATGCAAAAACGTTCAAACGATGTAAAAAAAAGCAACAATATGAGTATAAAAAAGCACATCTTCTTTCTGCTGACCGCAGTCATGATTCAGACCACAATAGCGGCTCCACGCTCTTATTCTGAGGCAAAGAAAGTGGCCAGAAGAGTGATGACCGACCTGACGGGCCATGCTCTCGGCGAACCAGCGATACAGACGCGCAGCGCTGAAACCGAGGAAGCCGACCGTCCTTATTATATATTTAATAATGAGAATGAGAGCGGATTCGTCATCATCTCCGGATCGGATCTGATGAGAGAAGTCATCGGATACTCAGCCAACAGTTCCTTCAGTGAGACGGATACTGAGAAACTGCCAGAGAACCTGCGCAACTGGCTGGCATGGATCAGCTATGCAACCAGCTATCTGGAAGAACATCCGGAAGCCGCGCTGACTGCTGCTGACCGCAGAAGCGTGGCATCGCCTGTAGCTCCGTTAATGCAATCGAAGTGGGATCAGGGCAATCCCTATAACACTTATTGTCCGCTGATCAAAGACCGAGGCACGCAACGCTACCAGACAGGCTGTGTGGCCACAGCTATTGGACAGATTGTGCGTTATCATCTCAACAAGAACCAGAAAGTGCTCAAAGGCATCGGACAGCATGAATACAAGCGGGACAGAACTACTTATTCTGTAGATTTCTCTGCAAACACCTACGACTACAAGCTAATGCCTCTGTCTCTGACCTCTTCTTCTACGGCCTCAGAGATCAATGAAGTCAGTAAATTGCTCTATCACATTGGTGTCGGTGTGAATATGAACTATGCCGAAGATGGAAGTGGAGCATTTAATTTCGATGGAGAAAGCCTGTTAAAAGAACATTTCGGATTCAACTCAAATATCAGCTATATAAAAAGAGCGTATTATAGCTATGAGGAATGGAACGACCTCCTGTTGAATGAAATTCAGAATGGCCGTCCAGTATTATATGGTGGAAATTCGGAAGCAGGAGGTCATTCTTTTGTGCTCGAAGGTGTTGACCAGGATGGACTATTCTATATCAACTGGGGATGGGGAGGCCTGGATGATGGCTATTTCGACATCAACCTTCTGAATCCACAGTCCTTATTTACAGGCCAGTATGCTTCGGCCGACGGATTTGCCTATTATCAGGATGCCATCATCAACATCTGTATGGAAGAAGGCGCAGGCACTAAGCTATCGCCACTAATCATAGACAAGACATTGACTGCAGAGATCAAAGGAGACTCTTTGCATTTCGATGAGATCATTTTTTTTAATCTTAGCACTCAAGCCGCCACTGGCGAAATAGAATTATTACTTAAGAAAGAGACGGAAACTATCAGCCAAACCAAGCTCGAAGATGTTTCCAATTTGGCTGGACATGATAGTCAAAGTGGAGAAGGTGGTTGTTTCATTAGTAGCTTCAGCTATTATATTCCTAAAGATCTGGCCGATGGTGTCTACCAGCTTTGGTTCTATTTCAAAGAAGACGGCAAGGAGGCCAGCAAAATCAGAGCGTACTATCCAGATGTGGCATACGTAACCCTGAAGGTGGCGAATGGCAAGTGCTACGCCTCGGTCGGCAACCGTGCGGCCAAACTGGTAGCCTCAGCATGGAACACCGACACCGAAGACATCAAGACAGGAGCTTCAACCCTCTCAGTAACAGTCAGAAACGACGGCTTAGACACCTATATTGGAAGATTCAAGCTGACACTGAAGAAAAGCGGTGACCACCAATCGACGACCCTACTGGCAGAAGACATGTCGGTTATCTTGCCAGGTGAGACCAGCACCATCACTTTCAATTGCAACCTTTCTTCTGCTGGCACCTATACTGCCAAACTAACGGCCAGAGGCATCGACGCAGGAGAGGGTTCGGAAGACGAAACGGAAGGCGAAGCTACCTCTACCTTCGAAGTGAAAGCTTCGCCATCGATGGGAGCTAACTTCACGATGGTGAAGAGCTTAGAGATCCTGACAGGGAACGAGGCAGCGCCTGGCGGCAAGATTAAAGTGCGCTATGTGCTGTCAAACAGTGGTGAACCCTACGAGGGAGAATTCGGTCTTCGGTTCTTTGCTTCACGAAACACGAAAACCATCGAAGGCGAATGCTTTTCAGCAGTTTCATTCAGCAAGACCGACAGAGATTCAGTTGAGGTAGAGCTGACTATGCCAGAACTCATCGAGAATGCTACTTATTACGTACGTGGAGCTTTCCTCAGAGGCTCAACCTATGAGTATTTCTCTACGGCTAATGGAGTGAAAAACAATACAGAAGTGAAGATGGTCACAACAGGCATCCTGGAGGTAGAGACAGACCGCAAAACAGCAACAGATTATGCGAAAGCCTCTATCTATAACATCCTGGGCAAGCGTGTCTTCCCTTCGGCCGACGGGAAGCTTGCTCCTGGCGTCTATATTATAGACGGGAAAAAGACAATCATCCATTACTGACCTCCGAAACCGGATTTTGTAATCGAAATCCGGTTTCATGCGTTTAAAATATCAACACATCCGCGGATGTGTTGATGTCGGAGATCTCCGAAAGGACTTTTCGCTGGTGCGTCGTCTGTTTATTTTCATCATCACATTTTCCGACTTTTAAGCCATCTTTATTGCAATAGCCATTACAAAAACGTGAAATATAAACCTTGTTAATTGTGTCTAAAAAAACGGAAATAATAATAATAATCATACATAATTTCAGGATTATTCGTAAATATTCATCTTTTTTGACGAAAAATTTGGGAAAATTAAACTTTTTTTGTAATTTTGCGCCCAGAAAATCTATAATAAGATTGCGTTATTATTCTAAGTAAGGTTTATTATTCCGCTAGTAATATATATAGATATTGTGTTATTTTATTTCATTTAATTAATTTATGAGAAAACTCTTATCTTTGATTGCCATGCTCGTAATGAGTGTGACAATACTGATGGCGCAACGCACCATTACTGGTGTTATCACCTCAGCAGAAGACGGAGAGCCAGTCATTGGTGCATCAGTACTCGTGAAGGGTACCACTATCGGTAATATGACCGATCTTGACGGCAAATTCGTCATCAACAACGTTCCAGAGTCTGCTAAGACCATCGTCGTTACTTATGTTGGTATGAAGACTCAGGAACTTGCAATCCGTAACAAGATGGCTATCGTTCTTGAAAGCGAATCAGAAAATCTCGACGAGGTAATGGTTGTTGCTTATGGCACCACCCGTCGTTCGGCATTCACTGGTTCAGCAGTAGTTATTGATTCAAAGAGTCTCAAGACCCCAGCTGCTTCTGCTGATAAGTCACTCCAGGGTAAGATCGCCGGTGTGCAGGTAGTTTCTAATGGTGGTCAGCCAGGTTCAGGCACCAACTTCCGCGTGCGTGGTTCTGGTTCACTCTCAGCTTCTAATCAGCCTCTCATCGTAATCGACGGTATTGCTACCACCGGTACTGAGTACTCTACAGTAGCTGATTACAACGATCAGACCTCTAACATCCTTGCTCAACTCAATCCTAACGATATCGAGAGCATCACTGTATTGAAGGATGCTGCAGCTGCCGCTCTTTATGGTTCACGTGCTGCTAACGGTGTAGTTCTCGTTACTACCAAGTCTGGTAAGGAGGGCAAGAGCAAGATCAGCTTCGACACAAAGTTCTCTTGGGCTAGCCTTGGCAAGGCATACGACACCATGAGCTCTGCTGAGATGTATAAGACCATCTTCAACATCTATAATGCGCAAGGCAAAGGCGCTGAGTTCGCTAACCAGCAGACCCAGGGTGCTTTGACTCACAACCCATACAACAATGCCAATCCACTTGACGCAAACGGCAACGTAGTCAGTGGTGCTCAGATCGTCGTTGATACAGACTGGCAGGATGAGGTCTTCAACACTGGTTTCACCCAGGACTACACCATCAGCGTAAGCGGTGGCAACGACAAGACCAAGCATTTCTTCTCAGCAGGTTACCTCGATCAGGACGGTATTGCACCTGCAGGTGCCTTCAAGCGCTATTCGGCTAAGGCAAACGTAGAGAGCCAGGTAAGCAAGTGGATCAAGGCTGGTTTGAACGCCACCCTCTCTTACTCAAACCAGAGCAACACCGTGGCTGGTTCAGCCGGTGCTTCTCCTCTGCTCAATGCTATCTCTTTCCCTAACGCAGTTCCTGTATATGTTGTTGACCTGAACGGCAACCCAGTACTCGACGAGTCGGGCAACAAGCAGTACAACTACACCAATGGTGTGAACCTCGACTTCAACCCTTGCTCAATCCCTTATATGGACAACAACGGTACCAAGACCGCTCACGTTCTGGCTAACGCCTTCCTCCAGATTGAGCCAATCAAGGGTCTTACCCTCAAGACTGAGTTCAAGCCAGAGTACATCAGCAATGATGAGAAGATGTACTGGAACAAGGAGCACGGTAACGGTCCTGCTTACAACGCTCGTCTGTTTAAGTATCACACCACTGACCTCATCTACACCTCGACCAATACCATCGGTTATGACACCAACATCGGTGAGAACCACATCAACGTATTGGCTGGTATGGAGTACTTCAAGTCAGACCTGAACTACCTCTACGTTTCGGCTCGTGACTTCCTTGGTGATTTCGAGGAGTTTGATGCTGCATCAAGCACCTATCCTGCTTCTTCTTACAACTCTAAGGAGATCATGATCTCTTACTTCGGCCGTGCCGAGTATAACTATGGTGAGCGTTACAACGCTTCATTCTCACTCCGTCGCGATGGTTCTTCAGTATTCGGTAAGGACAACAAGTGGGGTACTTTCTGGTCAGTAGGCGCAAGCTGGCGTATCAATCAGGAGGCATTCATGAAGGATATCGACTGGATTGATCAGTTGAAGTTCCGTGCTTCATACGGTACCTCAGGTAACAAGGCAGGTATCGGTCGCTACCAGTCACTCGGCCTTTGGTCAGTGGACGAAACCTACAACGGCAACATCGCTGCCTACCTCAGGCAGTTTGCTAACGCTAACCTCTCATGGGAGGAGCAGAAGATGCTTAACTTCGGTCTTGACTTCGGCTTCAAGAATCGCATCTGGGGTAGCATCGACTGGTTCAAGAAGACCTCTGACGGCCTCCTCTACAACGTACCAGTTGCTCAGCAGTCAGGTATGTATGCTGCAAATAAGGCTACCATCACCATGAATGCTGCTAAGACCAGCAACTCTGGTGTCGAGCTCGTTCTCGGTGGCTCAATCCTTCCACAGGGTTATCCTGTATCTTGGACTATGGAGTTCAATGCTTCTTGGATCAAGGATAAGATTGAGGACCTCTATGGTGACGACAACATCCAGCAGACTACCTATCAGAAGATCTGGAGCGTAGGCGGCAGCCAGTATGAGTTCTACATGCCAACATGGGCTGGCGTAGATCCTGCTAACGGTAACCCACAGTGGTATAAGGCTGACGGCAGCAAGACTTCTGTTTACGGTGAGGCAGCTTATGAGCGTCAGGGTCGTTCAACTCCTACCGTATACGGTGGTTTCAACAACAACCTTTCATGGAAGGGTCTCGATCTCCAGATTCTCTGCTCTTACCAGATCGGTGGTAAGTTCTACGACGGTGTCTATAAGGGACTCATGCACGACGACAACAACTACTCAAGCAACTGGCATCGTGATATGCTGGATGCATGGAACGCTAACAACACGAACACCGACGTTCCACGTATCGGTTCTTTGTCAAGCCAGTTGTCAAGCCGCTTCCTCTATGACGCAACCTTCTTCAAGGTTAAGACCATCACCCTCGGCTATACCTTGCCTAAGTTCAAGGGCGTAAGCGACGTTATCAGCAACTGCCGTATCTATGCAAGCTGCGACAACGTATTCACTGCCTTCGGTTCTGACTACAAGGGTTATGACGACATCGACATCTTCGGTGTTCAGGGCTACAGTCTCTATACTGCTACCCCAAGTCCACGAACCTGGACTCTCGGCCTGAGCATGACTTTCTAACCCCCAAAAAATAGAAAAAAAATAATGAATACAAAATATTTATTTATGGCCGGTGTTGCTACCCTTTCGATGGTAGCCACCTCCTGCAATGATGACCAGCTCGATCAGCAGCCTTCAAACCAGCTGTCGACCGACCTCATCCTCAGCAGCAAAGAGAACGTTGCCACCCTGCTCAACTCTATATATTTCTATACAGAGCACTACTACTACCTCACTATTGGCCAGAGCGCTCAGGAGGTAATGGGTAACGATATCAAGATGACCAACGGTAACTATGCATTCTCGACCTACAATTGGATCATGTATGCATACGATTACACCCAGTACTCTGCAGTCGTTGACGGCTGGTGGAGCTGCTACTCTCCATACATGTGGGGTAAGGCTTATGGCGCAATCACTGCTGCCAACACCCTTATTGAGGCTTCTAATGCAGGTACTCTCGTTGAGGGTGCTGAGGATTACGTTGCTCAGGCTTACGGTATGCGTGGCTGGAACTATCTCAACCTCTATCACCTCTACTGCAACTCTTATGCTAATGAGGGTGCTAATGGCAAGGGTCTCTTCTACCGTACCGCTGGTACAGGCTACGAGGAGTCAAGCATGGCAGAACGTTCTAACCTCGAGACCTCTCTCAAGAACATCATCAGCGATCTTACCTATGCATACGAGCACTGTCAGTCAGTGGCTAAGGTTGGTCGTTACAACATGAACAAGGAGGCTGCTGCCCTTCTCCTTGCCCGTACCTATTCGGAGCTTGGTGACTGGAGCAACGTCAAGAAGTATGCTGACATCGCTACAGGCAACAACTATGACGGTTCGAACCTCATGTCTCCAGCAGAATATCAGGCTGGCTTCATGGATGCTAACGCTGAGTGGCTCTTCGGTATGAACTTCAATTCTGAGACCTCTAACATCTACGCTTCTTACCCTTCATTCTGGCACTGCTACACTGCACAGGATAATGAGCGCGTATGGGGTACTCCAGACTATGCTTCACAGGTTCCAGGTGCAGATATCAACGCTCGATACAACTACTTGAACGCTAACGCTATCGACTACCTCCAGGGTTATTCTACCGTTCGTGCATGCAAATCATTTGTTGACACCTTCAAGAAGAACGAGGACGGCTCATTTGCTGACTGTCGTGCTCTCTTCCCAGGCTACCTTGACCCTGCTGACGGATACTTCATCGCTAAGTTCAACCAGCACAACACCCTCGGTATTGCTGACTACCCAATGGCTCGTATTGCTGAGGCTTACCTCCTCGCTGCTGAGGCTTGTTTGAATGGTGCTGCCGGTGATGGCAAGCAGATCCTTAATACCCTTCAGTTGCAGCGCGGTGGCGATGCTACCGGCCTTACTCAGTACGAAATCTACCTCGAGCGTCGTCGTGAGCTCTATGGTGAGGGCTTCGCTCTCGGTGACCTGAAGCGTATGAAGATGGGCGTTAGCCGTGTAGGTGAAGACCACTGGTCAAGCACCCTTAACTTGCCTGCAGGTTCGAACAAGATGATGTTCCCAATTCCTGACAATGAGCTGCTCTACAACCCTCACTACAAGGATAACTACAATGCAGGTCAGAACGATAACTGGGCTAAGTAATCTTTCCCACGATATCTAAGACTCAAAATAATGATAGCTGCCAGTCCAAATGGGCTGGCGGCTATTCTTGCAAATAATGTATCATACCAAAACAATGAAAAAAACACTTCTTTTGGCCTCTGCAGCGCTTTTGATCGTTACTCAGACCATGGCTCAGTCTCATGCTATCACTGTTGAGACCGCCAACACTCGTTCTAACATCCCATTCGAAGGCCGTCAGGTCGAGATTAGTCCATTCTTCGACAGCTTCCCATACCAGTATTTCTCAATCAGCCGCGACGGCGAGAAGCTCTTCTTCACAAAGACTGGCATGGAGAACCATCTGCAGTGGATTCCTCTTAACGGAGAAGCTAAGCTGACCGATGGCAAGGATGCCATCGATGCTAATCTCTCTGCTCGTAATGCATGGTCTCCTACCTACAATGATGCAGACGGTTATATGTACTGGATCGGAGATGAATGCAATGACGAAAAGGTAGATCTCTGGCGCAGCAAGCTTGAGCCATTAGGTAAACCAGAAAGACTCACCGATGTTCCATACATCTATGCATGGCACTTCAATCAGGCAAAAGACAAGATTGCTTATGTCAGTCGCATGGGACAGGAAGCTCTCCGTCGCGATGAGCTGCACATCCTTGACCTCAAAACACTGGAGGATCGTCATATCTGTGATGACAAAGAGGACTTCCGATATACTTGGGGATCAGTCAGCTGGCGTCCAGATGGAAAGGGACTCATCATCCTTGCACTCAAAGGCCAGGACCGTCAGTACTGTAATGTCCTCTATATTGATGTAGAGACAGGCACCTCGACCGTAATCACTAATCCTTCACTCAAGGCAAGCTATGCAGGTTGCGACGTTATGGACGAGTGGATCAATGACACGGAATGTTTCTTCTTTAGCGATCAGGATGGCTATAAGAACCTCTATCACTTCAACTCTGAGACTAAGGCCGTTGAGCAGAAGACCTTCTTCAAGCAGGATCTCGAGCAAGTGGAATTTGTAACCATCAAGGGTCAAAAATACCTCTTCGGTCTGCGTCAGACCCCAATCGCTGCTACTCTCATGCTCATGGACCTCAATACCTGCAAGGTAATCTACGAGCAGGAGAGCAACATGAACATCAGCCTCGGCTCTGCAAAGGGTGATAAGGTTCGTCTCGTGGCTAACAATGTTACCACCCTCGTCGAAGTGCAAGAGGTTACCGTCGGAAAGAAGAAGATGACCACACAGACCCTCTTTGCTCTGCCAAAAGAAGTTACAGACGAACTGGTACAGACCGAAGTCGAGAGTCTTTTCATCCCAACCTTCGATATTGATCCAGCTACTGGCGAACAGCGTCTGATCCATGCATACCTCTTCAAGCCAAAGAATCCACTTCCTGCAGACAAGTCTGTGGTCATGCTTGAGAGCTTCTATGGCGGCGACAACCGTTATGATGACGAGTATCAGATCTATGGCAAGGCCGGCATCTACGTGCTCAGCGCTTCATGCCGTGGCAATGCTGGCTTCGGTCGTGACTTTGCTGCTCTCAATGACAAGGATCTAGGAGGCAATGAGATCATTGATATGATCTACTGTGCCAAGTACATCAGCGAGAAGCTCAACATCCCTGCTGAGCGTGTAGGTTGCTTCGGTGTGAGCCATGGTGGTTATGCTACTATGCGCCTGATGACCTTCCCTGGCGAGGTGAATGGTGTGAAGGCTTCTTTCCCATTCGGATTCGGTGTTGAGACCGCAGGCTTCTGTGATATTATCCACCAGCACCTATACAGCAATATTCCAGACTGGACAGAACTCGAAGCAGGAAATCCTTGGACGGACAAAGCTAAGATCGTAGAACGCTCTCCTCTTTATTGGGCAGAGAAGATCACTGGTCCTCTACTTCTCGTACATGGCAATCATGACAATCGTGTAGAAATGGAAGGTAGCCGACTGATGGATCGCATGTTGCTCCATCTGAACAAGCCTCACAAGTACATTGAATATGAAGGTCTTGGCCATGGTGTGAAGGGCAAGGCTTATAACTATGACTTTTACAACCAGACTTTCAAATTCATAGAGGACGTGATTGAAAAGCGTTCTATAGAATAATTGTTTCGTATGAAGAAAAATATATATTATATTGGTGGACTGTCAGTACTATTACTGACAGCCTGCCAAAGCGAGACGAAGGCTCCTGTTGCAAAGCAGATTCCTTATGTTATGGAGGAGTTTGGAGGACAACGTGTAGATCCTTATTTCTGGATGCGTCTCAGTGATGATCAAAAGAACGCTTCACAACCAGATCAGCAGACAAAAGATGTCCTGGAGTATATACAAGCTGAGAATGCTTACTCTGAGCATTACTTCGCGCCTTTACAGTCATTGCAGGACTCTCTATATCTGGAGCTTACTGGTCGTATTGCACAAAATGACGAAAGTGTCCCATACAAAAAGGGTGATTACACCTATTCCACACGTTTTGAAGCAGGTAAGGATTACCCTATCTATACTCGCACTCTCAATGGACAGGAACAGATACTATTAGATGTAAATGAACTGGCAGAAGGACAGCAGTATTGCGGTGTCAGTGATTTGAGTCCGAGTCCAGACAATAAGCTTATTGCCTTCGGAACAGACTTTGTCAGCCGCAGAATCTATACTATCGTCATCAAGGATATCGAGTCTGGCGAGATGCTTCAGGATACCCTTAAGGAGACCGGTGGATACATGGAATGGGCAGCAGACAGCCGTCATCTATATTATGTAGGCCGTGATGTCCCCACTTTACGCAATAACCGTATCTACCGTCATACCTTAGGACAGCCTCAGAGTGAAGACGAGCTGCTATGGGATGAAACGGATGAGACCTTTTCTGTAAGCATCAGTAAGAGTATCGATGATAAATATATTCTGGCGAATAGCAATCAAACAATGACGACTGAGACCCGTTATATTGACGCAACGGATGTAACTGGTCAGCTTAAGACTTTTGCTTTACGCACAAAAGGTCATCGTTATGAGGTTGATCATATTGGCCAGAACTTCTTTATCCGAACCAATTTAGATGGTTGCCTCAATAATCGTCTCATGACTATCAGCGATAAAGACCAAGAAGCAGGTAAATCCTGGACCGATTATTTGCCTTATCAAAAGGAAATAATGATCGACGGTTTTACGCTGATGAGTGATTATGTAATTACCAACGAGCGCAAAGAAGGACTATTGACTCTCCACATCATCAACAAAAAGAAGAATCAGGACTATTATCTTCCATTTGAGGAACCATGTTATGTGGCTCGCATCAGCACAAACGTTGATCCATCGTCACATACACTTCGCTACAGCTATCAGAGCATGCTGACACCTCCTCGAACTATTGACTTGGATCTGGAGAGCGGTGAAAAAAAGGTGCTAAAGGTTCAGGATGTTCCTGGCTATGATGCCTCACGCTATGAAGAGCAGCGTGTATGGGTAACTGCCACTGATGGAACTCAGATACCGATGGATATCATCACTCCTTTAGGCTTCAAACAAGACGGAAAGGCTCCATTTCATATCTACGCATATGGATCTTACGGATCATCAACAGATCCTTCATTCGACCAGAATGTCTTCTCTCTTCTTGACAGAGGATTTGGTTATGCTATAGCTCACATACGTGGAGGTAGTGAGATGGGAAGACAGTGGTACGAAGATGGTAAGCTCTTTAAAAAGATGAATACGTTCACTGATTTCAATGATTGTGCACGTTTTCTCATAGAGCAGAACTATACACAGAATGACCGACTGTTTGCCCGAGGTGCCAGTGCCGGCGGCTTGTTGATGGGAGCATGTATTAATCTGGAGCCGAACCTCTATAAGGGAATTATAGCAGGAGTTCCATTTGTGGATGTCGTATCAACCATGCAGGATGAAACAATTCCATTGACCACTTTTGAGTGGGATGAATGGGGAGATCCTCGACAGGAAGACTATTACAGATACATGCTTTCATATTCTCCATACGACAACGTAACCGCACAGAATTATCCAAACATCCTTGTTACTACGGGATATTGGGATAGTCAGGTACAATATTGGGAACCACTCAAGTGGGTGGCGAAACTACGTTCGACAAAGACCGACAATAATCATCTCTTACTCAGATGCGATATGGCATCAGGACATGGAGGTGCTTCTGGCCGATTCCGCAGACTTGAACAGAAAGCCATGGAGTATGCTTTCTTCTTGTCTTTATTACAGTAATGCAGGTAAATAATACCAGCAAAATACTTATTTCGGTCCAGCTTTAGTTAATTATTGTAAAATGTGGACTAGTTTGAACTATTTTTTATGCAAAAATTTGGAGGAATGAAAAAATCCCTCTATCTTTGCACCGTGAGTAATTCCACAAAAACTTCATAAAAATGAGAGAAAGGGCTGACGATCGTCGTGAAGATGAGCGTCAGTTTTTTTTGATATCCAAGAGTAGTGTCATGGGAGATTTCTGGTCGAAAAACAGCAAACTCTGCATGAAAGCAGCATGATTCACATTTTTTAGTACCAGAAAAGACCAAGTTATCAAAATAATTACTATATTTGCCCGCAAATACGCGCGCGTGGAAAGAAACACGAGCGACAAAAAACTGATCAAAATTAAAACTATCGATATGCGAAACCACAGACTGATCCGAGCTATTTTCACTGTGATTCTTACGGTATTCATGTGGATGCCTTCTGCGCTGCTGACACAGCAGGTAAAAGCAGAGGTGGACGTGTGGGATGGCACCTTGCGCCGTCCGATCTCTGGTAAGGGAACCAAGGAACAGCCGTACCTGATCACTTCGGCCGAAGAGTTTGCTTATCTGATGCAGAATTACGACAATGCCAGTGGTGTATGCTTCCGCAAGTACTACAAGCTGACCTGCGATATCAATCTCAACAACGCCATCTGGCTCTATGGTACTGCCACAACTGCCAACCGTACGTTTATCGCACAGTTCGACGGTGATGGCCATAAGGTAAGCAATGTGCGTCTGATGATGTCACACTCGCCCCGTCAGGTACATGCAGGTCTGTTCCCTCAGTTAGGTGGTGATGCTGCGTTCGAATCGGTGATTGAGAATCTGAATCTGGATCAGGTAAGTCTGGAGTTTTACGATCTGCTGACCGAGGTGACTCCAAAATATCAGTTCCGCATTGGCGCACTCGTTGGTCAGATGTATGATAACTCCCGTATTGAGAACTGTATTGTCACCAACGTCAAGATCGACGAGTCGTTCAATCAGCCAAACCTGCCTTACAACGCGCAGATGTGGGTGGCTCCGATCGTAGGAGATGTGCAGAAACAGTTTGGTGAAGGAACCGGTTATGGTCTGAAACTTCCTACGGCTAAGATTGAAAAGTCGTATGGCACGATCAGCTCTGATCTCTCGGCCATCACAGGACCGACGCCAGACAGTTTCAAAGCGATCAGAACGCAGGGTTCTGCGAAAGAAAGCAAGAGCAATGCGGTGTCGATCACACGTGTAGGTGATGAGAACAGCTGCAAGTATCAGGCAAAAGTAGCCAAGGCTGGCAACTATAAATACCGCTGGAAGTTCGACAACAAGGAACTGGCATCGAACATCAGCGAAGTGCAGGTGCCTTACCTATTGCATAACGACAATCTGAGCGTGGAGGTGCTCGACGCCAAGGGCAATGTGGTGGCAACGGACGGCATCATGATTGAGGTCTGTGAGATGTACTACCGCACGACCTCGGTAACCAAGATTGCAGGCGGAAAGTCATATAACATCAATGCAGAGCTGGTGAGTCCGAGCAAAAATGAACTGGCACAGGCGCTCTCTTTTACCTGGTACGATCTCTCTGATGAAGAAAAGGAAGTGGGTCAGGGTATCAAGCTGATTGGTGCGCAGAACGGACATACTTATCTGGGAGTGGCTCGCAGTAAGAAGAATGCGGAGCTGGCGATCAGTACGCTCTGCTCGTTTGCCAACGTGATCTACGTAAACCTCCACGGCATCACCTCGGCTGAAGATATTGCCAAATATACCTTCGACGGAAAGACCTCGTACCCTCAGGGAGATGACAATAATGATGGTAAGACACCAGCCACTGCAGTCAGAACGATGACGCGTGCCCTGCAGCTGGCCAAGCCAGCCAACCAGGGTGCCAAGCTGGCCGACAACGTCATCGTTATCATGGGTGATTATGACGAAAACGTTCTGGCAGCCTACTTTGACAGTGACATGTCTGAGCCAAATACGCATTCGATCAACGTCTATAAGTGTCCGTCGATCATCAGTGGATGCTATGGTAACATCAGAAACGGAGAGCTGCTGATGTCTGGCGAAAGCATCCTGATTCCTGCAGATACCCGTTTTGAGAACATCGTGCTTTATGGTGGTCATGACGAGAGAACCACCGCTTCAATCTATGCGCAGAACAACAACCTGACCTTCGGCTTTGGTCTGCAGATGGAGGGTTATGCCATGATGGACTATACTCGCGGCATCTCTGAAGGTGCGCACGCTCCGATGTTCAACGTATATGCCGGCTTCCTCAATCCCGAGTTTGAAGACTACAAATATAAGGAGAACCAGATACGTCTGCTCTCTGGCTATTATGGACGTCTGGTAGGTGGCAGCAACTTCACCAAGAACTGCTATCAGTCTGGCAACATTGCCGGCTCACCACGTCATCCGATGCAGCCGACGCTGCTGATAGATATCTGTAACACCCATAACACGTGGAGCAATCCGTACGATCTGGCGCTGGTCATCGGCGGCCAGGCTGACGGCTCGTGCTGGTCGGTCTCTACGATCAACATCAAGGGACGTTCGCGTGTAGGTCGTGTCGTGGGTGGCAGCATGGGATTCGGTCGTCTGGCACATGTCAAAGGCAACACCGGAGAGCTTATTGCCCGTCCGTCAGACAGCTTCTTTGGCAAAACCACCATCAACATTGAGTCTGGTATCGTCTTTGACATCTTTGGTTCCAGCTTAGGCCGTAACGGTAAGATCATGTTCCCTGAAGGAAACTATCTGGAGACTGCCGCCACTTATTTCTATGGTAAGACCGATATCAACATTATGGGTGGCAACATCCGTAATACCATCTATGGTGCTGGTGCAGGAAGTGTGATGGGACTGGCTCTCAATGACGAGGAGCACACGCTCGATCCGCTGATCCCCTATTCAGCCTCTAATGGCAAGATTACTTACGGCAACTACCAGCAAGCAAAAGGCAAGATGCCAAAGATCATTGCTCCGAATGGAGAGATCATCAATCCGGAAGTCTCGGAAGTGAACCTGAATATCAGTGGCAGAGCACGTCTCTATGGCAGTGTCTATGGCGGTGGGTTCGGGTTCAGCAGTCAGGTGCGTACTCGAGAAGCCAACTGCCAGGGAGGAAGCATCTTTGGCGACATCCATATCAAGATGGACGGTGGCATCGTAGAAGGATATATCTTCGGTGGCGGTCGCGGCAGTACAAACTACTATGACAATTTCGACCTTACCAGCTATCCTGTGATTGACGGAGAGAAGAAAGATGCCTCTTACTTCAGCCAGCTCTCACAGGTATATGGCAACACCGACATTCAGATTTCTGGAGGTATTGTCAAAGGCAATATCTTTGGTGCTGGCGAAGGTTGCTACTATCGTGAAGCCGGAGAGCGCAATGGCGTGGAAGATGTGGCAGCGATCTATGGTTCGACCAGCGTCACCATCGAGAAGGATGCCGAGGTGCAGGACTTTGTCTTCGGTGGCGGCAACTATAGTGACGTGCGCAAAGTTGCAGGATTGGAGAATTCTGGCAACACTTATGTGAATATCCTTGGTGGAAAGATTGGCAATTCGATCTTTGGTGGCGGACACGGCAATAAGGATTTCCAGCATCCGGATCATAACGTGATTTCGGACATTGAAGGAGATGCTCACATCCTGATCGATGGCGGCGAATTCTTTTTCAACAGACAAGGTAGCCGTTATGATGCTGGTCGCTATTTCGGCATTTATGGCTCTGGCCGTGATGCCAGTGCGATTCATGGCGATACTTACATTGAAGCTCATCGCAGCCTTTTCAGCCAGGCCATGCTCGACAGTGCCGGCTGCCACAATATGAATGTGGAGAAGCCTTGGGACAAGCGCTTCACCCTCTGTGGAGGTGGCTTTGGTACAGATACCGACGTATTCGGAAATACCAATGTACACATCAATGTAGAAAAACTCGACAGCGAACTCAAGCCACGTATTGGAACGAAAGAGTTGGCAGTAAAAGACATGCAGGCCATCAGCCAGATTGAAGCCCTGCCATTTGTGACTTTCTCAGATGTCTTTGGCGGCGGTCTGAGTGGCAGAGTCTATGGTTCGACCAATGTAACGGTAGAAGGTCATGCCTATATCCGTAACCTCTATGGTGGCGGCATGCAGGGAGACTGTGGTATCCGTGACCGTGAACTGAACAATGGATTCTTCTATAACCATGATCAATCGGAACGTAAGTACACAACCCGCACTACGGTCAACGTCAAGTCTGGACACATTATCCGCGTCTATGGCGGTTCACTGATGAGCAATGTAACCAGTGAGACGGAAGTAAACATCGGTACTCCAGGGGATTCGGTCAACAACGCAAACCTGCTCATCTGCCGCGTCACGGCTGGTAATGATGTAACTGGTATGGTGGCTGGTGGCAACAATGAGCGATATGGCACACACCTGAACATCTATGGTGGCACGATTCTGTATGATGTATTCGGTGCCGGTGATGGTGAAGATATCAATCGAGAAGCACTTTCTCGCTCTGAGATGGACCAGTCGAACAATAAATACGTGAACCGCTCGCGTCCACACGTTGCCAGCACAGAGATAAATATCTATGGCAGCAGCAACGATGACCGCGTCAGGATCTTAGGATCGCTCTTCTGCGGTGGCAACAACACAACCGTCGGTCTCTTTGAGCAGGATAAGGTAAATCGTCCGGAATGGGGTCTGCTGCGTGAAGTGCTGGTTCCGAACACAGGCCGTGTGGCGCTCAACATCGGTAGCCACGTCTCTATCGGAAACCTCGTCATGGGTTGTAATGGAGAAAAATTCTTCACCGAGGGTAATATTCCATACTCGACAACCGACGGCAAGGAGTGGTATCACGGCTTCCTTGGAGAGGAGGACTTCCAGCACTTTGCTCGTGCCATCGACATGTCTTGCGTTCCGACCCTGACATTCAATGCGGATGGCAAGTTCCATAACAACTACCCTATTGACGACCGAATGGGAGATACTCACGTCTTCGAGACTCCTGGGGAAATGGACGCAACAGACGTCTTTATCAAAGAGTTTACAGGTGGCGGCTATCGTGGTTCGATGACCAGCGACTCTGTCTATATCTACACGCTTCCGCTGGGTATTACCATCCAGGATCAGGTGGTTGGCGGTTCGCGCAATGCACACTTTGCCTACACGGAGACCGAAGGCCCGGAAAAAGGCAAGCAGCGCAACTGGGTTGGCGGCATCACGCCTTATCATGACGACTTTATCAAGACCGACCGACTGCAGCTGAACCTCTTCAATCGTTTTGCTACTCTCGAGACTACCACCGACAGCAAGGGAAATAAAGCACATAAGGGAGCCAAGATCTACACGGGTTGTCTCGACTATGGTGTGGTCATGGGATATGCATCGCTCAACTTCCATTCTGACCTCTTAGGTGGATACCAACTGCAAGAGGGTGAAAGCTGGGTAGGCATCTCGCAGGAATGGAACTCAGAATCAGGTCTTATCTATGGTGCTGGCAAGGGTCAGAACACCGAGATCTTAGGAAACACCTACATCAACATTCGTGGCTCAGTGCTCAACGGACAGATGTGTATTCCGAACTGTCTGAATGTCTTTGGTGGCGGTCTTGCTGGTCGTGTGATTGGCCGAACCAACGTCGGCATTGACCTCCAGTGCCGTGGTTCAAATGCCGTCCATGCTTCAGGTAATGCCGTCTGGGGATGCGTCTATGGCGGCGGACA
>DCIF01000062.1:32761-45682 GCA_002315795.1 Bacteroidales bacterium UBA1733
GGCACCTGGGTAGAGGTGGAAGACCGTTCGAACGATCACTTCCATGTCATCATCGATCGTGTGTTCGGTGGTTCTGACCTCTCTGGCAACATCGGCCTCAGCAAGCAGACCTCAGTCATCAGAAAGACAGATTTCACCGCCAATACCTACGTCTTTATCAACGAAGGTCAGCATGAAGATGGCAACTACTCTGGCTTCCCTCTCATCGGTGAGGTCTATGCTGGCGGTAATGGCGAATATGGTGATGCCGGAGCAGGTGATGTCTATGCCAATGGTGAAGTAATGACTATGAGCGGTGAGACACGTTCGCTGGTAGGAGTAAGTCGTCCGAGCGTTGACAGTACTTATCTTGAGATTCATGGTGGAACCATCCTTAGCGCCTTTGGTGGTGCGAACAGCAGTTGCGTCAACCACACGGCACGAATCACGGTCGATTATCCGAACAAGGTTGACAAGGCTCACTTCGATCGCACCGTCAATGAGAACTGCTATGCGCGTGGTAAGAACTTCCTTATCCGTCCGGCTTTGCACGAAGGCTTTGAGGATGATGGCACACAGATTCTCTTCAGCAATAACATCTGCCGTCTCTATGGCGGTAACAACAAGACTCCTCTGACCCTGCAGCCACAGTGGGATCTGCAGAGTGCTGACATTGGCAGCATCTATGGCGGTTGCAACCAAGGCGACGTGCTTTATTACAATGAAGCCGGTGACCGCAACCTGCATCCGGCCGACGGTGGTTCTCCAGGTCTCTGGCTGGTGCTTAGCAATCCGAGCCTGCACGTAGAGAACATCTATGGTGGTTCGCGCATGGGTAACATCAAACCAAGCATCATCTCAAAGAATGCTACTACCGGCCGCCAGGATACTACGTTGGTTACTTATGCTTCGAACCAGTATTCATCGGTTATTATGATTACTGCCGGTGACTATGGACGAGTATTTGGTGGCAATGACGTCTCTGGTAATGCATACAACGGCACACGTATCATGATGCAAGGAGGCCGTATCGGTGCAGTCTATGGTGCTGGTAACGGAAACTACCTGTATAAGTGGGATCCTTCGGTCAAGACCATCACTGAGACGTGGGATGAGAGCCTGAAGTCTTATGTTTACCTCACTCCTACCGACCCACGTCATCCTAACGCGGCGAAGAATGAGTTCGATCGTATGTATGCACTGAATGCGATTCGCCCTCACGTACAGAAGTCGCTCATCGAGATTGGTGGTGGTCTGAATACGACAGCGTATGTAAGTCAGGCCATCTTCAGCGGTGGCAACTGTGCAACCGTACTCAATGAAAAGGATGAGATGGGAGATATCGTGGTGGATCTTGGCGATAATGCAGTGGTCAACGAACTCTATATGGGAGCAAACGGTGGACAATACACTGAACAGGAGTATGTCAACAAGATTCTGACGCTGAATGGCATCAATGACCTGGCGCAGAAAGATGCGGACGGACATACGATGCTTGACATCTATATGCGCGCAGTGGCTATGTATGGCTTGCCTAAGTACTTCCACTTCCGCAACAACTATGACAACTGTTACATCGGCTCATTCTATCTGGGAGGACGCCGCGGTTCGCTCCTGGCTCATGGCAATCTGGATGTATCCTTCCCTCGCCAGTTGAGATTCTTCGAAAAGATTGTCGGCGGTCCATCAAGTGCAGCATTTACACTCACCGACCTGCTCGGACAGGATGTACGCTATGACGGTGGTATCCTCTGGGACAAGAAGGGTCTGGCGCCAATGATCAACCTGGATGTACAGAGTCAGTTCTTCGAGGCTGTCATGGACATGAGTGATGAGTCTTTGTCGGGAAGCAACTATCTGCGCTATGGCCAGTTCGGCCGTCATGCCACTGATGCGAATATCTACAGCGGATGTTATGAGTCTGGCAAGGTGGAAGGTTCGGTCAACATCCAGGTAGATGGTACTGCAAATGAGGAGATATACTTCTAAACAATAAAAAAAAGAATCTGTTCGCAGATATATTATATCAATATCAACCTAACAAAAAAACGTATAAATCATGGCAAAACAAATAACCGATCAGAATTATGCTGAGATTATTGCTGGTGATCAGCTTGTAGTAATTGACTTCTGGGCAACCTGGTGTGGTCCATGTCAGCGTCTCTCGCCAATCATCGAGCAGCTTGCTGAGGAATATGAAGGCAAGGCTTTCATCGGAAAGTATAATGTGGATGAGGGAGAGGATCTCGTAGCACAGTTTGGCATCCGTAACATTCCAGTCGTTATCTTCCTCAAGGGAGGCGAGGTAGTGCATAAGGTAGTAGGTGCTGCCAGCAAGGCTACGCTGCAGGAGGCTATTGAGAAGTTCCTCTAATACTGATAGAGTAGGCTTATGAAGATTGAAATCTGTTTCTCTCCTAGCCTGCTGGATCTCTACCAGCATCAAGACTCAGTGGTAGTGGTAACGGACGTCTTCCGTGCCACCACCACCATCTGTACTGCTTTTGCGAATGGTGCGCAAAGCATCATTCCAGTAGCAACTGAACAGGAAGCGCTGACTTATAAGTCTCTGGGATATCTGGTAGGTGCGGAGCAATCTACCGAGCGTTGCTCATTTGCAGACTTTGGCAACTCTCCTGCTGAATATTCGGTGGAGAAGGTCAATGGCAAGTCGCTGGTCATCAAGACCACCAACGGTACCAAGGCCATCAAAGGTGCTGCTCAGTGCCATTGTCTGCTGATTGGTGCCTTTGTCAACCTGCAGGCGCTGGCCGACAGGATTCTATCAATCGGGAAAGACGTCCTGATTGTCTGCTCGGGTGCTGATGGCCGTATCTGTCTGGAGGACTCGCTCTTTGCCGGTGCGCTCACCAGCACACTGCTTGCCGAAGAAGGCGTGGAAGCTGCCAGTGATGGAGCACGTCTGGCTGTAGCATTATGGCACCAGGCCAACAGGAACTTTTCTTCTTTCCTGATGCAGAGCGAGCATGCGCTGCGACTGATGAGACACGGCTTCCGTAACGACCTCAACTATTGTCTGCGAAAGAGTATTCTGGGGATCGTTCCAGAACTGCAGGGAGATAAGTTGGTGGTAGTGAAATAAAAAGAACAATAATGGTAAAACTTGGACAATATAACGAACTCCCCGTCTGCAAGTTTGTAGATTTCGGTCTATATCTGGATGGTGGCGATGGTCTTGAGATTCTTATGCCAAAGCGTTACATGCCAGCAGACGCCAAGGAAGGAGACGTAATCAAGGTCTTCGTCTATCAGGATGCAGAGGCCAGACTTATTGCCACAAACGAGCATCCGTATGCGACAGTCGGTCAGATTGCACATCTGAAGATCAATAGTGTGAATCAGGTGGGAGCTTTCGCGGATTGGGGGACATCGAAGGAACTCCTGATTCCGCACCGCGAACAGGCGCAGAAAATGGAGGAGGGTCGCCGATACCTTATATATATATATATAGATGAAGTGAGCGGCCGTATTGCTGGAACCAGCAAGTTGGACAAATATCTGGACAACATCCCTCCAACTTACGAGAATAATGAGGAAGTAGAAGTCCTGGTTTGGAAACCTACGCCTCTCGGCTATAAGGTGATCATCGACCACAAGCACACAGGTCTAATCTATAAAAACCAGATCTTCCGCGATATTCACATCGGAGAACGTCTCCGCGCTTGGATCAAGGGAGTTCGTGAGGATGACAAGATCGACCTCTCTCTGCAGCCTCTCGGATACCGACAGATGATAGATCCTGCCGAAGCGAGTATCCTGAAAGCACTGCATCTGCATGGCGGCTATATGCCACTGACAGACCGATCGACTCCTGAACTGATTGCTTTCGAGCTGCAGATGTCGAAGAAGACTTTCAAAAAAGCTATCGGTGCACTCTACAAACAGAAGCGCATATTAATAAAGGATGATGGCATTGAGTTGCTGAATTCTGAAAAATAAATAAAAAACAAAATTTGGAGCTATTGTCAAATAATGACATTAGCTCCAAATTATTTATTGATACTAAATCTCAGTGATTACATCTCAGGAATCAAAAGCCATGCTGCTGGACATGTTCCTGGATCGTCATTAGCATAAGTGGTCTTGATGTTATCACGAACCTGAACAGCCTGCTCACGAGTGTCATAACCACCAGCAACAACACGATACATACCAGTACCATTCTGTACGAGGAATGCAGTGTAACCACGGCCAGCCATCTTGTTCTTGAAATTCTCAGCATTGGTCTTGTTACCAAAAGCACCAACTACAACATTGTAATCCTTGAGCAATGCAGCATCAGCACTATTGACTACAGAAACCTTCTCTGTGCGGTCACCTGCCTGAGCAACTGGAGCAGTACGCTTAGGAGTGCTATAAGTAATAGGAGCAACCTCAGCAACCTCCTGGGCAGCAGGTTCAGCTACGGTAGCAGCCTGGTTGAGAGTCTTGGTACTTTTACAACTGGTTACTGACATAGCTGCAACAATGGCAAGAGCCATCAAAAGAGTCTTCTTCATATTTGTTTAGTTTAATAATACTCAAATAAGTAGATTATTTGGTTGCAAAAATAAGCAATTATTTGCAATAATGCAAATCTGCAATCGAATTTTTTCTAAATTTATATTTTTTTAGGTTCTTTCCTTACTGTTACCTATCTGTTAGATACTTAGAAGCGTGAAAAGTTTAAAAATTACGATAGAATATCTCGGAATCATTACCAACCAAGATCTTTCAAAGTACGCGCTGCAGGTACACCTGGCAATGGTTTACGATCCTTAAGCTGCTCAAGTAGCACTTCAATAGCCTTATCAAGCTGCTGGTCTTCACCAGCCTGCTCACGGATCGGATCATTATCGACCAGGATATCAGGATCAACACCATGATTCTCAACGATCCACTCTCCGGTCTCTGCACTGTAGTTTGTGAAGAATGGGACACGAACATCAGTACCATCCATATAAGGCAGAGAACCGCTGATGCCGACAATGCCACCCCAAGTGCGAGTACCGATTACAGTGCCAAGTTTCGTTGCCTTGAAGCTCCATGGGAAGAGATCACCATCTGAGGCCGAGTACTTATTGATGAGGAGAGCCTTAGGTCCATGAATGGCGGCATCAGGAATAGTACCTGTGCGAGAAGAATTGCGATACATGGTGAGACGATAGGGCTCGCGGAGCAGTCGCTCAATGATCATTGGAGAAACATTGCCACCGCCATTAGCACGATCATCGACGATGAGCGCCTCCTTATCGAGCTGTGCATAGAACAGGCGGGAGAACTCATTCAAACCCTCAGGACCCATATCTGGAATATAGACATAACCGATGCGGCCACCAGACTTCTCTTCAACATACTTAAGATTACGATCGACCCACTCCTGATGATAAAGCATATATTCGTCGGCAATAGGCTTTATGACGATCTTTCGTGCGCCATTAGAAGAAGCTGAACTGTTGACTGTAAGCTCTGTGAGGACATTGGCCTTTCCTACAAGAAGTGAATAGATATTGGTGGTTTCGGTAACAGAAACACCATCAATAGCCACGATATAATCACCTTCTTTGACGTTAAGACCGGTCTCAGTCAGTGGAGAACGAAGTTCCGGGCGATAAGGAGCACCTGGCAGGATGCGATCGATACGATAGAAACCAGTCATCTGATCGCGACTAAGCTCTGCTCCAAGAAGACCCATATCGACCTTCTGAGCTCCTGGATATTCTCCAGGATTGATATATGCATGGCCACAAGCCAACTCGCCAATCATTCCACCGATGACATAATTCAGATCAAGACGATGCTTGACGTATGGCAGCAGAACACTGTACTTCTCTTTCATGGCCTTCCAATCAATACCATGCATGTTCTCAAGATAGAATCCATCGCGGAATGCACGCCAGGTCTCATCGAAGATCTGAGCCCACTCCTGAGGATAATCAATCTCAGCAACCATATCATTAAGATTCACAGCCTTGTCAAGATTCTGCTTGCCTCCCTTAGGAAGATCAGTTACATAGACTGAAGATGCACTGCCACGACCACCTTTGATCCAGACCGCCTTTTTGCCTTCAACACTCAGACGAGCATCGCAGACGTCTTCTGTCTTATCTTTTGCAAAGTCATAAACCTGACAGCCCTTACCGCCATTGAAGAAAAGTTTTCCGTCATTACAATAGACTGCACCAGCGAAACGACCGGTATTGACAGGAAGCTTCACAATGCGATGCTCGATACCTTCAGCATCAATCTTCACAGTGACAATTTTTTCTTCTTTTGCCTCTGGTTTTGCATCCTTGCCACCCTTTCCTTTGGCTGGAGCGGCCTCAGTCTTAGCAGGTGCTTCTTCCTCTCCTTTGACCATAAATGGAGAAGGCGTCTCCTTGTTCAGTGTTACGAGATAGAAAGCTCCCATATTATTATAGGAGTGATTCCACTCAGTACTGCTATAAACAGGATTAAAGTCGCGATCGGAAGTAAAGATCAGGTATTTGCCATCAGCGCTGAAGAGTGGAGAACCAGAGTTGTACCACTTCTCGGTCACAGCAATCTCCTGACGGGTCTGGAGATTCATGACATAGACCATCTGCATCTCGTTCTTGGCAGGACGCGTGTAGCTGATCCACTTGCTGTCTGGAGAAACAGCAATGCGGCGGAACCCGGACTCAGGACAAGTAATGAGAACGTCCTTGCTGCCAGACTGAGGGTCGACCTTGACGATGCGATTCTTACGATCGGTATATAGCAGCGTCTTGCTATCTGGTGTCCACATCACACTGGTAATGTAAGTATCGTTATCCTTTGTCAATGGACGGAGATCGCCATTGACGGGCTGGAGCCAGAGTTCAGTCTCTCCTGTACGATCACTGATATAAACGATGTTCTTGCCATCTGGACTGTAAACAGCATCACGTTCGTTGGCGCCAGGAGTTCGAGTGAGATTACGAGTTACTCCTTTCTCTACCGGCACGTTGAAGACCTCGCCACGTGCTGTTACAACCAGGTTTTTTCCAGCGTCATCGACAGAAACTGCGGTAACGTATCCAGAGACATTCTTGCGTTCCTTACGAGCATCAAGACCTTCGGCATGAAGTGTAATATGGATCTGCTCACTCTGACGAGTTTTTGGATCGAGCTTATATAGATAACCTGCATGCTCATAGACAATAATCTTGCCATCGGTGCTGGGGAAACGGACGTCATAATCGGTATAGCTGGTAACCTTCTCGGTCTTCTTAGTGCGAGTGTTATACACGAAGATATTCATCGTGAAGTCACGGTCTGAACAATAGAAGATCTCCTCTCCTACCCACATTGGGAAGATGTCCTGGCTCTCATTCTCTGTGATGTTAGTAACCTTACCTGCTTTCTGATCATATATCCAGACATCATCAGCCATACCACCCTTGTAGTGTTTCCAGGTACGGAACTCACGGAACACACGGTTATAAGCCAGAAGCTTGCCATCAGGTGAGTAACTGCAGAAACCACCCTCTGGTAATGGTAGTTGCTGACTCATGCCACCTTCTGGCGAGATAGACCAAAGCTTGCCATCGAAACTATCACTGATTCGATTGCGATAGATGATCTGCTTGCCATCAGGACTCCAAGTCATCACAACATTGTTTGGGCCCATACGGTCACCCATATCGTCACGAGCATTGGTGGCAGTATAAGTGAGTCGCTGAGGTTCACCACCTGCCAGTGGCATGCTATAGACCTCTGTGTTACCATCATACTGAGCAGTAAAAGCGATGGTCTGACCATCAGGAGAGAGTCGGGCAAACATCTCGAATCCTTCGTGAGAGGTGAGACGCTGAGCCTCTCCACCTTTTAACGGGGCTTTGTAGAGGTCTCCTGCATAAGTGAACACGAGGTCCTGACCATTGGTGGCAGGAAAACGAAGCAACCGTGCTTCGTCGGCCATGGAAGGAACGACAAGACAGCCACTGAGGACTGCCAGAAGTGCGGAACGTAATGTCATAGTATAATATTTTTACGGTTCATCCTGGGATTACACTGTAACATGAAATCCCAGGATGATTTATGAGAATAATAGAAATTACTTCTGAGCTTCTACCCACTTACGAGCATTGACGAAGATCTCAATCCAAGGAGTTACTTCATCCTGCTTGTGATCCTGTGGATAGTAACCACACTGCCATGGGAACATAGCGCGCTCTGGGTGTGGCATCATTGCCAAATGGCGACCATCTGCGGAACAGATACCAGCCAGGCCCTCTGGCGAACCGTTAGGGTTAGCTGGATAGGCCTTATAGCCATAGAGAGCTACGGTATTGTAGTCCTCGAGGCTCTTACCAGCTGGTAACCCGAACTTACCCTCACCGTGAGCAGCCCAGATACCGAGACGAGCACCAGCGAGACTTCCCATCATGATGCTGTTGTTCTTTGGCACGCGAACGCTTACGAAGTTTGATTCGAACTTGTGGCTGTCGTTGTGCAACATGTGTACACGACCAGGATTCTGTGCAGCAGCAAGGATGTTTGGATTCTTAGCATCGAGGTTAGAACCAACAAGTCCCATCTCGATCATCAGCTGACAACCGTTACAGATACCAAGCGACATGGTGTCAGGACGTGCATAGAAGTCTTCGAGCGCCTTACGTGCTTTCTCATTGTAGAGGAAGCCAGCGGCCCAACCCTTAGCCGAGCCAAGAACGTCAGAGTTAGAGAAACCTCCGCAGAAGACGATGAGGTTCACGTCCTTCAAGTCCTCACGGCCGGAAATCAGATCGGTGATGTGAACGTCCTTGACGTCAAAGCCAGCCAGCCACATTGAATAAGCCATCTCACGCTCTGAGTTGACACCCTTCTCGCGGATGATAGCGGCCTTGATGCCGGTCTTGTTGCGACGGTCTGCATCGAGACCCCACTGTGCCAACTTGCCGGTGAATGTCTTTGGCCACAGGTAGTAAAGTGGCTGCTTCTTATAGTTCTCAAAACGCTCGTCTGCTTTCTCAACACCACTCTGCTTACGATCGAGGAGGTGTGAAGACTCATACCATACGTCACGGAGGGCATCAATATCGAAACTCTCAACGGTCTCACCCTGACGGATGCTGATGGTACGCTCATCACATGGATAACCGATCTTAGCAACAGCAACACCAGCCTTCTCAAAGATCTTCTCGAAGCTCTTATTGTCTTTAACCTGAAGGATCACACCAGGATTCTCAGCGAAGAGAAGCTTCACGAGATCCTTCTCTGCAAAGTCGCTCAAGTTGATGCGGAGACCGCCCTCGGTGTTAGCAAAACACATCTCGAGGAGTGTAGTCAGCATACCACCAGCGCTGATATCATGACCAGCGAGGATAAGATCCTCCTTGATTGCCTTCTGTACGGCCTCGAATGCATCAGCAAAGTACTCTGAATTTTCAACCGTTGGAACGGTGTCGCCAAGACGGTTAAGAGTCTGAGCTAAGGCAGAACCGCCAAGACGCATATCGCAGAATGAGAAGTCAACGTAGTAGAGCGAAGTGCTACGATCGAGCTGGACGACAGGAGAAACAACCTTGCGGATGTCGGTTACTTCACCGCCACCAGAGATAATGACGCAACCAGGGCTGATGACCTTCTCAGAGGTACCATCTGGCTTATTATACTGCTGGGTCATTGAAAGGGAGTCCTTACCAGTTGGGATGTTGATACCCAACTCGATAGCGAAATCCGAGCAAGCCTGAACAGCTGAATAGAGGCGTGCGTCCTCACCGGCATTGCGACAAGGCCACATCCAGTTAGCCGAAAGGGATACACCCTCAAGACCGCCTTCGATTGGAGCGAAGACAATGTTGGTAAGAGCCTCTGCAACTGCCATCACTGAACCTGCAGGTGCATCGACCAAAGCAACTGCTGGAGCATGACCGATAGAAGTAGCAATACCTGCCTTGCCACGATAATCGAGTGCTACGACACCGCAGTCTGAAAGTGGCAACTGAAGTACACCCTGGCACTGTTGACGCGCAATCTTACCAGTGACTGAACGATCCACCTTATTGGTTAACCAGTCCTTACAAGCTACAGACTCCAGTCGGAGTACGTTCTGGATGTAGCTCTGGAGTTCTGATGACTGGGTAGCTACTGGCTGGTAGTGGTGCTCGACGGTAGAATCGTGCATGTAGGTCTTTGGTGCATGGCCGAACATATCAGCCAAAGCCAGATCGATCGGCTTCACGCCATCCTTCTGCTCGAAGGTAAAACGCATATCGTTGGTTGCCTCGCCAATGACATAGAATGGAGAGCGTTCACGCTCTGCAATCTTGCGGCAGTAGTCGATGGCATCTTCCTTGATGAGGAAACCCATACGCTCCTGAGACTCGTTACCGGCAATCTCCTTAGCAGAAAGTGTCGGATCTCCGATTGGTAACTTATCCATATAGATCTTACCACCAGTGGCATCGATCAACTCAGAAAGACAGTTGATGTGACCTCCAGCACCATGATCGTGGATAGAGACGATTGGATTGTTATCGCTCTCACCGAGTGCACGTACTACGTTGTATGCACGCTTCTGCATCTCAGGATTGGCACGCTGTACAGCGTTGAGCTCGATACCTGAAGCATACTTACCAGTATTTACTGAAGAAACAGCGCCACCACCCATACCGATGCGATAGTTATCGCCACCGATGAGGATCACCTTCTCTCCAGGTTCTGGCTCATCCTTGAGTGCATCGCGAAGCTTACCATATCCGACGCCACCAGCGAGCATGATTACCTTATCGAAACCATACTTGAGGTTGTCCGCTGCAACGTTGGTATCCTCCTGATGCTCGAAAGTCAGCAATGAACCACAGATCAGTGGCTGGCCGAACTTGTTACCGAAGTCAGAAGCACCGTTGGAAGCCTTAATAAGCACCTGCTCTGGTGTCTGATAGAGCCAAGGACGAGCCTCCATACCATTCTCCCACTGCTTCTTCTCGTCGTTACGAGGATAAGAAGTGATATAGACAGCAGTACCAGCGATTGGCATTGAAGCCTTACCGCCACCCATACGGTCGCGGATCTCACCACCAGTACCGGTAGCAGCACCATTGAATGGCTCGACCGTAGTTGGGAAGTTGTGAGTTTCGGCCTTCAATGAAATGACGGACTCGAATTCCTTAACTTCAAACTCTGAAGCGGTAGTAGGATCAGCTGGAGCAAACTGCTCGATGACTGGACCCTTATTGAAAGCCACATTATCCTTATAGGCGCTGACCAGTTTACCTGGCTGGCACTTTGATGTCTTCTTAATAAGATTGAAGAGTGAAGACTCTTTCTCCTCGCCATCGATGATGAAGGTTCCTCCGAAGATCTTGTGGCGGCAGTGCTCTGAGTTCACCTGGCTGAAGCCGAAGACCTCACTATCGGTCAATGGTCGACCAACACGCTTGCTGACGTCATTCAAGTACTCGATCTCCTCTGTAGAGAGGGCAAGGCCCTCCTTTTTATTATATTCTTCGAGGTTCTCAATGTAAACGATAGGATCAGGCTGCTTGTCGATAGTAAAACATTTCTGATCAATACCCTCGTAAAGACGACGAAGCATTGGATCGAACGTTGCATCAGGGCCACTGGCTGGGAAATATTCCTCGATACGCACAATACCTGTGAGACCCATATTCTGAGTAATCTCAACGGCATTGGTACTCCATGGAGTAATCATCTCACGACGTGGACCAACATACCAGCCTTTAACTTCAGACTCTGGCATGAGAACGGCATCACTGAAGAGCCAACACAAACGCTGAGACTCATCAACACTTAGCTGATGATCTACATCGACTGCCAGCACGGTAGCTGACGGTTGCTTGAAGAAGAAAATCATATTTTGAATTGAAAATTAAGATTTCAAATACCAAAACGGCGTTAAATAGTACAAAAAATGAAGTCCATAACCGATTTGCGCTGCAAAAATAATAAAAAAAAATGAATTAGTTGAGGATTATTAAAAAAATAACACTATCTTTGCACAAAAATTTACTGAAAAGCAACAATTCGGTGACTATAGTCACCAATCTTGCAAATATTCGTTTGCAAGATGTTTACAGCCATATATGATAGAAACGACGATACACACAATTGTGTGGGGATACTTAATTGGAATTTTGGTTTCGGCTCCTATGGGTCCGACGGGGATTCTGGTTATCCAAAGAACGCTCAACAAAGGCAAATTACCGGGATTATTGACCGGACTTGGAGCCTCATTGAGCGACTTTATCTATGCACTGATTTCTGTCTTTGCCCTGGGTCTGGTTGTCGATTGGTTGGAGCAGTATAAATCGACACTTCAGTTCTCTGGATCATTCTTTATTGCGCTTTATGCTATTTATTTGTGGAAGTCGAATCCAGCTTCTGGATTGGGGAATAAAGACAAGACCACAGAACTGATGTCACCACGCATGAGAGCTTCTGGCATTCTTAAGAATTTCTTTTCAGGATTTGGTATCACCATCAGCAATCCGCTGATCATTTTCTTTTATATCGCGCTCTTTGCTCGCACCAATTTCTTGTTTGACGCAAGTGCAAAAAACTGGTGGCTTTACATAATAGGATTTGGAGTTTTGGTAGGTGGAGCTATCTGTTGGTGGCTACTAATCACCTGGAGTATTGATAAAGTGCGAAATAACTTTAGCATTCGCACGCTTCGTAACATCAATCATGTCATTGCAGGAATTATGTTCACCATTGCCGTTGTAGGTTGTGGGAATGGAATCTATTATTTGATTATTAGTTGATCATTAATCTTCCTTACAATAGCGCATACAACATTACTAATGATATAGTTGATATTGGATCGACTTGCTACTGATGTTTAGTTTATAGTTGTGCCTCTCAGCACAACTTTTTTAATTTTGTCAATGAGACTTCATTGAGAAGAGAGCAAACAAACAAAAAAAGCACCAAGCAAAAGCTCGGTGCTGTAAGGTGGCCGCTTCCTACTCT
>DCIF01000083.1:0-836 GCA_002315795.1 Bacteroidales bacterium UBA1733
TTAGGGAACGTACGGCCATCAGGATACTGACGCTCCAGACCTTCGTTAGGAAGGAGGCGCAGCATGTTGCTGATGATCGTGTAAGCATGATTGCCGTCGAGCATACGTGCCCAGAAATTGATCTTCCAACCAAGGCTCCAGCCTGTAGCCTGATCGCCACGCTGATTGAGGGTGACGCCAGAGGCCTTCCAGAGGTCTGGTGTAGAGAACGCTGAGATCTGGTGCGATGGATAGAGGCCATAGAGGTGCGAGATGTGACGGTGTTCGTCGGTAGGATCGTCCATATCTTCCATCCACTCCTGCAACTGACCATACTGACCTACCTGCATTGGAGGCAGCTTAGCGAGGTACTGAGTGAGCGTATCCTGATACTTGGCATCCAGACCGAGGACACGCGCAGCCAACAAAGCGTTGGTGAAAGCATCACGGACAATCTGATTGTCCATCGTACAACCGGCAGTGACAGGGGTTGGCTTGCCCTTACCTCCATGTTCAGGACTGACCGAAGGAACAGCGACGAGATAGTCTGCACCATTCAGGTGCTTGCTGAGTTCAGAGCCTGCAGGGATAGGTTGGAGGTAGTCGAGATAGAAGTCGGCGGCTCCCTTGATGACAGGATAATACTGCTTGAGTGCGTTCTTATCGAGCGTATAGAGATAGTGCTCCCAGAGGTGAGTAGCCAACCAGGCTCCACCATTAGGGAACATTCCCCAGTCAGCGCCATCGACAGGGCCGGCAATGCGCCAGAGATCGGTGTTATGATGAGCCATCCAGCCACGACAGTCGTACATCTGACGTGCTGTGGTCTTACCGGTCTCGCTCAAGTCCTGAATCAT
>DCIF01000083.1:920-2506 GCA_002315795.1 Bacteroidales bacterium UBA1733
GTGTACTTAGCGTCCCATGGTGCATCCTTCTTATCGTTCCAGATACCCTGGAGGTTAGCTGGCTGTCCGCCTTCCTGCGAAGAACTGATCAGCAAGTAGCGACCGAAGTTGAAGAGCAGTGCCACCATGCCCTGATCTTCACTGCCATAGAACTTATCCAGACGCTGATCGGTAGGCAGCAGACAGTTGGCATCGAGCTTGCCAAGCTTGAGACTGACGCGGTCATACTGCTGATGATAAGCAGTTTCATGACGCTGCTTGAGCGAAGCAAAATCATGGGTCAGTGCGGGCTGCAGATAGCTATTGAGCTTCTCAGTAGCATTACCAGAGACATCATGATAGTTGACAAAGTTGGTAGCAGCACTGACGTAGAGTGTGGCCTCTGTAGCATGACTGATAATGAGCTGGTGACCCCATCCGTTCACAGCCATGACACGACCATCGGTCTTGACTTCGGTGATGCACTCAGCATCGAGCTTAGAAGGAATTCCCTCATGCTCAACGCCCTTGATCCTGGCGATGAGCTGCTGACCCTTGGCCTCAACAGCAGGTTCTAACTGACCCTCATGCGATACGGTGAAGTTGAGTGCGCATGGCTTGTCAGCCTTGATATGAATGGCCACAATGCCATCGGCCAACGAAGCAATGACCTGTCGCTCGTACTTTACACCTTTATATATATAAGAGGTAGTAGAGACAGCGTCTGCCAGATTGAGGTCACGCTGGTAGCTGCTCACATTGTCATGGCCGAAGTTGAGTTTCAGGCTTCCCAATGTGAGGTACTTCATGCCATGAGGGCCCTTGATGAACTCTTTATTGATCAAGTCGCCAGCCTCTTTCTCCTTGCCAGAGAAGATGAGGTCACGCACCTCCTGCAGATGCTGCAGCGAAGTCGTGGAATTGTTGTTATGAGGTCCACCACTCCAGAAGGTCTCTTCGTTGAGCTGGATCTCCTCAGTGTCTGTGCCACCAAAGACCATAGCTCCCATACGCGAATTGCCAAGTGGCAAAGCCTCAAGCCAGCAGCTGGACGGACGGTCATACCAGAGGGTCTGTGTCTGGAGCTGATCGAGCGAAGTAGTGGTAAAACGCCACCAGTCGAAGTTGAAGAGCTTTGGACCCTTACGGCCGACGAAAGAGAAATAGACGTCATGCACACCCATAACTTTCTCGGTCACAAAAGCGTGTGCCGTCTGCCAGTTCTCCCATCCGCCAGTAGCCTCCTGATGGATCTCTGCTATCTTCTGGCCCTTAAGAGAGTCGAGACGCACCTCGATGAAACCACCACGAAGACCAGTGGCCAAAGAGGCTTCGAAAGTCGTCGGAGACTCGTTACCGAAATCTACTTCGCGCAACTTAAGATAGTCGCCATTATGGATGTCGGTGACATAGACTCCCTTCTGGTCGTTCTGTTCGGTATGCAGACCACGACTGAAAGCCATGGTCTCTGCTTCCTGACGCACGTAAGGATTGAGCTTATCGAGTGGCTGTGTGATACCCTCGAGCGTAGGATGAATGGTAGGGAAAGTGCCATCGGCATTGTATTTGAACTCCTCAACAGCTACGCTTCGGCCAAAACCGCCACC
>DCIF01000083.1:2586-7941 GCA_002315795.1 Bacteroidales bacterium UBA1733
CCGCAGTGATTGGTAAATGAGTCGGTACCCACCTTACCAGTAGCCTTGTCAGAGTTGCTCTGTGGCATGATGATACCCTGATAGGTCCAAGGGCCAAGTGGCTGAGCGGCCGTAGAATAAGCGATATGCTCTGGCACGCCTCCTGCTGCATAGAGCATGTAGTAAGTGCTGTCGCGCTTGCTGATCCATGGACCCTCGGTATAGCTATCCTTATACTGTGGTGCTTTCCAGGACGCATTGTTCTTCTGCTGTTCGGCCATACGGCGACGAGCGTGCATGCTCGGACCACCGAAGCTCTGTTCGTCCATATCAAAATGACGGACAAATCCGCGCAAGGAGATCATGTCCGGATTGAGTTCTACGTAATAGAGTTCGGGATTTCCCCAGTAGAGATAAGCTTTACCGTCATCGTCTATCAGGACCGTAGGATCGATATTGTCCCAGCTGCCCTCATAGAGTGGCTTGCCAAGAGCATCCTTGAAAGGACCTGTCGGAGAGTCGGCTACAGCCACACCAATGGCCATGGTGTTGGTCAGCTTGCTGACGGCACAGATATACCAATAGAACTTACCGTTACGCTCACAGACCTGTGCGGCCCAGGCGCGGTCATTGGCCCATTTGAAGGTCTCAAGGGCCAAAGGCGAACCACAGTCGGTCCAGTTGACCATATCGGTGGTGCGATAAACACGCCACTCCTGCATCCAGAAGAAGTCGGCATTATCCTCGTCATGTCCGGTATAGACATAGAGCGTGTCATTATGCACAAAGGGTGCAGGGTCGGAGGTGAAGCAGGTCTGGACGATGGGGTTCTGAGCGTGCATGGCTACTGATGCAAGGGCCAGAGAAGCTAAAGCGGTTATTTTTTTCATAAAATTTTATTTTACTGAAAGAAATTTTACGTAATAAGCAGAAATTCAAATCAGAAATGAAATATTGATTATTTCTGGTAGAAATTTCTGCGTATTAAGATGAATTTCTTTCAGTTCAGAAAAATTAATGTTCGTAGCGGAACCAGTCAACATCGACATAGCCACCCGATTTCTTCGTGCAGTAGTTGAAGATGGCGAACTTAGTACCCATGAAGAAACGACGGTAGTCGAAACGCATGCGATAGTCGCCTCCGAGCTGTTTCCACTGCTTACCACCATCGACGCTGTACCAGAAGGTAGCATTATCATTCTTACCTGGACGGAAGTCGCCAGTCACCTTGAGACAGACATTCTTCTTACCGCCAAGACTGACGCGTGCAATCTCCTCACGGTTCACACCCTTGATGGCGTGTTCCTGACTGGTGAACTCGACCGACTCATAAGAGAGCACGAGACTGGTCTTACCGCCATTCTTCTCGATGGTGAGAATACCTGCGTCGCCATTGAATGCAGAGAAACCGGCACGATCACCGTCTTTCATCTTGCTGATATCCATGCTAATGGCACCTGCGCAGGTAGGACCCTCCATACGCTGTGTCAGTGTGTTGCGTGCAGAGAAGAGGCTCTTGGCTGGGATTGAAGTCTTCAGACGGAGGTAGCCAGGACGCTCGGTCATGCTCCATGCCTCCTTGACTGGGTTGTGGTTCCACTGCCAGAGAGGCACGTTGCTGTTCATCGTCGATTCTGCGCCGAACTCATCGCTCTTCACAATGCTGATATAACCCTCTGCGTTGACCGCAGAGAGGCGCTCTGGTTCACGAGCAGGGGTTGGCTCTTCTACGCGCAGTGTCATGCTGTCTGGCACTTTACCTTCTTCGAGCGTACCGATCATTGGCCAACCGTCAATCCAGTTACAAGGGTTGAGGGTCAATGCACGACCTACGCCATCACGATCCTGGAAGATCACGCCATACCACTCACCGTTCTTACCATCTACGACTGTTCCTTGGCCGACATAGTTCCAGCCACCGAACTTCGACTTGAGGATGACCTTCATCTCGTAAGGGCCTTCGATGTTCTTGGCGCGATAAGCCACCTGACAGCGACCCGTCTGTGGCCAGGCAATCATAGAGAGATAGTACATACCATCGTGCTTGAAAGCTCTACTACCTTCAAGCAGGCCAGCAGGCATGCCCTCACGGGTGTTAAGGGTTTTGATCTCCCAGGTAGGATCAGGAGCGGTGAGATCTTCGTTCAGTCGGGTCAGATGCACATTGCTGCCATCATGATAGATGTAGCAGCGACCATCCTTATCGTCGAACAGAAGCGAAGCATCGTGGTAGTGTGGCAGACGCGCATGGAGTGTCCAACCCTTGGCAGGGTCGTCGGTCTTGTAAAGCCATGACTTATGAGGTGCATCGTTGGCCGAATGAAGAGCCCAGAAAGTACCGTTGAAATAACGAATGGAGGTGGCCCACTGACCACGGCCATAGACGGTACCAAGCGCCTCATTGCCTTCGCCAAAGCCGCAACCTTCGTCATTGGTTCCTTTGACGCCATCGCCTTCCATCTCTGGTGTCTCCATGTCGTAACGTGGTGTGTCGTGAATCTCGTCAAAGATATAAGACACGGTCTCCCAGGTCACGAGGTCACGGCTACGCATCACAGGAGCGCCTGGCATGAGGTGCATGGTGGTGCTGACCAGATAATAGAAGTCACCCACGCGGATGATGTCAGGATCGGGCACATCAGACCAAAACCAAAGGTTATTGACTGTCTGGGTCTCAGGAGCTTTGCCGCCAGGATATATCACGTCATTCTGTGCCGAAAGGGCAGAGCATGCAGCTGCAATAATTGTAATTGAAATGAAATAATTTTTCATCAGATAAAAGTTCTTTCAGTCGAAACAGATTAGTTAATCAGGAATGTTTTGGTTACACCACGCCAGGTAGCCTTGACGGTGGCACGACCACCAGAGACAGGACTTACCTCAAACTTGACCTCAGGACTGTCAGAAGAAACCTCGAGGGTTGACTTATCGGTCAGTCGGCCATAGACCTGATAGTGGTCGGTCTGTGTATAGCCATTGAGATTTGTTGAGAGGATAGCCGACTGTGGGATGGTGAGCGTCTGACCATCGGCCACAATCTTAACCTGTGGCACAGTCTCAGGCTGTGGCATGTTTTCAGTACCCTTCGAGAAGCTCATGCCGAGCATATCAAAAAGACCGCGTGGACGCTGTGGTACACTTGGACGGCCAACCCAACGTGGGCGCTCTGGTTCCTTGATCTCAGGACCCTCTACCACAAAGTAGATGGCATGCTTGCCGGTGAGACCTTCTACCTGTGGAACTTTGACCGAAGCAACAGCATAAGCAGGACCGACTACAGCATTTTGGCCATATTGAGCTGGTGAAACTGGTTCTGGAGATTTGAATTCAAAGACTCCGATCTCCTTGCCACCCCAAGTCTCGTTAGCGTATGGGCCATCGAGCATCACATGCACTTTGAAGGCCTGTTCCGAACCATAACGGATGTAGAGATTCACAAAGACATCATCGCCAGCCTGAGTACCGGCAAAGGCCTTACAGCCCTTAGTGTCCACTTCAAGACCACTGAAATTGAAATACTTGTAACCGATGATGGCACCATTCTTCAGACCAGCCAGCTCCATAGAGTTGTTCCACACATCGCGCTGATCCTGCATGGCGTTGTTGTCGTTGATATAGCAGGCCAAACCGCCAGAATAGTACTTAAACGGATCAAGTCCGAAGATCTGGAAACCTTCTGAAGTAACCTCAGCACCGGTGTAATGATCGCCATTGCTGGCCTTGGCACTCCACTCCTGATCAGGCGCAAATGGGTCGTAACCCACGATGCGCACCTTACCACCCTTTGCTACCGACTTCTTGTCCCACTCAATCTTGACTGGAGCCACCATGGCCTGACGCGCATTGCCAAAGCCACGTGGCGGACGGTGATAGAACACATACCACTGGCCGTTGATCTCCTGCAGTGAGCCATGCGTATTGTGTGCGAAGTTGGTGGTAGTCAGTGCCGACCCATCTTCATTGAGCACCACGCCACGCGAATCTACCAGCACGCCACCTGAGCGCCAAGGACCGAGTGGGGTATCGCCGTATGCATAACGCAGCGCAGAATTGGTCGAACCAAGGCCATAATCCGGACCAGAATAACCCGAGAAGACCATCACATACTTATTGCCGACCTGACGGATTGACGAAGCTTCGAAGAAGTTGAATTCGCCAGGATTCTGGCCTTTATAGAGTGCAGGATATTCAGTTCCCTCAGGATCACGCACCACACCATAACGTGCAGAAGCAGGGATGAAATAGTCGCGGATCTGTGTACCAGGGCGCACCGAATACATGGTCTCCTGATCGAGTTCGGCAGCCGTTGAGTGCTGGAAACCATAGAAGACGTATGCGCGGAAACCCTTCTTATAGTCAGGGTCCTTCTTATTCGTCACTGGCTCGATGAAGACTGAAGGATCGAAATCGATCATAGAACCCTCAACAACCTGTCGCTGATCTTCAGTGAGATTGATAGGTTTGAACGGTCCATCCGGACGGTCGCCTTTGGCCACCATCGGCACACGGCGCCAGCCACGAGAGTGTGGATAGAGGTAATAGACCTTCTTGCCTTCCTCCATGACTTCTACAAGGTCTGGTGCGAACATCGTATCCCACTGGCCATCGACATAATGGGTAAAGATAGGACCTTCGTCACGCCACTGTGAGAGGTCCTCGACAGGAGCTGACCACATACGGATATCCGGACCACAGTAGTCGGTGTTCTTGACGTCGTGTGAACCGATGATGTATGCGCGCATCTTACCCGGATTGTCAGGGTCTTCAAAGACGCGTGGTTCGCCATCTGGGAGATGTTCCCACAAAGGGAGATAAGGGTTCTGAGCCTGCATTCCGCCTGCCACAAGCAGTGCTGCAGTCAAAAAAAGGAGTTTCTTTTTCTTCATGAATCTAGGTATATAAGTTGATTTCTTGATAATCTCAGGTAATGTATAGTTGCACGCGCAAAGATGATAATTTTTTTCGAAAAAACAAAATATCGCACTCTTTTTACGGCTTTATTCCCTCAAAATTTGCATTCTATCAAGAAAACCTATATATTTGCGGCGAAATGTCAAATGAACATTACCGACATTCATAAAACGAAATACTATGAGACGTATTCTTTTCTTCCTGTTCGCACTCTTCCTTTCGCAGTTCTGTATCCCTGAGACCTGGGCGCAAGAGTCGAAAGATGTTCCTTTTAACGGCATTATTACCGATATTGCCGGACAACCTATCAAGGGCGCCAAGATCTACACCGTGGACAAAGGCTTTGCTGCACGTTCGAACAAGAAAGGACAGTTCGGACTGACCAATGTGCAACCCAATGACACGCTGCATGTGGTCTATAAGAAGCAGCAGTACGACATCCCTGTGGCCGGACGTAAAAGCATC
>DCIF01000083.1:8003-15149 GCA_002315795.1 Bacteroidales bacterium UBA1733
GAACTCGGCTACGGATTCGTCAAGCGCCGTGAGAGTCTGATGCCAAGCAGTGGCATCTCAGGACAGACGCTGGTTCGTACAGGTCAGACCAATGTACTTCTGGCACTCACCGGTCTGGTAGCCGGTCTGACCATCAGTCCTAACGGCAAGGCCACTATGCGTGGCATCAACTCTATCAACGCTCCTCAGGACCCTCTGATGCTGGTCGATGGTGTGATTGTTGAGTCTCTTGATTATGTCAATGTCAGTGACGTAGATCATGTCGAGGTGCTCAAGGATGCCTCAATCTATGGCGCTCAGGGAGCAAATGGCGCGATTCTTGTGTTTACTAAGCGAGGAAATTAAAAAAATACAAAATGAAAAAAATAAACACCTTGTTTCTTGCAATGATTGCCGCTGCTTTGCAGGCAGCGCCAGTGAGTGTCAGCAGTCCGGATGGCAAGCTCACAGTCACCCTTTTTGATCGTCCGGATGGTTTAGTATCCTATGCCGTCAAATATGACGGTGTGACGGCCCTCCGTCCTTCGGCCCTCGGACTGGTGACCAACGAGAGTGACCTCTCAAAAGGCCTCAGGATCAAGGAGTCAAAACAGGATAAGATCAGCGAAGACTACACGCTGTCGCGCAGCAAGAAGAGCCAGGTACACTATGAGGCCAACACCCTCGTATGTACGCTCGAGAATAAGAATGGCGAACAGTTGCAGGTGGAGTGGCGCGTATCAGACAACGACATCGCCATGCGCTATCTCCTGCCCAAACAGGGCGAGACCGGCAGTGTGCGCATCACCTCTGAGACTACCTCTTTCGCTTTCCCCGAAGGCACCACCACGTTCCTCACGCCACAGAGTGACGCCATGATCGGCTGGAAGCGCACCAAACCCAGCTATGAGGAACCTTACTGCTGGGATGCCCCTATGAACCAGGCCTCTGACTATGGCCACGGCTACACCTTCCCCGCCCTCTTCCACGTAGATGGACAGACCGTCCTGAGCCAGGGCAAGAGCGATGACGAACTCTGGGTACTGGTCAGTGAGACAGGCGTTGACAGCCACTACTGCGGCAGTCATCTCAGCGACGTGCGTTTTGGCAACACCTACACCATCGCCTACCCTATGGCCGAAGAGAACAACGGCATTGGCACCACCGATGCAGCCATCCAGCTGCCGGGTGTCACCCCTTGGCGCACCATCACCATAGGTCGCACCCTCAAACCTATTGCCGAGACCACTGCACCTTGGGATAACGTAGCGCAGCTCTACGACGCTGAGACACCTTTCCGTGCCGGTCGTGGCACCTGGAGCTGGATCCTCTGGCAGGATGACTCCATCAACCTCACCGACCTCAAGAAATACGCTGATCTGGCTTCTGCCATGGGTTATGAGTATGTGCTGGTCGATAACTGGTGGGACACCAACATCGGTCATGACCGCATCCCCGAACTCGTGCAGTATGCCAACAGCAAGAACGTCGATGTCTGGCTCTGGTACAGTTCCAGCGGCTACTGGAACGACATCGTGCAGGGGCCTACTTCGCTCATGAGCAACAGCATCGTCCGCAAGCGCGAGATGAAGTGGATGCAGAGCCTCGGCATCAAGGGCATCAAGGTCGATTTCTTCGGTGGCGACAAGCAGGAGACCCTCCGCCTCTATGAGGACATTCTGGCCGATGCAGCCGAGTATGGTCTGATGGTCATTTTCCACGGCTGTACCCTGCCACGCGGCTGGGAAAAGATGTATCCTAACTATGCCGGTTCAGAGGCCGTACTGGCGTCAGAGAACCTCATCTTCGGACAGAACCACTGCGATATCGAAGCACGCAATGCCACGCTGCACCCTGTCTGTCGCAATACGGTAGGCTGCATGGAGTTCGGTGGCTCGTTCCAGAACCGCTATATGAACCGTGACAACCAGGCCGGTCGTGGCACCACACGCCGCACCACCTCTACGTTCAGCCTGGCCACAGCCATCCTCTACCAGAACCCTATCCAGAACTTCGCGCTGGCTCCTAACAACCTTGAGGACGCACCACAGGTCAGCATGGACTTCATGCGTGCTGTCCCTACCACCTGGGACGAAGTGCGTTACGTCGCCGGCTATCCAGGCCGTTATATGGTACTGGCACGCCGCAGTGGCGACACCTGGTATGTGGCCGGTGTCTCAGCACAGGAGCAGCCGCTCAAGCTGCAGCTCGATCTCTCGTGGCTCCCTGCCGGCAGCAGCCTGACGCTTTATAGCGGTGGCGATGTTCCTACAGCCAGGACAATAAAGGCCGACAAGAAGGGTCTTGCCAGCCTTACACTCAGTAACAACGATGGATTTGTGATCGTCGTTAATCCTTAGGCCTGCGTGCGAAAGGGAAGCCCTTGGCCTGCTCAGGGTGCTTGATGGTCTCAAGCCAACCCTGCAGGTCCTGCAGCATCTCATTCCGATACTTGAACCACTGGCCACAACCGAAACCGTGACCGCCTGAAGGATATACGTGCATAGCTGCTTTGACCTTATGCTTCTGCAGTGCGATGTAATATTCTGCCGCATTGCGTGGAGAGACCAGGAAGTCGTCATCGGCCAGAATCAGAATACATGGAGGAGTTTTTTCAGTGACCTGCAACTGGTTACTGTAGAGCTCTTCCATTTCTTTTGTGGCGTTCTCACCTATCAGGCAGTTGTGCGAATCCATGTGGGTGATTTCCTTATCCATCGAGATCACCGGATAGAAGAGGATCTGGAAGTTCGGACGTGTCAGTGAGTCGTTGTGCGTACAGATGGTCGAAGCCAGATGACCGCCGGCCGAAGAACCCATCACACCCACCTTCTCAGGGTTGATGCCCCAGGCAGCAGCGTTCCCGCGGATCAGACGCATGGCCTCAGTAGCGTCGCTGATAGGTACCTCGGTCACACCCATAGGCATACGGTAGTTGAGCACCACGGTGGTAATACCCTGCGGACAGAAGACGTTGGCCCAGTCATAGCCCTCCTGACCGAGCGAGAGTACACGATAGCCGCCACCAGGAATCACCAGAATGGCCATATCGGTCTTCACCGAATCTTCTGGCTGATACACACGTATCATCGGTTTGAAGTTACGCGCCTCGGCATCATAAGGCTGTGTCTTGTCAATGCCGTTGCTGTTTGGCAGTCCATTCTGCCATAAGTCGATCTCAAAATGCCCGGGCTGTTGTGCCATGACGCCCAGCACAGAGCTTAGAAGAAGTAAGGTAATGAACAACTTTCTCATTGCGTTTTTGTGTTATTATGTTGTTATTAGACGGCGCAAAGTAAGTACTTTTTTCCGAATAGAGCGCCTCAATCCCTGTTTTTTCCTCTTTTGCCGCTGATTTTTTGCTCAGCCGATGGCATTTGACCAGCCCAGATGCTTTCTTCACACTGCTACGATATCCTGCACTGTGATGTCCAGATGATCAACCAATGGATCTTCCGCGGATACGTGGAAAAAGATGCCACCGGGCGCTATGTAAAAACAAATACTTATCTGAGGCGCGGCCTCAGATAAGTGGACGAAATGTCATCATCTGGGACAGATTGCTGCATATTTTGGGCTTTGATGATACAAAAATTTGTAAATTAGAAAAGAATACTGTATCTTTGCAACCCATTTTTGCCTGCAGTAAGCAGACGGATAAAGCAACAGATGAAACAAAAAGATACGAGTATATTCCAGAGGCCGCTATGGGTGGCGCTCTTCGGCTTTACGGCCGCCTTCGTATGGGGCTGGGCCTACCCACTGATCAAACTAGGCTTTGAAGAGTTTGCCATCACGACCGACATGACGGGAAGCAAGATGCTGTTTGCGGGCATCAGGTTCTTCCTCTCAGGCGTCATCATCCTGCTGGTTGCAGGCAAGGCACAACGCTCGTTCAAAGTGGACTGGAAGAAGGACTGGTGGTATATCCTGCTCTTTTCGCTGGTCAACACGACCCTCCACTATATGTTCTTCTACATCGGACTCTCCCACTCTGAAGGTGCCAGATCTGCGATCCTTAATTCCCTCAGTGTGTTCATCGTCGTGATCATGGCCTGCGTACTGTTCAGGAGTGACAGGATGACCCTGAGAAAGGTCATCGGATGTATCATCGGGTTTGCGGGCATCCTGTCGCTCAACATGGGAGGCAAAGACAGCGGAGCGTTCACATTCATGGGCGACGGCATGATCATACTGAATGCCTTGTGTGGCGCAGGTGCCTCGCTGATGACCCGAGGACTGAGCCGGAAAATCGATGTCTTTGTAGGCACTGGCATTTCGCTCGCTGCGGGAGGTGCGCTGCTGATCCTGCCGGGACTTCTGATGGGAGGAACACTCCCCCGGATCAATGGTCTGGGGTGTTTCTATCTCCTGCTGCTCATCGGCATCTCAACGATTGGATTCACCCTCTACAACAAACTGCTCAGCTGCAACCCAGTGGGGAAAGTCGCAATCTGGAACTCTCTGATTCCGGTTATCGGAGCTGTCTCCTCGTGCGCCTGTCTGGCAGAGCCGTTCTACTGGAAATATGTACTGGCAGGTACGCTGTCTGCACTGGGCATATACGTGATTAATAAGGGGAAGAAATAATCGTGCTATTTCAGTTATTACAGTTTTCAATTAAAAAAAAGCACCACCCCTTCTGTCGCTATAAATCATGAAATCATCATAAATAAGGATTGCGAATATCAGGAAAAAGCGCTACCTTTGCGGCGCAATTTAATGATATTTATGGTTATTCTTCTCACAATCATACTAGCACTCAGCGGCTTAGCACTTCAAGCGCAGACGCCAGACACCATTCTGCTGGAGGAGGTGGAGGTGGTGCCGATGATACGCGAGAACGGCCGGATGCGCCAGCAGCCATCGGCGGTGACGCTCATCGGGCAAAAAGAGATGGTCGCAGCTCACGTCACTTCGTTAAAGTCGGCCTCAGCGCTGGTGCCTAACCTCTTCATCCCCGATTATGGCAGTCGACTGACCAGCGCCATCTACATTCGCGGCATTGGCAGCAGGATCAACAATCCGGCGGTAGGTCTGTATGTTGACGACATCGCGTACATGGATAAGTCGGCCTTCGACTTTAACTTCTATGACATAGAGCGCATGGATGTGCTGCGTGGCCCTCAAGGCACGCTCTATGGCCGCAATACGATGGGTGGACTGGTGAAGATCTACACGCGCAATCCGTTCTATTATTCGGGTACAGATGTGAAGTTAGGCTATGCTACGGGCGATCAGCACCGCAGTGCATCGCTCACCCATTATCACCGCATCAGCGACACGTTTGCTTTCTCGGCCGGTGGCTACTATGAGGGTAGTCGGGGCTTTTTCAAGAACGACTGGCTGTGTAAAAAGGAAGGTAAAGACCAGTATGCTGACAATATGCAGGCCGGAGGTGGCCGAATACGAGCCATCTGGTTGCCTACGGATGCCTGGAAGCTGGATGCTGTGGTGAACTATGACTACTCGGACGAAGGCGCTTATCCTTACTACTATACGGGCGCTGTAGGTGCGGAAGAAGGATATCAGGACTGGATAGGCAAGATAGCCAACAACCGTGAGAGCCGCTATCGTCGCGGCCTGCTTAACACGGCGCTGAATCTGCAATATAAGACCGACGCGTGGCAGATGAATGCCATCACGGGCTATCAGCACATCACAGACCGGATGTTTATGGACCAGGATTTTCTGGCGGATGACATCTATACGCTGGAGCAGCGCCAACGCATACATACCTGGACCGAAGAAGTGACACTGAAGAACCTGACACAGGGCCGATGGCAGTGGGTGACGGGCGTGAACCTGCTCTACCAGGCGCTGCATACCGAAGGACCGGTGACGTTCTATGCCGACGGTCTGCGCTGGCTGGAGCAGAATATCAACGCGGTGATGCCTTCGGTAGAGAAGATCAGTGCGCTGCAGATGATGGGCTTCACAGGGATGAGCATCAACTTCCGTGGGGACGAACTGCTGATGAGCGGCTCGTATGATACCCCTACACTGGGCGCGGCTCTGTTTCACCAATCGACGCTGCACCTCACCGACCAGTGGTCTCTGATTGCCGGCATCCGCCTGAACTACGAGCACCAGGAGATGGATTACTATTCGCCTGCCGTGGTGAAATATGGCTTCAGAATGCCGAACAGCTATAATGAGAAGATGGCGGTGGATCTGCAGGAACTGCAGTCGGACATCCTCTATGAAGGGTCGTTGAGCAACAATCATTTCTTCGTGCTACCTAAGTTGGCCGTGAAATATGACATCGACCAGAGCAGTAACGTCTATGCCTCGTTCGGCATGGGTCAGCGCTCGGGCGGCTATAACCTGCAGATGTTCTCAGACCTGATACAGGGCGCAATGCGCGTAGATATGATGGAGGGTGTGAAGACGGGCGTAGGCAACTATCTGGACTATCTGGTGGAGAATGTGCCGACCATGCCTAAGCGCATTCCCGACCCCGAGAACCCGGGACAATATGTGGACATCCCGAGCTACGTGCGCAGGGTAATGGAGGCCAACATGCCTCAGTTTGAGACACCTACAACCGAACAGATTGTCTATGATCCGGAATATTCTTGGAATGCCGAACTGGGCGCTCACCTGACGCTGCAGGACCATCAGCTGATACTGGACGGTGCGTTGTTCTACAACCGGATCTACAACCAGCAGATCTCACGCTTTGCGCCTTCGGGCCTAGGGCGTATGATGGTCAATGCGGGCAGAAGCCAGAGTTGTGGCGCAGAACTCTCGGCACGCTGGTTGCCAAACCGCCACGTGGCGCTGACGGGCAACTATGGCTATACGCACGCTGCATTTCTGGCGTATGAAGACGGTAAGGGCAATGACTATGCCGGCAACTACGTGCCTTATGTGCCGTCGTATAATCTGAATCTGGATGCATCCTATACGTGGTTTATTGGCGATAACCGCCTCAGCATTGGAGCTACGGGCAGCGCTACCGGAAAGATCTATTGGACAGAGAACAACAGCGCCAGTCAGAACGCTTACGGCAAGCTGGATGCACGTGTGACTTACGAGACTCCAAACCTCACGGTGACGCTCTGGGGAAAGAACCTCACAGACCAAAACTACAACACTTTCTACTTCGAGAGTGCCAGCCACGGCTTTGAACAGCATGGCAAACCTCGCCAGGTGGGAGTGGAC
>DCIF01000083.1:15303-16120 GCA_002315795.1 Bacteroidales bacterium UBA1733
GTAGCTGTAGCGGCGATGGCGCAGAATGGGCCAATGTATTTCGTGGGTGAAAGCACCTTTGGTGGCACCTTCTTTGGACAGACGGTATCACAGAATAACGCGTCAGACACTATTGTCTTCAAAATCACTTCTATAACCGAGTTTACGGGTGAGATTTCTCTACCTGCCCTCACATTCAACGAGATGGGCACTACCATCCCCGCCTTTACCATCCACAATGCAAAATTCAGTTTTGATGGTGCGACCAGAGATGCCACTTTTGGCGAACAGGAAATCAGCGAGGTGATTACAATAAAGGATAAGGAAGGGAAAGATGTAGAGAAGGCTTTTACGGGCAAGATCAACTCTGCCAAATATACTACTTCGACCCAGACTTTTGAGATCAATGTCACCTTCAAGTATGGCAGTATGCCTGGTGAGATCACCTATGTCAGCGCCGCAAAGTATGACAAAGAACTGACAAATGAGAGGAATTCGACCAATGGCATCAAGGGCATTATGAAAGAGAATGACAATGCTGAGATCTATGACATTCTTGGTCAGAAGACTACTGAGCTCAAGGCTGGCAGAATCTACATCAAGAATGGCAGAAAGATGATTGTAAGATAATAGCGCAATATCTATAACACATAAAAAAATACGGCTCTGGAGAAATCCAGGGCCGTCAGTGTGTTGTGCATTATAATAGGTATCAAATTAGTCAAATTTTATCATTGTTGCAAGCATAGACCAGTTCGTCACGACGACGAGCATACTCTTTGCTGCGAAGGAATTCCTGCAATAACCCAATGTGATGTCCACTATGAAGGTCTGAACC
>DCIF01000083.1:16279-17540 GCA_002315795.1 Bacteroidales bacterium UBA1733
GCGTAATAACGGTATCGCTCAGGATGCGCCATGATCAGGAACCACCCATCCTGCTGCAGCTGACGCAGCACATCGTCCAGATTGAGTAAAGGCTGATTGAAACCATTCTCAATGAGAAGATATCGGCCTTTGAGCGGACGCAGCTGGCATGACGATTCACCCCACTTTCCAGAATCGATCATCTGGATGAAACTGCTGTCTATGCGATATTCGAAGCTATAGTCTTCAAGCTGGATCGGGATCTGCGCTTTCTCAACTTCCTGCTTGAGTGACTCAAAGAGCGGAGTGATCTGCTCCTGGGTATTGAGGAAACGCGGCTCAGTATGATGTGGCGTAAAAATGATGCTCTCTATTCCCATTTCGGACAATGCCCGGATGTACTGCAACGAGTCTTCCTGACACTCTGATCCATCATCAACACCCGGAATGATATGGCAATGCAGCTCACGCTTATAAGGCATGGGCAACATCTCGCGCTGACGATGAAAAAGAAAGTCTAAAAACATGAGCAAATTACGAAATTGACGCGCAAAGGTAATCTTTTTTGGCGAGAGAAGCAAATTTTAGCACAAAAAAGTAGCCAGAATCACAAAGGATGGGGTGTTTTTCGGTCAAAAAGGAGTTTGAATCGGTCGATATAGTTAAAAAACGGGACAAAAAGTACCAGCGAATGAAAGATTTTATTATCTTTGCACCGTTGTATGCGCGCTATGTACACATACACAAACCTTATTACTGCCAAAACAATACTAAATCAATAATACCTAATTAGGATGAATTCAGTTTTTAAGAAAGCTGGTGTTGCGCTGATGGCTGCTGCACCAATCCTTCTGGCCAGCTGCGCTCCAAAGCAGCAGGCTGCTGAGCCTGTGCTCACCAAGTCTGGTCTCAATCCAGAAAACTTCGTTGACACCATCCGTGGCAAGGTTACTGCTCTCTACACATTGACCAATGGCAATGGCATGGAGGTATGCGTAACAAACTACGGTGGTCGTGTAGTATCGCTCGTCGTACCAGACAAGGACGGCAAGCCAACCGACGTAGTGCTCGGTTTTGATAACGTAAAGCAGTATGCTGACACGGAGAACTCGCCAAGTGACTACGGTTCATCAGTGGGCCGTTATGCAAACCGCATTGCCGGTGGTAAGTTCACACTGAACGGAGAGGAGATTCAGCTCACCCAGAACGATGGTCCTAACTGTCTGCATGGCGGTGGCGCTACCGGCTGGATGCACCAGGTTTATGACGCTGAGATGGTAGG
>DCIF01000102.1:0-13606 GCA_002315795.1 Bacteroidales bacterium UBA1733
GTGAATGTCAATACGGCTTCGAAGCATCTGTTGACTTATGTCTCTGGTTTAGGTCCGCTGCTGGCACAGAACATTGTGGATTACCGAGCTCAGCATGGCGCCTTCAGCGACCGCCGTCAGCTGATGGATGTGCCACGCATGGGACCAAAGGCCTACGAGCAGTGTGCAGGCTTCCTGCGCATCAGTAATGGCAATAATCCGTTAGACAATTCGGCGGTGCATCCTGAGTCGTATGCCATTGTGGAGCGTATGGCCAAGGATATGCATTGCAAGGTGGCCGAACTGATGGGAACTGAGGGTAAGACTATGCGCGAGCAGATCGATCTGCAGCAGTATGTCTCGACCGATGGAAAAGGACTGGGTCTGCCGACGCTACAGGATATCCTGAAGGAGCTGGAGAAACCCGGACGTGATCCGCGTCAGCAACTGGAGGAGTTCAGCTTCAGCAATGAGGTCAAGGTACTGGAAGATGTACACGAAGGAATGGTCCTACCTGGCATCGTAACCAATATTACCAACTTTGGATGCTTTGTAGATATTGGTGTGCATAAGCAAGGACTGGTGCATGTTTCTGAAATGGCAGATAAGTATGTGAAGGATCCGAATACCATCGTATCGCTACATCAGCATGTGCAAGTAAGAGTCAAAGAAGTGGATTTGAAACGAGGGAGATTAGCACTTTCGATGAAAAATCTTTGAAAATGTTTTAAAATATGTTCAAATTTTTGTCAAAATCGTTAATTTGAACGAAATTTTTGAATTATTGAACGAAATTTTATCATTTAAGGCATCAGAAGTCTTTATCTTTGCACCAACAAAAAACGAAAGATGGCAAAACTTTCTTTTTTGTAGTTAATTTGATTTCATAGCAAGGTTTAGTTATACATTCGATGTTTTATTAATGGTATTAGTTTTATTCTAAGGTATAGATAGTGTTATAAAAATAGTTGGCCGTGATGGTCAACTATTTTTTTTCAAGGAACCGGATCGTATCCTGAACCTCCCCATGGATGGCAGCGGCAGATGCGCTTTAGTCCGAGCCAGCAGCCTTTGATGGCTCCATACTTCTGAATGGCTTCGAAAGTATATTGAGAACAGGTGGGTGTGTAGCGGCAGGCAGGAGGTGTCAGCGGAGAGATATAATGCTGATAGAACCGAATCATGGAAAGCAGGAGTGAACGGATCATAGTTAATTTGTGGAATTGGTTTTAGTTTCTCCTTTTGCAATGATCTTAACCAGGCGATTGACGGCCTTGCCGATTACGGCATAGGTATCGTCATAACTGATAAAATGATTGTCAACATAGATAAATGCCACTTCGATGGCTTTATGCTGCTCCTTGAGGACTTCCCATAGAGGCAGCTTCTGCTTGCGATAAGCTTCACGCGTCAAGCGTTTCACATGATTGCGATCGACGGCATGCTTGAATCGTTTTTTGGGAGCCACAACCATCACAGAACACTGCGACTGTCGGTCTTCAGACGGACGTGTCTCGTCAGATTCCTCCTTTATAAGATACACAACACGATACGGAAAGGCCGTAAACGACGAACCATTAGCAAATAGCTCGCTAATGGATTCGCGTAAATACAGTCGTTCTGTTTTCGGTAGTGTAAACTGTTTCATGTTTTATTTGTTCTCCTGCAGATATTTCTGGAGGAGGCTGGTCATGGAAGAACACTCTGGTGTCGGACCTGCAGCATCGATGCGGAGTCCTCTATCTTCGGCAGCCTTACGGGTACTTGGACCAAAAAGACTGATGACCTGATCTTCCTGCTTGTATTCAGGACTGTTCTCGAACAGAGACTGAATTCCTGCAGGAGTGAAGAAAACCAGCATGTCGTAAGACGAAATCTCTTCTGGAGAGATCTGTGTGCTGACGGTGCGGAACATCACGGAAGTAGTTACCTGAACCTTCGCCTTCGTAAAACAGGCCAGATCCTCCTTGTGCACATCGGCCACTGGCATGAGGAACTTTTCTGTGTTGTGCTTCTTCATCACCAAAGCCAGATCTTCAATCTTACCCACCTTGCTGAAGTGAACCTTGCGTTTGCGATATACTATATAGTTCTGTAAGTATAGTGCGATTGTTTCTGAAAGACAGAAATACTGCGTCTCTTCGTTCGGCTTTGCACGAAGCTCTTCAGCTAATTTGAAGAAGTGGTTGACCGCAGTACGTGAAGTGAAGACAATGGCCGTAAAGTTTTGAATGGCGATCTTCTGTGCGCGGAACTCCTTGGCAGAGATAGACTCAACCTGAATAAAGGGTTTGAAGGTCAGTTCTACACCAAATTTCTTCTGAATGTCAAAGTAGGGCGACTTTTCTGATGATGGGTATGGTTGAGAAACCAAAATTTTCTTAATATCCATGTTCTAATAACGCTCTTCAAGTAGAGAATTTTGCCCAAATAACCCATAAGGGCGCAATTTCGAGCGTGCAAAGATACACAATTATTATTAATAAAGACTCAAAACTTTTCAGAAAAATCCTAAATCCGTTGAAAATGAATAAAATTTGAGACAAAATGAAGAGCCCACCGAGCAAAATCCCCGTTGTTTCATCCGAGAAAGAGCCTGCCATCGTGCCGATAAAGATAATAATGGTAAATGGTGAGAGCAGAATCAGCGTGGCCAAAAAGATACGGTTCATGATGATCTGTTGGAATTTGGCTCTGAACAGATAACAGAACCAATTGTAACAGAGCAGTTGCAGTGCGAAGAGTAAAACCGGAGCAGCCAGGCAGAAGCCAAGCAATATCCAGGTGTCGATGGTCGGACTGGCTAAATGCAGAGCTGGCGCGTCGTCGTACAGACAGAAAAGACAGAGACTGGTAAAGATAAACAGTTGCGCCACAAGGAATGGTTTCAGCCAAGGATAAACCACAGAAGAACCCTCGAAGGTTCTGGCATTTCGCGTATCGCCCAGCCAGGCCAACTGGTGGATCAGCATCCCTTTCGGATGACAAGCCAAAAGATCGATGGCAGAGAAGATGATGACAAGAATTACCACTAAAGCATTGTTCTGCAACTGAGGTTCAGCCCAAGGCAACTCGCTGGCTACGTGCGTGGCCAGTGAGGAGAACTGTATGACTATAGAGGTGGCTGAAATCATTCTTTGAGAAGTTGGAAGGTTGCCTGTAGTGGATAATGATCAGAATACAAAACGTCTTTGCGCACTTTGGCTTCGAGCGCTTTGAAATGACTGGAATGGAAGATGTGGTCGATGCGGAACCAGAAATGCTGTTCGCGGAACGTGTTACCTGGTCCACGGCCCACTTCCTGCCAGGTATCCTTGAGGTCATGACGCAACGTGTGATAGCAATAGCTGACGGGGGTATCGTTCATATCTCCGCAGATGATGAGTGGCATGTCAGCAGGATGAGTCTCCTGTAGGAATCGGCAAATCAGATTAGCCTCGTCGGCCCTGCTCCTGAAAGCTTTGGCCAGCGATCTCATCATACCAGTGCGGATGCGCTCCAGACTATCTTTCTCGAAATGACCAATCATCTCGTCGTATAGCACACGATCCTTCGGTTGGATGCTATTGGTATGCAAGTGCATGTTAATGAGTCCGATGCGCTGTCCGTATGCCTCAATCTGATAATACATGGCCGAGAAATAGTTCTGCTTGCGTCTGTCTATGCGCGTGGCCTTGAGGATGGGGAACTTTGAGTAGAAGGCAATACCCATGGCTTTCTTTCCTGTGTTCGGAGTGAAATCATAATAAGGATACTGCTCAGAGAACCGATGTCGCAGTTCCTGTTGCGTATGGCCATCCTTTGACAGTGTAAAAGCATATTCCTGCATGCAGACAATATCTGCACCAGAGGCATTCACAATATCAACGATAGGGACAGGCTCCTTGATCTTTGAGAGTCGCGTCTGTCCCATGGCACAGGTATTATAGGTGAAAATGCGAATACTATCCACTGGAATCTGTGTCGTTACGCCATCTACTGACATCTCGTTGGTTTCAGGTTCCGGCAATCCCAGTATCTGGAGCGGACAAGTACGAGTGATTGGATTGAAACAGATTAACAATGAGACCAAGAGAATAATGCTGCACTTCCATCTGCGCAGTAGCAGTAAAACGAAGAGCCAGACTATTGCCAGTATCAGGGTAACGCCAAAAGCGATACCAAGGAATGAGGGATATATCCAGAGCAACGGACTGATACAATCACTGTAGGCCGAGACAATCAGCACCAGACATAGCGCAAGTGTCAGCGTCATCATGACAGACCAATAAGTCCATTTGGTGATGCTGAGAGCGATGCCGGCTATTCCAGCTTTGGCTTTTGCCTTGGCTTTGGTGCTCTTGTTTGGCTTGTTGTTGCTCATCTGGTTATTTCTGGTTTTTACGTGACGCATCGAAAAGCATCTGCTTCTCTTCAGCCGTCAGTCCGTCATATCCGTGTTTGCTGATCTTGTCCAGAATCTCATCGATACGAGCTTCACGCTGACGTTTGTCTGTGTTGTATTGCATGTCGCGCTGTTTATCCGCGCTGATCGGATCTCTTCTGCCGCCAGGAGTGGCAGTCATCTTGGGTTTGTTCAGATCTTTGATCCATTGACCGATCTGTTGGCAACCCTGTGAGAACCAAGCGGTGATATCGATGCCTTGAGCGTAGAAGTAGCCATAGACAAAACCGAACAATGCACCGCCGACATGACACACGAGACCTCCTGTGTTGCCAGACGGACCGGCAAACAAAGTCAGGAACAGGACTGCCAACGCAACCCATTTCATGCGTGTGGTGATAGTCTTGACAAAGAGGTTCAACCCAACCAGCTGGTCAGGTTGCATGACAATGGCTGCCAGCATGGCGCATACCGATCCGGAGGCTCCTACCACCCAGGTATAATGACGTTCGAAACGGAAATAGGGGAACAGATTATAGACAAACAGGAAGAAAAGACCGGCAAAGATACCGCTCATCAGATAGAGTGACAGGAGCTGCTTGCTGGTGTGGAACCGTAAATAGATCGGTGCCAGCCACCAGAGCCATAGCATATTGAACACAATGTGCAGCATGTTCTGACCGATATCTGCATGGCAGAACATGTAAGTGATCAGCGTCCATGGCTTCAATGCCAGATCGTTGAGATTGGCTGGCAAAGCCAGAAACTGCTGCCAGTCGTATCCGCTGAAACAGAACAGCAGACACACCAGTCGCCACAGTTGTGTCAGTACATAGACTGCTACTGTGATATAAATGAGTTTCCCCTGGATGGGAAGATGCTTATACTGTATCAAAGAAAAAATGAATTATTAGCAATGAATGATGAGGGTTCAGAACTCCATCTTCTTGTCCCGCCGCCACATCATAATGAGGATGAAGCCAAAGAGCATGCCGCCAAGATGTGCAAAATGAGCAACATTATCGCCGGTAGTTCCTGCTACACCTGATAACAGCTCAAAAATACCATATCCGATCACTAACCATTTGGCTTTCATCGGCATTGGAGGGAAGAGGAGGAAGATACGGGCGTTAGGGAACATCATACCAAAAGCCAGAAGAATGCCGAAAACAGATCCAGAGGCGCCGACGGTGACCAGTTGATTGAGTAATGTGCCGCCTTCCTGCACCAGTTGTCCGTAAGTAAACTCGGCATCCTGTATCTGTATCTGTGAGATCCAGGTGCTGACAATACCAAAACGCCAGGCAAGTTGCTGCACGATGGCAGCACCCACACCACAAACCAGATAATAGATCAGAAAACGCTGAGTTCCCCATACCAACTCAAGCAGTCGTCCGAACATAAAGAGCGAGAACATGTTGCAGAACAGATGGTAGAAATCAGCGTGCATGAACATGTAGGAGACACTCTGCAGGATGTTATATTTGCTGGCATCATAGTAGTGGAGACCGAGGTAAGTGGAGAGATCGATCCCCTTGCGCTCAAGTACAGCATCGGCCAGCAGAAACAGGACGTTGATGATAATGAGGTTGGTTGTGACAGGCGTTGAAGGCTGTCCGCTTCCGCTATAGTTGTTATTATTGAAAAATGACATATTAATAATGTACAAAGAGTAAAATTCTCATAAATTTAGGCGCAAAAATAGGATTTATTTTGGAAAAACGAGCATGTTTCCCTCTCTTTTTGTGCTTTTTAGAGCATTTTTATTGCATTTTGCTTAAAAAAGTATTATATTTGCACCGAATTTGGGGAGTTTCGCCTCTTTTGAAATGGAAAAATCGTCCAACAGATAGTCTGATGAAAAGGTATTTTGGTGCAAAATTTACAAGTACGCTAAGCATTACCCTCGTGCTTTTTGTAATGGGGCTGATGACGATGGGAGCACTGGTGGCTGCACACATGGCAAAGGCTTTGCGTGAACAGTTTACCATTACCTTGACGATCAGTGACGGAGCCAGAGACGGATACGGAATCAGGGTGGCTAAGGACTTGAGAAAAGAGAAATATACAGCAGAAGCAGCATACATCAGTCCAGACAGTGCTTTGAAAGTCCTGCAAGCCGAACTGGGAGAGAACCCTGCCGATTTTCTTGGCTACAATCCATTACCGGCAACGGTGGAACTCAAGCTGAAAGCTGAATATGCGGAATCAGACAGTATAGCCAGTATTGTAAAACAGCTGAAACAAGTGCATAAACGGAATGTTTCAGCCATCGACTATAACAGTGCTTTGCTTGACTCGGTAAATGCCAATCTCAGACGGTACGCCATTGCTCTTGCCGTACTGGCGGTGGCCTTGCTGCTGATCTGTATTTCCCTGATTAGCTTTACGGTTCGTCTGGCTTTACATGCAGATCGCTTCCTCATTAATACGATGCGTCTGGTGGGAGCTACCTCCTGGTTTATCCGCAAACCCTTCATCCTTACGCATGTCCTCTGCGGACTCATTGCGTCGGTAGTGGCTCTGTCGGCTATTGGCGGATTGATTTACGGAGGATTCACGCAGGGTTTTGCCGGTGTGGTGAGCGATTGTCTGCTACGTCCGTTGCCGCTATGTGTGCTTGTCGGCACCGTCGTAGCTTTAGGTATTCTGATTCCGGCTTTTGCTGCCTGGTATTCTGCAGGACATTATCTTAGAAGATCGGTTGACGAACTCTATCTGATGTGATTATTATTTTTTAATTTTTCGCTTTATATGCGTCTCTGTTTAGGAAAACTGAATTTTATCATTATGGGCATTGCTGCCCTGTTAATACTTGTCGGATTTGTGATGACTGCTGGCTCTGCCAGTACGCCAGATCATTTTAATCCGGAGGTGTTCAGTGATACACGTGTAATCTATGGTCCGAACATTTGTTTCTTTGGCTACCTGTTGATGATTGTCGGAATTTGTGTCAAAGGAAAAAAGACTGAGAACTGATGGATTGGTTACAAGCATTGATCCTGGGATTGGTCCAGGGATTTACGGAATATCTGCCAGTCTCTTCGAGTGGACATCTTGAGATTGGCAAAGCACTGCTTGGAGACGGAGCTGAGGCCGGTGGCCTGACTTTCGATATCGTGGTACATGTGGCCACCGTGTTGGCAACGCTGGTGATTCTTTGGAAGGAGGTGGCCTGGATTTTCAAAGGCCTTTTCCGTCCGCTTGGTCCTGGCAGTTCGCTGAATGATGAGCAGAAATATGTGCTCAACATCATTGTATCCATGATTCCTGTCGGTGTGGTCGGTTTTTGTTTCAAAGACGCTATCGAAGGGCTTTATGCTGAGGAGCATGTCAAACTGATGGTTGTCGGTGTCTGTCTGTTGGAAACAGCGGCATTGCTGGCGCTGACACATTTCTATAAGCCACAGCCTCGTGAGCAGATTTCTCCGCTCAATGCTTTTGTCATTGGCATCGCGCAAGCATTTGCCGTGTTGCCGGGTCTTTCCCGCTCTGGTTCTACTATCGCCACAGGTCTGCTTCTTGGCAACAGCCGACAGACGCTGGCTCAGTTCTCTTTCCTGATGGTTATTCCTCCTATCTTGGGAGAGGCGTTGCTCGATTTCAAACATATCGTCGCACCTTCGGCAGAATATCTGGCTGAGCATGGCATTGATGAACCTATTGGCACCCTGCCTCTGGTGGTTGGTTTCGTAGCAGCATTTGTCAGTGGCTGTCTGGCCTGCAAATGGATGATTGCGCTTGTAAAGAAGTGCAAGTTGATCTATTTCGCTATTTACTGCGCTTTGGTGGGACTTTTTACGTTACTCTTCCTTTAATCGGGAAAGGTGACTCGATTTATAAATAACTAATTGCAAATTACGGCTTGAAGCAATACGATTTTATAGAAGGAGAGGTATTAGCCTTCGATAAACCGCTTACCTGGACTTCCTTCAACCTGGTGAAGGTGGTTAGAAATAACCTGAGCCGGCGTCTTGGCATCAAGAAACTCAAGGTCGGACATGCGGGAACGCTTGATCCGTTGGCCAGTGGTGTGATGATTATCTGCACAGGAAAAGCTACCAAGCAGATCGATCAGTTGCAGGCTGGTACCAAGGAATATATAGCCACGCTTCGATTGGGATGTACCACGCCATCGTTCGATGCAGAACATCCGGTCGATGCCACTTTCCCGACCAGCCATATTACGCAAGCCGCTGTGATGGCAGCGCTGGAGAAGTTCAAAGGAAGCATCTGGCAGGTTCCGCCGGTTTATTCGGCTTGTAAGGTCGATGGTCGCAGAGCGTTCGATTATGTGCGTCAGGGCGAGGAGGTAGAGCTCAAGGCCAAGGAACTGGTGATCGATGAGATTGAGCTCCTGGATTTACATCTGCCAGAGCAGGGAATCGTCTCTCCAAAAGCCGAAGAGATGGTTTCTTCTATCAGGAATGGCATTGCCATCAAGGAATCTGGTCGGCGCAAACAGTTGCTTGAGGATCTGGAAAATGAAACACAATGTGAAGAAGAGCCACTGCTTTCAACGCAGGTGTCTTATCTGACGATCCGTGTCGTATGTAGCAAAGGAACCTACATCCGCGCTTTGGCCAGAGACATAGGTCAGGCCTTGCAGAGTGGCGCTTATCTGATCGGATTGCGTCGCACGCGAGTTGGACATTTTCAAGTTGACCAGTGCCTTCAGGTTAAGGATGTCGAGAAATGGACACAGGAAATAGAAATATATAATTCAAATAGTCAGTCGTGAAGTTATCTCAGTTTAAATTCAAACTCCCAGAAGATCGTATCGCCCTTGTTCCAAGCGAACATCGTGATGAATGTCGTCTGATGGTGCTCCATAAGAAAAGTCGCACCATCGAACATAAGACCTTCCGTGATTTCATTGAATATTTCGATGAAAAGGACCTCGTATTGTTCAACGATACCAAAATTTTCCCTGCTCGTCTCTATGGCAACAAGGAGAAGACGGGTGCTCGCATAGAGGTTTTCCTGCTTCGCGAGCTGAATCCTGAAATTCGTTTCTGGGATGTCCTTGTCGATCCTGCACGTAAGATTCGTATTGGAAATAAGCTTTATTTTGGCGAGGATGAGAGTCTGGTGGCAGAGGTCATAGATAATACGACCTCGCGTGGCCGTACACTCCGCTTCCTGTATGATGGCAGTCACGATGCTTTTATCGAAACGCTCTATGGCTTTGGTGAGACCCCAATTCCTCCAGGACTGAAGCAGCGTCGTGATGTCATTGACGAACCTATTGATGAGGATCATCCATTTACCGATCGTGAGCGATATCAGACGATCTTTGCCAAGAACGAAGGTGGTGTCGTAGCACCGCAGGCTGCACTGCACTTTAGTCGTGAACTTCTCAAGCGCATGGAGATCAAAGGCGTTGATTTCGACTTCATTACTGTGCATAGCAACCAGGGTAATTTCCGTGAGATAGATGTTGAGGACCTTACCAAGCATAAGATGGATTCTGAGCAGATCTTCATCAGTGAGGATCTTGCCAAGCGAGTCAATGATACGAAGGATGCTGGCCATCATGTCTGTGCTGTAGATACTTCTGTAATGCGCGCCATTGAGTCGTGTGTCAGCACCACGGGTTATCTGAAGCCTTATAATGGCTGGACCAATAAGTTTATCTTCCCTCCATACGATTTTTCAATCGCAGATTGTATGGTAGCCAACTTCTATATGCCATACTCTACACTTCTCATGCTCACTGCATCGTTCGGTGGTTATGATTTTGTCATGGAAGCCTATAAACTGGCTATTAAGGAAGGTTACAAGTTCGGTTCATACGGTGACGCTATGCTGATCATGCCAGACTGACATTTAGTGAGGAGTTAGGTGTGAGGAATGAGGTATTAGAAGTTGGGAATGAGGCTTTGCATACGGTGTTCATAGCCTTAGGTTCTAACCTGGGAGATGGTCCGGTTTTGCTTGACCGTGCCGTGGCGCTTATCGCAGAACAGATCGGAAAGGTTCTGTGTGTCTCTTCTTATATGGAGAGCGAACCATGGGGATTTGTGAGCGAACACAGGTTTACAAATGCGGTCTGTGTTGTCAGAACCTCGCTCGAGCCATTGCCATTACTCGATGCTACCCAAATGATTGAGCGTCAGATGGGACGCACGCAGAAACACCGGGTTGGAGAATCATATACAGATAGAATCATCGATCTGGATATCCTGTTATATGATGATCTGAATTATCAGGATGAACGCTTGACGATCCCACATCCTTTTATTGCTGACCGTGATTTTGTCAGAATTCCATTGCAAGAATGTATAGAAAAAATTGAAATATCTTATGAAAACTAGTTTCCTGAAAATGGTATTGGCCGTAATTGTCGGCTCCATTATTGTAGCGATCATCAGCACGATGTTTACTACTTGTGTATTCATGGGAATGGTAGCAGCCGCTTCTTCTGACGACGCTGGCGTTGCTACTAAGCCTGGTGATATCATGATTCTTAAGATCAACTCTGAGGTAACGGAAGTTCCTTCTTCTATGCCATTCCTGATCGATGCCATGGGTGGTGTCAGCATGGATATGGGATTGAGCCTTCGTGGTTATCTTACAGCGATTGAAAGTGCCAAGAATGATCCGAACATCACAGGCATCTATCTGAATACCGACGATATGTCTGCTGCACCAGCTACCTATGAAGCTCTCCGCAACGCTCTTGCAGATTTCCGCAATGCCGGCAAATGGATCATTGCTTATAATGACAGTTATTCTGTCGGTCAGTATTACCTCTCTTCAGTAGCTGATTCTTTGTATGTCAATACGATTGGCGGTGTAACCTTTGATGGTATGAGCACTTTGCTTACTTATCCTAAGAACCTGCTCGATAAGCTCGGCATTGAGATGCAGATCTTCCGCGTCGGTACTTTCAAGAGTGCGGTTGAGCCATATATGATCGACCATATCAGTGAAGCTAATTATCTGCAGACACAGACTTATCTGAGCAATATCTGGTCTGTAATGGTCCGTGAGATCGCGGCTTCCCGTAATGTTTCTGTTGAGCAGCTCGACTCTTTGGCTAACGAGGCTGTCAGCTATATGAATCCTGAAGAGCTGGCTGCTACTGGTCTGGTTGATGCTATGCTTTATAAGTCTGACGTTGAGAAAATCGTTCTCCAGAAGATGGGACAGGAGAAGCTTGCTGGTCATGCCGTTACCGCTAAGCAGGTTTTGGCCAATGCCAATAAGCCTGCTGTAGTGACTGGCGATCAGATTGCTATACTCTATGCCAGTGGAGAGATTGCTTCTGAGGCAGATGGAAGCGACGACGGAATCTACTACAACTCATTGGTCAAGGACATTCAGGCACTCGCAGCCGATGAGAATGTCAAAGCGGTGGTCTTCCGTGTCAACAGTCCTGGTGGCAGTGCATTTGCCAGTGAGCAGATCTGGAAGGCTCTGGTAGATTTGAAGGAGAAGAAACCAATCGTAGTCAGTATGGGTGATTATGCCGCTTCTGGTGGTTACTATATCAGTTGTATGGCAAATTACATTGTGGCTGAGCCTAATACTCTGACCGGTTCAATCGGTGTTTTTGGCATGATTCCAAATATGAGTGAATTGGCCTCTGGTAAACTTGGCGTCAATTTTGAGGAGGTGAAGACACACCAGTTCGGATCACTTCACACTATGCGTGCTGCCAATGATGCAGAGAAAGCCAAGATCCAGCGTGGAATTGAATATACGTATGATCTTTTCACAAAGCGTTGCGCTGACGGTCGTGGCATGGAACAGGATAGCATCAAGGCCATCGGTGGCGGTCGTGTCTGGACGGGTAGCGATGCTGTAAACATCGGATTGGTCGATGAGCTTGGTGGCATCAATGCTGCATTCGCTAAGGCAGCTGAGCTGGCTGGTTTGGCTGAGGGTAGCTATACTCGAACCACTTATCCGGCAGAGAAGTCAAAGATGGAGGCATTGATGCAGCTCTTTGATGAGAAAGCTGATGATATCTCTATCCGCATTGCTGATATGATCCTTGGCACTACTCCAGCCGATCGTGAGGCACTTAAGTTTATCAAGACTCTTCAGAACGCTGATCATGTGCAGGCACGTTCTTTTGATGCTGTCACCTTTTAAATAATTATATATGTATCTCCCTACGGTCAAAAACCTGAACATTCTCCTGCCATTTTCCTGGCTCTATGGATTAGGAGTGTGGTTCCGCAACCGCATGTTCGATGTGGGACGCAAGCCTTCGGTCTCTTTTGAGAACGAGGTTGCTGTCATCTGTGTCGGTAATCTGGCCGCAGGAGGTACGGGTAAGACTCCCCATACAGAATATCTGGTATCGTTGCTCCAGAGTCAGGGCATCGGTCCCATAGCGGTCCTGAGTCGTGGCTATAAGCGCCAGACGAAAGGTTTTGTTCTGGCCAAGCCTGGTATCACGGCAGCAGAGTTAGGAGACGAATCCTATCAGCTCTATCGTAAGTATCCGAATATTATCGTGGCCGTTGATGCAAAGCGTGTGCACGGTATCCGTGAATTGCTCAAGTTGCCACAACCCCCTAAGGTCGTTCTGCTTGATGATGCTATGCAGCATCGTTATGTCAAACCGGGTCTCACGATCTGTCTTACGAGCTACAATCGCATACTCTACAAGGATAAGCTCTTGCCAGCGGGTCGTCTGCGTGAGCCAATCTCTGGCGTGCAGCGTGCTAATATTGTTATTGTGACGAAATGTCCGCATGCACTTCGTAGCGAGGAGGAGACAGAGATTCGTGCCAACCTGCCGACACAACTTGACCAACCCATTTTCCATAGCGCTTATCGTTATGGCCGTCTGGTCAACCTGGCAACTGGAGAACCTTGCGATATTGATCATGCTACAGAGGTGCTGGTTGTAGCTGGTATTGCTGATCCTTCGGTTATGGAGCATTATGTGCAGGCTCATTACCGTCTGCTTGATATTATGACATTCGGTGATCATCATCATTTCTCTAATCGCGATATTGAGAAGATCAGCGTCCGTCTTGAGAATATCAATGGAGACGGTTATTGCACCAGCATGACAGATCATAAGGCTGTGATTATTACTACGGAGAAAGATGCGGTACGCATGATCAATCATCCGGCAGTTTCCGAAGAACTGCGTAAGCGTATCTATTATCTTCCTACCGAGGTCTATTTCCTGCAGAGTCAGCAGCAGGAGAAATTTGATCAGATCGTTCTTGATTATGTGCGTCGGAACAGAAATGTTTGATGCAATCTTTTGACATA
>DCIF01000102.1:13657-33466 GCA_002315795.1 Bacteroidales bacterium UBA1733
TTTTATAAAACAAATCGTACTATGAGACAGAAAATCAATGAAACCGCACAGTATATTTTGAGTCGTACCGCCATGCGTCCTAAGACTGCTATCATTCTGGGAACGGGTCTTGGCCAGCTCGCTACTCAGATTGAGGATGCAGAGTCTATTCCTTACGAGGAGATTCCTAACATGCCAGTAAGCACCGTCGAAGGTCATAGTGGCAAACTCATCTTCGGACATCTTGGTGGTAAGGAGATCATGGCAATGCAGGGTCGTTTTCACTACTATGAAGGATATGACATGAAGGAAGTCACCTTCCCGGTTCGTGTCATGAAGGCTTGTGGCATTGAGACACTCTTTGTCAGCAATGCTGCTGGTGGCATGAACAGTTCGTTCCGTATCGGCGACCTGATGATTATTGACGATCATATCAATCTTTTCCCTGAGCATCCACTCCGTGGTAAGAACGATCCGGAACTCGGTGTGCGTTTCCCAGATATGCATGAAGCATACGACCAGAAGCTCATTGCTTTGGCCGAGAAGATTGCTGTTGAGAAGAACATCCATCTCCAGAAGGGTGTTTATGTAGGAACTCAGGGTCCGACGTTCGAGACTCGTGCCGAATATACATACTTCCGCGCTATCGGAGGTGATGCCGTAGGTATGAGTACTGTTCCAGAGGTAATCGTGGCACGTCATGCAGGTATCAAGGTCTTTGGCGTCAGTGTCATTACCGATCTTGGAGGTTTTGGCGTCCCGATGGAAGCTACCCACGAGGAGGTACAGGAAGCAGCGAATGCCGCTCAGCCACTCATGACTACCATCATGAGCGAGATGATCAAGCGTAGCTGATTATTTAAGTTTTAGAAAATGGAAATTAGCGAATATGGAGAGTTCGGCCTGATCAGACATCTGACAGAGAACTTTCCTTTGAAACAAGAATCTTCAATTTACGGCGTAGGCGATGACTGCGCCGTAATTAGTAATAATGCCTCTGAGGGACAGACGGTCGTAACTACAGACCTTTTGCTGGAAGGCATTCATTTTGACTTGACTTACTGTCCTTTGCGTCATCTTGGCTATAAGGCTGTAGCCGTCAATGTCAGCGATGTGTATGCCATGATGGGAACCCCTCGCCAGATTACGGTCAGCTTAGGCATCAGCAAGCGTTTCAAGGTAGAGGATCTTGAGGAGCTTTATGCTGGTATGCGTCTGGCTTGTGATGTATATGGCGTGGATCTGGTGGGTGGAGACACATCTGCTTCGATGACCGGACTGACCATCAGCATTACGGCTATTGGTGTGGCTGAGAACCCTGTGTATCGTAATGGTGCACGTCCTAATGATCTGATCTGTGTAAGTGGCGACCTCGGTGCCGCGTATATGGGACTTCAGTTGCTCGAGCGCGAGAAAGCTATGTTCTGGAATGAGTATCGCCAGTGGCAGCGTGAGACAAATAATGGTGCAGATGGCAGTCAGGCACCACTGTTCAAGCCGAAGTTTGAAGGACGGGAATATCTCCTGGAACGTCAGCTTAAACCAGAGGCTCGTAAGGATATTGTCAAGGCATTGCGCGAAGCTGGTATTACACCAACAGCTATGATGGATGTCAGTGACGGTCTTTCAAGCGAACTGTTGCACATCTGTAAGCAGAGTAAGGTAGGTTGTCGTATCTATGAGGAACGTATCCCGATTGATTATCAGACCGCTGTGCAGGCCGAAGAGTTCAATCTCAACGTTACGACCGCAGCCATGAATGGTGGAGAGGATTATGAATTGCTCTTCACGGTACCATTGACTCAGAATGAACTCATTTCACAGATTCCAGGCATTCGCCTTATCGGACATATCACCGACGAGAAGCTGGGAGCTGCGATGATCACTCGTGATGGTCAGTCTGAAGTAACGCTCAAAGCACAAGGCTGGAACGCATTTTCTAAGCAAGAATGAATATTGCAGCATTATTAAGTGGCGGTGTAGATAGCAGCGTAGCCGTCCATCTGCTCTGTGAACAAGGGTTGAAGCCAGACCTCTTTTATATCAAGATTGGTATGAATGAGGATGGCTATTCATGTCCGCAGGAAGAGGATCTTGAGATCGTCAAGGCCATGGCACGCCGTTATGGTCTTCGCTATGATGTGGTAGATCTCCAGCATGAGTATTGGGACAACGTAGTCTCATATACGATCGATAAGGTGCGTCGTGGCTTTACTCCTAATCCGGATGTGATGTGTAACCGACTCATTAAGTTCGGTGCTTTTGATCAGAAAGTAGGACATCTCTATGACAAGACCGCCACAGGTCACTATGCTACGATCGTAGAAGAATGTGGTTATTCTTTCCTGGGAACGACGCCAGATCCTGTCAAAGACCAGACCGATTTCCTGGCTCAGCTGACCGGTCTTCAGGTCAGCCATAGCCTTTTCCCTATAGGAGCCATGGCCAAAGGTGAGGTTCGACGGATTGCGGAGGAGGCCAAACTCCCATCGGCTCATCGAAAGGATTCTCAGGGTATCTGCTTCTTGGGGAAAATCAACTATAATGAGTTTATTGAGCGTTTCCTTGGTAAGAAAGAAGGTCCGATCATTGAACTTGAGACCGGCAAGGTCTTAGGGACACATCAGGGATTCTGGTTCCATACCATCGGCCAACGAAAAGGTCTGTACTTGAGTGGCGGACCCTGGTTTGTCATTAAGAAAGATATTGATCAGAACATCATTTATGTCAGCCGAGGATACGATCCTGAGGCGCAGAAGCAGGATTGGCTCGTGATGCGAGACATGCACTGGATAACGCTCGATCCGTTTGCTTTAGCAGATGATAAAAGACAGTTATTACGTATTTCTTCAAACGAAGAGACCCGCATTCCCGTGTTATTTAAGATCCGTCACGTGGCAGAGCTCCGTTCGGGAATCCTGACGGCTCGTCCTGATGGCAGTTACTTCCTGCAGATGGAAGAAAAGACCAATGGTGTGGCTCCTGGACAGTTCTGTGTGATCTATACTCCTGACGGTCGTATCTGTTTAGGCAGTGGCGAAATCGCTTGGGAATGAATATTATCTGCATAAGTCATTTGCGGTATTATTATCCGGTTTCAGAGACCTCTGAAACCGGATTTTGATTTCTTTTTCCGGTTTCGTTGGTCGATGAAACCGGATTGTGAAATCAGTTTCCGTTTTCCGTGATCGATGAAGACGGAACTTGATTTCTTTTTCCGATTTCATGCATCAAGGATTCCTATTATGTCCATTTAAGTGCTCTTTCAGTACCTTGGAGAGCACTTTTTTGTGTTTTGCCTTTTCTTTTGTTATGTATGAGTAGCAAATCTGAATATTGAAGATAATCTTTCTTTTCTTTTGCATCATTGTAGATGGCTGAGGCGAGACATTCCTATTATTATGTAACTTTGTTATACATCGCACTTCAATGATAATATTTATACAATACAAAATTATAAACATACAATATCGAAAAACATGGAAAGACCATTGATGTCCATGGCTATTTTAGCACTTATCCCCTTCTATTTCTCCTCGTGCTTTCAACCTTTAGCAGAGGATGTGGAGAAGAATATCGAAGCAGAAGAGTCGAATAAGGCCAAAACAACAATAAAGTTGACAACTCGTAGTGCCACAGGAGTGATTGACTATCCGGTGCTGGTCCTCGCGTATGATGACGAGGGAAACAAAAGAGCGCAGGAAGTCATAGCATCAGAGTCAGACCAACTTAAAATGAAACTACCGGTAGGAAACTATCGTATTTCTGCACTTACTGGACATGCAGCTCATTCAGAACCTGCGGATTATTCTCTCTCGGATGCAGTCATTTCTATTCCTCAGGTGGGATATGCTACCAAACCGCTGTTTGTTGGCTTTGCAGATGTTCAGTTAGAAGAGAATGCGGCCAATGTAGATGTCATAATGAGTAGTCGAAGTGCCTCTTTCTCGGTGTCATTGAAGGATTTGCCTGCGACTGTGAGTGAAGCAAGTATGAGTATTGCCAAGCAATATGGCGGTTTTGGCATGGATGGTCAATATTCGTCAGCGGTTATTGCGAGAGTCAGTTTTGAGAAGGACGCAAATAATGTCTGGAAGACAGAAACTATCTACGTTCTGCCGGGAGCGGAATCTCAGACGGTAATGACGATTTCAATTACGGATAATGGGGAGCAATATAGTTATGGTTATACCGTCAATGAGCCACTTTCGGCCGCTCAGCCTTATACGCTCACTGGAATCTATAAATCTGGCGAACGCTTGCAGAGTTTTGACTTGATTGGTTCTTTGTCTGTAGATAGTTGGAAAGACCCGAAAACATATACTTTCGAATTCGGTGAAGGTGCATCCTCAGATAATCAGGTGGATGATGACGTGCCAGATAATGAGACCGTGGAGCAGATTCCTTCGGCTCTGACCCTCTGGGACGGCCATGTGATTGCATTGGTAATGAATCAGACCTCTACCGAAGCCGATCTGCTGCTCATCAGCTTAAAACAGTATTCTAAGGTCTATTCAGCCAACGCTTCTGGCCATGAGCGGGATGCTCTCAACCTGGCTGCTGCTTATAATGAGGATGGTATGACAGGATGGAAGATACCTTCGAACTACGAGATTCAGCAGTTGAAGCAGTGGTACGCTGATAGCAACCTCAGTTATCTGAATAACGTCATCACGCCACTCGGAGGAGATGCTATGGTATTAAAGTCTGGTAGTGAAAATGCGCGCTATCTTTGTGATGATGCGATTCAGGCCATCGGTTTTGTGAGTGGCTCTTCTATTCTGAACGCCGGTACTTCTGCTAAATATTACTTAAGATTAGTAAAGAAAGTGCATGTCAGCATAGAACAATAAAAGAAATGGCACTGCTCCTTATGTGGGTAGTGCCATTTTTTTATAAGTCATTCCGAATGCATAGCAATCGCAGTAATCTTTGAATCCTAGTGCTTTATAGAGCCGAAGTGCTGGAGGATTATCCGGATCGACCAGCAAGGTAGTGAGCGGAATGCCGAGGTCTTTGGCATGTTGTATCTGTGCCGACATTAATCTTTGTGCGATGCCTCTCCCTCTATATTCAGGAAGGACGGCCAGCGAATCAATGTAATACTCGCCAGCTGAGGTTTCGTCTTCGGCATTCTCAAGATCCATGTCGGCATCTGCTTCAAACAAGGCAAATGTCTTGAGACGTCGCTCATGATAACCCTTGCCATCATAGCAGAGACAGAGACCAACGGGTTTTTCTCCATCAAAAGCCAACAATGTGTTCCGATAGGAATACAGAATATCTGTTTCTTGATTACAGATATGTGTGGCAATGTACTCGAGCATTTGGGGAGAGGGTAGCCGGTGCAATGCACAGCAGACTCCCCAGGCGATGAAAGGGGCATCGGACTGCTCGGCCCATCGGAGTACTATGTTATCAGTATTCATATCAAATCGACTAAGGGAAGAATAGAGATGCCAAGACTGATGACAATTGTCAAGATGGTCCACCATTCATTGGCCGAAGATCTGATATTCGCCTGATGAATCGTAAGCTGGATACACAGGAACAATGCCAGCTGACTGATGTACAGTGCGGTGTTACTGAGATCAAAGCAGAGAAATATGACTTCTGCAATGCTCAGTGAAGAGAGAAGTACGATACTGGCACCTGATCTGATACTATGTCCTGTTCCAAGAACCATCGCAGAGAGGCTATAGACGATTACCAGAATCGCCAATAAAGCCAGAAAAAGACATTGTCCGAGGGTGAGTCCGGAAAGAATATCTGCATAGTTTATCATATCAAAGATATGCAAGAACTGCAAGATAATCTGATCTGCTTCGGAAGGAGAGAGGAAGGAGAAAATCAGGAAATAGTCAATCCAGATACCCAAAAGAGCACCAGTGAAGGTGCTAAGAACATTGCGGATACTGGCAGAGCGCATGTGGAACATGATAAACGGCATCAGTACAAGCCAGAGGATCGTGCGAGGGAAAAGGGTTGCCGTAAGTCCGATGAGCATGCCAATACCTATGCAGCGTGCTGGAGATTGTTCAGATTGCCATGTGCTGAGTATGAGCGTGATGATAGCCATAAGCGCCAGCAACTGCAGAAGTCCGTGGTAATAGGGGAAGGTAGGATTGAAATAGAGATACGCAAAATTCTGCGCCATACTCATCAGTGGCCAGGTGATTGCCAGTGCTTTACCTTCGGAGACACCACCTAAGTGGAAGCGTCCCATCACATACCATAAAACAACGGCGAAAACGCCTCCAACAGCCCAGTTGCACCACAAGTAAACAGGATTAGCGTCGGTCAGGAAAGTCTGACCGACGATCAATGCTGCACTCAACAGGATCAACACCACGGTGATGAACTTGTAGCGACTAAGCGGAAACAGAAGCGAATTCACAATAGAGCGATTGTGTTAGGGCAATGATCAATCCCAAGCAGCAAGGTCCTTGCCAATGTCGCGACGATAGTATTTGCCTTCAAACTGGATGAGTTCAGCGCCACGCATGCTCTGAGCAAGTGCAGCAGCACGGTCAGTACCATAAGAGGTAACACAGATAACACGACCGCCAGCGGTGACTGTGGTCTCCTGGTCAGAAGCCGTACCTGCGTGGAAAAGAATCGACTTCTGGTTGCTCTCTGCTGGTGATACTACACCCTGTGTGAAGAGAGCATTGTTCATACCAGTCATCACCTTGCCCTTCTCGTATGAGCCAGGATAACCACCAGAAACGAGCACCACGGTTACGGCAGCACGAGGATCTTCCTCCAAGGTCTTCTCATGAAGATTGCCAGCAGCGACACCTTCGAGCAGTTCTACAAGATCACTCTTGATACGAGGCATGACTACTTCTGTCTCTGGGTCTCCCATACGTACATTGTATTCAATGACCATAGGATCACCAGCATGGTAGTTCTGGATGTCGCGGTCCATGCGGATGAGTCCCAGGAAGATGAAACCTTTATATTTGAGCTGATCTTTCTTTAATCCTTCGATGGTAGGCTTGACAATCCGCTCTTCAACCTTCTGCATGAACTCAGCATTGGCAAAAGGAACAGGAGAGCAGTTGCCCATACCACCTGTGTTGAGGCCGGTATCACCCTCACCAATACGCTTGTAATCCTTAGCTACTGGCAGGATCTTGTAGTGATCGCCATCGGTCAACACAAATACTGAACATTCGATACCTGACATAAACTCTTCGATGACGACGGTAGCTGATGCCGCACCGAACATACCATTGAGCATCTCCTTGAGTTCGGTTTTGGCCTCTTCAAGTGTAGGAAGAATGAGTACACCCTTACCTGCTGCCAATCCGTCTGCCTTCAGAACATAAGGAGCTTGAAGCTGCTCAAGGAACTTGCAGGCCTCGTCATACTCTGCAGCTGTGAAGCTCTGATAACGTGCAGTTGGAATGCCATGGCGAGTCATGAACTGCTTACAGAAATCCTTTGAGCCTTCCAGTTGAGCCGCTGCTTTGGTAGGACCAATGACTGGGATGGCTGCCAGCTTCTCATTGCTCTCAAAGAAATCGACGATGCCGTTTACCAATGGATCCTCAGGACCCACCACAACCATGTCAATGGCATTGCTGAGACAGAAGTCTGCGATTTTGTCAAATTCGTTGACTTTAATCTTAACGTTTTCGCCATACGCAGTAGTGCCAGCGTTACCTGGTGCAATAAAGAGTTTGTCACACTTGGCGCTCTGTGCCAACTTCCATGCGATGGCGCATTCACGGCCGCCACTGCCGAGCAAAAGTATATTCATACTAAAAAAGAAGGGTAGGGTTAGAGGTTTTCGTCAAAGTACCTTGATATATTATTTAAAAGGTGTACGCGATCCTTGCCTCTGACGTTGTGAGGATGGTTCATGTACATCATGAAGTCTGGATAAGTGCCGGTAGCGACAGAGTTCTTGAGGAACTGATAAGACATCTGTGGCACTACGGTGTCATCCTGATCATCGTGAATGATCAGCAGATGGCTCTTCAGCTTCTCTGTCTGGTCGATCATCGTGTTGGCTGCATAGCCTTCAGGATTATCCTGAGGAGAACCCATATAACGCTCACCATACATGATCTCATAACGTTTCCAGTCAAGAACCGGTCCGCCACAGACACCAACCTTGAATGTCTCAGGATAGTTGAGGGTCATATAGGTAGTCATGAAGCCGCCATAGCTCCAGCCGTAGATGCCGATACGATCTGCATCGACATAAGGGAGTGTCTTGAGATACTCAACACCCTTCATCTGATCCTTACCTTCGTTGTAGCCAAGATTGTGCCAGATGGCCTGCTCGAAAGCGAGTCCTCGTTTGTCAGAACCACGGCCATCGATTGTAAATACAACATAGCCACGAGTGGACATATAAGCATCCCAACCAGGGAGACCCCACTGATAGCCATCAGTAACCATTTGTGCGTGTGGTCCATTGTAGAGATAGACCACGACCGGATATTTCTTGTCGGTCTTCCCTTGAGTGTATTCAAGAGGCTTGACCAGTCGATAATAGAGATCTGTCTGTCCGTCCGCTGCTTTGAGTGTGCCGACTTCTACTTCAGGACGGGCGATGGCCTTATGCTTCTCGTTGGCTGCGTATGGATCAGGTGCTGTATAAAGCACAGAAACTGAAGAAACGCGACCTTTCTTAAGAGTGATCATCTGACACTGACGAGGAGTATCGTGACTTACAAACGAGTCATAGACCTGAGTGTACTGTTTGTTGAACATCACCGAGTGACGTCCAGGAGTCGTAGTGATCAGGTTCACTTTGAGCGTCTTCATATCCAGACTGTAAAGATGGTCCTCTAAAGGACTCTCCTTGGTCGCCATAAAATAAGCATACTTGCACTTTGCATCTATACCAATCAGCTCGTTGATCATCCAGTCACCTTGTGTGAGTTGTTTGCCGCTGAGGCCTTCTGACGTGCGTGAAGCCGAGAGGTCGTAAAGATACATGTGCTTATAGCCATCACGTTCGCTCATCCAGATGAACTTATCATTCGATCCTGGCAGGAAAGTCAATGGATCTTCTGGCTCGACATATTTATCAGACTCTTCGGTAAAGAGCGTCTCGATATATTCACCAGTCTCTGTATCATAAGCGTTGAGCTCCATATAGTTCTGCTTACGATTAAGTTCAGCAATGAAGATCTGTTTGCCATCTGGTCGCCAGCTGATGCAGGTGAGATAGTGCTCCGGATCACTGACCAGCTGATGATGTCGTGTTCCTGCTGCTGGTTGCTGGGTAGATTGAGGGAGTTCTGCACCTGTCTTGATCCATAAAGTACGCTGTTCTTCAGGGCGATAGATGCCCAGAACCACCTGATGACTGGTCATGCCAGCCATAGGATAGCGGATCCACTTGACTTCTGCTTCACGAGCGTCTGTCTGCAACAAAGGATACTGGCCAACCATCGATTGGTTCATGCAGTAAAATGCCAGCTGATGGCCTTCCGGACTCCAGAAGAGACCTCCGTTGATACCAAACTCATTGCGATGAACCGATTGTCCCCATACGACGTCTGACTGTCCTGCATTCGGACTATCACTCGGAGCATCAGGAGCGCTGACCTGCAGACGCTGTTTTTCTGTCGCGCCAACCGTCTCTACCCACAGGCGATCACCTTCATTAAGCGCAGTCCAGAGTCCGTCTGCACTCAACGTTCCCTTTTCGTGAGTCTTAGCTGGAGCTTTGTCGGCCTCTTCAGGTAGATAGAAAGTGAACTTCCCGTTATCGTCAAAGGAAGTGCCGACCAATCCTGGTGCATAGATATAATCAGGGTGGCCAGGGGTCATCTGCGCCATGGTTGGCAACTCTCCCTGTTGTGCAGGAGTCGTGCTGATTATGGTGTGCTGTGCTGATGCCGAGAGGGTAGCTGCCATAAATGCAGAAAATAGTATTCTCTTCATGAGATTAATCTTTCTTAGTGTCGTCCTGAGAATAGTCCAGAACGGCCTTGCTCATGTCAAAATCCTTGTGGAACATGGGTCGGTTAGGATCGTACTCACGCTTGCCACGTGGCTGGAATTCGCCTTCTCGCTCCTCAAACTTGCCTTCAGCGTTACGCTTGAAGTTACCACGTGGAGTGAATGGCTTGTCGCCGAATTTCTTGTCACCGAATGGCTTCTTCTCGAAAGCTGGCTTTTCTCCCGCTGGTTTTGCTGTGATGCTGCCATCCTTACCTACAGCGTAGGTGCGCTCAGTGCTGGCTGTGCGGGTACGCTTTGGTTTGTCGTCAATGCGCTTATGGCCACGCTCAAAGGCCTTGCCATCCTTGTCATAGAAGCGCTTCTTGCCTTCGCCATCTTCTTTTTTGTCGAATTTCTTCTCACCGAACTTCTTCTCACCAAATGGTTTCTTGTCACCGAAGCGTCCTGGTTTGTCACCGAACTTCTTATCGCTGCTGAAGCGACTTGGTTTTTTGTTGCGGATATTCTCATATTTTGAATTATCCTGCTTCTGATCTGCTGAGGTTTTGTCAAGTTCGCCACCCTCCTTGCGGAATTCGTCATACTTGCCAGAGAACAGTTCATACTTGCGCAACTGACATGGAATGCCTCCATTGTTGAGGTCAATCTTGATTGAAGGCTTGAGACCAACAAAGTCGAATGGCGTACCCTCCTTGCGGAAACCTGTACGAGGATCTACCGCAGAGAACATGGCATTTGGATCGTCACTTGAGATAATCCAAGCTTCACAACCCTGGAACTTCTGTTTGAGCACATTACCCACCATCTTATAAAAGGTAGGAACATCGGTGAAGAGACGCTTGCCATAAGGTGGATTCATCACGAGGACACCACCTTCGTTCATCGGATTCTTCTCAACTTCTTCGAAGTCCTTCACTTCAAGAGTGATATATTTGCTGAGGCCAGCGGCACGGATATTCTGTGCAGTAGCTTCGAGAGCTACCTTGCTGATGTCACTGCCATAGATATGATTGAGGAACTCGCGCTCCTGGCTATCATCATCATACAGCTCCTGCCACATCTCCTCATCGAAAGCCAGTTCTCCGACGGTCCAACGCTGGAAACCGAAGTTCTTGCGATAGAGTCCGGCTGGCGTATTGGTGGCAATGAGAGCTGCCTCAATCAGGAAGGTACCAGAACCACACATAGGATCGTAGAGGTCGCGTGAGCCATCATAACCAGCCTTCATCAGAATGCCGGCTGCCAAGACTTCGCTGATAGGAGCGTCGGTCAACTGCTCCTTGTAGCCACGCTTGTATAGAGGATCTCCACTGGCGTCAAGCGAGAGCGTGCAGTGTGAAGAGCGGGAAGACTCCCCGGTCTCCTCGTCAATGGTGATGTCCCAGTTGTCACTGATATGCAGGTTGAACTGCACGTCTGCGCTGGCAACTGCAACCTTCGGACGCTTCATCTCATGTTCTACGAACCAGTCGCAGATAGCATCCTTAGCACGGTAGATAGCATAACGTGAATTACGGAAATTCTCACTATAAATTGTATTGTCGATGGCGATGGTCTGACCCTCAGCCACATATTTACTCCAGTCAATAGCCTTGATCTGAGCGTAGAGCTCATCAGGATCACAAGCGTCGAACTGTTCTACTGGTTTGAGAATACGTAAGGCGGTACGCACCCAGAGGTTGGTCTTATAGAGCAACTGCTTGTCGCCGATAAAGCTTACCATGCGGTTGCCGATGGCAATGTTAGTACCTCCTAACTGTTCGATCTCTTTGGCAAGAATCTCCTCGAGTCCTGCGAGGGTCTTGGCTACGATCTTAAATTTATCCATATATATTGATTAAAATTAATTCTGCTTGTAGAAGAGTTTTGCGTTCTCTGGCACATCGTGAGTGACCCAGAGGTTGCCGCCAATAGTGGCGTTGTTGCCAATGTTGATACGGCCCAGGATGGTGGCGTTGGCATATACCACCACATTGTCTCCCAGAATCGGGTGACGTGCAATGCCCTTGACCAGCGTGCCGTCTTCTTCCTGTGGGAAGTTCTTGGCACCGAGGGTAACACCTTGGTAGAGTGTTACATTATGTCCGAGGATGGCTGTTGCACCGATGACAACACCCGTACCATGGTCGATGGCAAAAGAGTGTCCGATGGTAGCTCCCGGATGGATGTCGATACCGGTTTCTGAATGTCCGATTTCGGTAATCATTCGTGGAATGAGAGGTACGTCAAGTTCCACAAGACGGTGGGCAATGCGGTATCCTGAGATAGCACGCATGCCAGGGTAGCAGAGGATGACTTCTCCCAGATTATGAGCTGCAGGGTCATTACGGTAGTGTGCTACTACGTCTGTCTCGAGCAAATCACGTAACTGTGGCAGGCTTTCCACAAAAGCTTTTGACCGGCGGCGAGCAGCATCCCACAAAGCAGTATGCTCATCATATTTATCGCCAAGCATCAAAGCCAGTCCTGCCACAATCTGTTTGGTTAGTTTTTCGTAGATACGCTCGGTGTTGACTCCTACATGGAACTTCAAACTCCCGGCATCTACGACCGATTTCCCGTAGAATCCCGGGAAAAGCACCGAGCGACACAGATCTACGATCTCATGCAATTCGAGCACCGAGGGAAAAGGAATTCCCTCGATGCCATAGTGATGTAGTTCGCTTGAACTGATATCGCTCAGTTTATTTACTGTCTGATTAAAATCCACCAGTAATAACTTATTAACTATTAACTGATTTGAGTATGCTTAAATACCATACTTCTTGCGCATCTCTTTTGAAAGGGCGTTCTTGTTGACCAGAATATTGAGGGTCTTGGCACGTACGAATTCTGGAGTCATATACCAGATACCATCATACTTGCCGGTCTTACCCCAGCTGTTCTTGATCATATAGTACTTGTTACCAAGTTGGTCTTTTGCGGTACCGAAGAGGTGCATGCCATGATCGTCAGTGGTCTCGAAGTTGTCAAAGCCACGCTGGCGCTCGTCTGCCGTAACCTTCTTCTGTGGCAGAGGCTTCTTGGCGATCTCCTTATTCTTTGCATTGCGGTCGAGCTTGAGCCAATGAGCCTGATCAGCACCAGGAGCATCAGGAGCCTCCATGTCAGGATATACAGCCAGACCATCACGTGTAAAGCCGTCTTCGCTGACGTCACCACCCCAAAGTACTGTATAGCCATTCTTGACAGCATCGTCAATGATCTGCATGAAGTCGTCGAGCTCTACGTTGGTGCACTCTTCCCAGCGCCAGTTGTCCTGTACCTCAATGGCAAAACCTACGCCAAGGTAATCGCCGGTAGAATAAGGATGATGAGTGAATGAACCGATGTTTACATAGTCATCAGCATTCAGACCTGTTGACTTGAAGAAGCTCATTGGTGTATATTCCTTGCCTTCGTAGATAAACTTCTCTGGGGTCTTACCCAGGTAGATCTCATGTACGGCACGTACAGACTTCTTCCAGAGTGGTTCGCCATCAGGACTGAATTGCAGCTTGCGTGACTTTGCAGCTGCAGCTACCATAGGATCTGTGAGGGCTGAAAGTTCACTGTGGTTGCTCAAAGTATCGCCATACATTGCACCAGCAGGCATCTCTGCATCAGGCACCAGACCAAAATGACGCATTGCATAAAGAATGTCTCCATCCTGACCGCCCTGGCTGAAGCTGACGTCGCCATGAGTGCGGACAGCCTTCTCTGCACGCTCAATGTAAGTCTTTGAAACGACATACATCTCAGAGAAATCATACATCTTGCCACTCTTGCGCAAGATCTCACTCTCAAGGAAGCTGAGTCCAGAGTAACACCAGCAGGTACCAGCATTCTTCTGATTCTTTACAGGAGAGATTGCGAGAGAATCAACGGTAGTAAACTGAAAGCCTTCATCAGCCTTCTTTTCTTCCTTAACTTCCTCCTGTGCCATTGCAGAAAGAGAAAGCATTGCGGCCATGCCGCATAAAAGCATCTTTTTCATGATTATTTGTGTATTTTAGATTTATTATTTCTTTTTCTTCTTGTCTTTCTTCACCTCCTTCTTGCCGGCATTCGGATGGAGGATGGCATTATAACGAGCTGCATCGCCCAAAAGTTCTATGGCAGCATGCACCGTCTTGTCGCCCATCACCAGACGCTGGTTCTGTCCGCGCTGGTAGTAGTAGCGCAGTGCCAGCTCTGACTCTATGTCTTCACGGATCTCACTTTGCAAAGAGTCCAGTTCATGTGCCATATCAGTCACCTTCAGGATCTTGGTCAGTACGCTGTCGTTCTTATGCTTTAGCGCTTCCTGACAGAAGTCTGCATATTCAGCATCCGAGAGTTTGAAGTCGGCCACTGCCGGGAGGGTCTCATGCTCGTGACGATAACGGTTGGCGTAATCTGCTGTGACATACTCACGCTCTAAGTAATAAGCAAGGTTCGACATTACTTGTGGCTTGACCTCCATATCAGGCTTGATGCCTCGGCCATCTCGTACCTCACGTCCGTTGGCGGTATGGAAGACGGTGGTCAATGAATCGGCAATCTGCACCGCCTGTCCGTCTGCACCATATTTGATGGCCTGTATGCAGCGGCCAGAGGGAATGTAGTATTTGGCCGATGTAAACTTCATCAGCGTATTGTATGGCAGCGGACGAGTGCTCTGCACCAGTCCCTTGCCAAACGAGCGTTCGCCAAGAATCACGGCACGGTCCATATCCTGCAGTGCACCACTGACAATCTCAGAGGCAGAAGCCGAGTTGCGATCTACAAGACAGACGATAGGAAGCGTCGGTTCAATAGGTTGCGTGTTGGTGCGATAAGAGATGTTCCACTCAGGGCGCTTGGCTTTAGTCTCCACCACCAGGCTTCCCTTAGGGACGAACATACCTACCAACTTTACTGCCTCGTCAAGCAAGCCTCCACCATTGCCGCGCAGGTCAAAGACCAGTCCGTGGAGCTTACCGGTGGCCTTAAACTCCTCAAGAGCTGCCTGGACGTCCTGTGCTGCCTTATCGGTAAACTGTGAGAGATTGATATAACCAATACTGTCTGTCAGCCATCCGTAGTAAGGAACAGCATCAAGTACAATCTTGCGACGGGTGATCTGCAGATCAATCGGCTCTGCAACAAAAGGACGCTTCACACGGACGGTGAAGGTGGTTCCTGCCTGTCCGCGTAACTTGTCGCTCACATCACTGACTGTCTTTTTGATCATGCTCTCACCGTTGATGGCAATAATAGCGTCTCCCACACGAGCACCTGCCTGCTGAGCCGGGCGGCCAACGTAAGGATTGGCCACAAAAACCGTGTCGCCGCGCTGCTGAATGATCGCACCAACACCACCATATTCGCCTGTGGTCATGGTCTTGAAGTCGGCCTGATCGTCCTCGCTATAGAATTCAGTGTAGGGATCAAGTTCCCGCAGCATGGCGTCAATACCTGCTGTGAGCACGCGATTCCAATCAATGGTGTCAACATATTGTCCCTGAAGAGTAGTGATGGCCGAGCCCAGGATTTCCATATACTGCTGGGCATCAAGATGGCGGTCTGAAACTTTCTTTCTGTTGGTGTTAGACTGGGCTATGGCCTGCTCGCTGCAGGTCAGACTTAGAGTCAATATTATGATGAGGCTGCCAAAGCCTTGCATCCAGAACTTCATGATTTTCACTATTAATAATTTGCGCAAATATCGTTTTTTTTTCTCGAATCGCCAAAAAACTACACATATTTTAATAAAAAACCAGATAATCTTTAGGAATAAAGGGTAAAATGTACTATCTTTGCAGCAAATTACAATGCTTTATGAAAAGAATAATCTTTACTTTGCTTGTCTTTATGACGTTTTTCACTGCTTCAAATGCCAATCCTTTCAGCTTTGGTCTTACAGCAGGTATGAATATCACAAAGGGGGAAGCATCTAATACTTTTGGTTGGAATCCTGATTCTGAGAACGGCTGGTTTGCCGGTGCTCAGCTCAAAGTGACCTTGCCAATCATCGGCTTAGGTTTGGATGGCTCGCTGATCTATTCGCAGGAGAAGATCTCTATTCCTGTTACCGAAGGTGCCTCTAGCTCCGGAACGCCAAAAGTCTCATCAGAGACAGAGAAAGTTAACTATCTTGCCGTGCCTCTTCATCTGCGCTATGACTTGAGCATTCCTGGTGTCGATCTGCTGGTGGTACCATTCGTTTTCACCGGTCCACAGGCTGGGTTGACCCTTAGTAAGATTGACAAGTCTTATCAGGATAAGATTACGACCAAAGATATCGTCTGGCGCTATGATCTTGGCTTTGGTTTGATTCTTTTCAAGCATCTTCAGGCAGCTTACAACTATTCTTTCCCTCTGTCTGATACTTACGAGGGAAATCTCAAGGATAAATCAAATCAGTTTGACGAAGACTACAAGCAGGGTGTTCATCGCATCAGCCTGACTTATTTCTTCTAACAAATGATGCATTTTCGCTAATACCTCTACACTACTTACCGAAATAGAATGATTAAAGACGAAGACCAGCAGAAAGACGAAGAGCTGACCGACATAGAAACCGAAGACACAGAAGAAGCCGCTGCTGGCGGCAATGGCTACATGCCACACAATGACGATGAAGCCGGCGAGGATAAGATTCACCATCTGGGTGGAATGTACCAGAACTGGTTCCTCGACTATGCCTCATACGTCATCCTTGAGCGTGCTGTGCCACACCTGGCAGATGGTTTGAAACCTGTGCAGCGTCGCATCCTGCATGCCATGAAGGTCATTGACGATGGCCGATATAATAAGGTGGCCAACATTGTGGGTCAGACCATGCAGTATCACCCTCATGGTGATGCTTCTATTGGCGATGCATTGGTGCAGATGGGACAGAAAGACCTGCTCATTGACTGTCAGGGCAACTGGGGTAATATCCTCACAGGAGACTCAGCAGCTGCTCCACGTTACATTGAGGCACGTCTTTCGAAATTCGCACTCGAGGTCGTCTATAACAACAAGATCACCCCTTGGCAGCTCTCTTACGATGGTCGTAAGAAGGAACCTATTTGTCTGCCAATCAAATTCCCTCTGCTCCTGGCACAAGGTGTGGAGGGCATTGCCGTGGGTCTATCGTCAAAGATCCTGCCTCATAATATCAATGAGTTGCTCGATGCTTCTATCGCTTGTTTGAAAGGTGAAGCTTTCGAACTTTATCCTGATTTCCCGACCGGTGGCCTGATTGATGTGGCCAAGTATCACGATGGTATGCGCGGAGGTGTGGTCAAGGTTCGTAGCCGTATTGACAAGATTGACCAGAAGACACTCCGTATCACGGATGTGCCTTACGGCAAGACCACTGATTCGCTGATTGAGAGTATCAAGAAAGCCATAGAGAAAGGCAAGATCAAGATCAAGTCGTTCGATGATTTCACGGCCTCAAAAGCTGAAATCGTGGTGCATCTGATGCCAGGTGTATCGTCAGACAAGACCATTGATGCGCTCTATGCATTCACGGATTGTGAGATCTCCATTTCTCCGAATTGCTGTGTCATCTACGATAAGAAACCGCATTTCCTTTCGGTGAGCGATGTCCTCCGTCGCAGTGCCGAGAATACCCGCGAACTGCTGCGTCAGGAACTGGAAGTAACACGTGGAGAACTCCTTGAGCACCTTATGACCTGCTCGCTGGAGAAGATCTTTATCGAGGAGCGTATCTATAAGGACCAGGAATATGAGCAGGCCAAGGACCTGGATTCGGCACTCAACCATATTGACGCTCGTCTGGAGCCTTTCAAGAAGGATTTTGTGCGTGAAGTTACGCGCGATGATCTCCTGCGTCTGGAGGATATCAAGATGGCACGTATCCATAAGTTCAATAGCCAGAAGGCTGAAGATGAATTACTGCTTACGCGCAAGAAGATCAAGGAAGTAGAGAAGAACCTGCGTCATCTGACAGATTATACCATCAAGTGGTTCGAGCACCTGAAAGAGAAATATGGTGCAGAACATCCACGTCTCACCGAGATCCGCAATTTCAATTCGGTTGATGCTTCTAAGGTCATTGAGAGCAACATGAAGCTGTGGGTCAACTATCGTGAGGGTTTCATGGGTACAGGCCTCAAACAGTCTGAGTCAGAGTTCGTCTGCAACTGTTCTGAGATTGATGAGATCCTGGTCATCTACAAGAGTGGCCAGTATAAGGTGGTGAAAGTCGATTCGAAAGTCTATATTGGCAATGACGTGCTGCATCTGGCGGTCTATCGTAAGAACGATTCGCGCACCATCTACAACGTCGTATATCGTGATGGCAAGGGAGGGGCGCACATGATCAAGCGCTTCCCGATCACCTCTATCATGCGCGATAAAGTTTATGACATCACACAGGGCAAACCTGGTTCGAAGATCGTCTATTTCAGCGCCAATGCCAACGGTGAGGCTGAGACCATCAAGGTCTTCATCAAGTCGAAGCTCCGAGGCTCGAAGGTCATCAACTTTGACCGAGACTTTGCCGAGACCCCTGTCAAGGGCCGTGGCGTGAAGGGCAATCTGCTCACCAAGGCCGATGTGCAGAAGATCTCAAAGACGGCCGATGGTGGCTCTACGCTGGGTGGCCGTCCCGTCTGGTGGGACCCTGATGTGCAGCGTATCAACTACAACAAGCAGGGCCGCTACCTGGGTGAGTTCCTCAGTGATGACCGCGTGCTCATTGTGCTCGATAACTACGACTACTACATCACCAGCTTTGATGAGAACAATCATTATGAGTCGAATGTAATGATTGTCGAGAAATATGATGCACAGAAGGTCTGGACGTTTATCCTGTGGGATAACGATAACAAGTGCTATAACCTGAAGCGAAGTCTGCTTGACGCTAAGGCAACCAAGCAGAATCTGGTGGGCGATGCAGACAGATTCCAGATGGCAACTGTGGTTGATGGCAATAAACTATCCATCGATGCACGTCGTCAGGGCCAGCCGCTCTATTCGGTGGTTCCATTCCCTCGTTTCCGCGTTACGCTGGGTAAACCCGATGATTTCCGTCCGCCACTCGAAATTGAGGCAGAAGAATTCATTGCGGTGCGCAGTATGAACACCAAGGGTAAGCGTATTACCCCGTATAAAGTGGCGTTTATTGAGGAAATTGAGCCGCTCAGACAGCCAGAACCTGTTACCGAATGTGAGGATTCTGAAGAAGATCCTGAGGCAGAAGAAGAACCTTCTGATCCTGAGTCGCTCTTCTAACGTTTCAAATGGCCTTTTCATGGCCTTGAGGGACTCATCGGAAAATTCAAAAGACCCTTTCAAGAGCTTGAGAGGCTCATCAGAAAATCCAAATGGACTTTTCAAGGCCTTGAAAAGGCAAAAGTAATCCCAGGAGAATGCATCACTGCTTGCTCCTGGGATTTTTATAGATTTATGTGTTAATAGGTACTTATTAAAGAGAGTCGCCGAAGTCTGCCTTGAACTTCTCAACGAGCTTCTCCTGCCAGTTGCCGATCTCCTTCATGCGGCCGAAGAAGAAGCGGAGAACCTCAGGCTCCTCTGTCCACTGAAGACCGCCGATAAGCTCGCGGTTATCCCAAAGCCACTTAACACGGTCAGCACAGTACTTGATCTGTGAGAGGGTGAACACACGACGAGGAACTGCAAGACGCTGGAGTTCGAGTTCAGCATAACGCTCAGAACCGTCTGGCTCGCGCTGTTCAGAAACTGTACCACGCTCCATACCACGAATACCTGAGATGATGTAGAGAGCGGTACCAACTGCAGCAGCAGGATACTGGTTGTGTGGCATATCAGGAACGAATGCACCAGCGTTGAGGTGACATCCAAGACCACCTGGAGGGAGGATTACAGGTACACCGTAAGCATCGAGTTCCTTAGCGAGGTAATCGATGAACATAGGACCGTGAGAGATGTAATCCATATCAAGAGACTCATAGAGAC
>DCIF01000102.1:33545-33732 GCA_002315795.1 Bacteroidales bacterium UBA1733
GTGGAATGAATGGCTGAAGCATCTTAGTCCACTTAGAATCCTTTGAACAGATGATACCACCCTTAGAGAATGAAAGCTTACGAGCAGAGAAATAAATGAGGTCGAAGTGATCGGCAAGAAGATGATAGATGTCCTTAACCTCCATATACTTGCAGCGTGCTTCGCGAGTCTTCATGAAGTAGATGTT
>DCIF01000102.1:33815-39007 GCA_002315795.1 Bacteroidales bacterium UBA1733
GTAACTGCAAGCATATTCTCAAGAGATACTGGCTGACCACCGATGAGGTTGGTGCCTGCCTCTACACGTACGTATGCTACATTCTCTGAACCGATTTCGCTGATGCGCTTGCGGAGGAGGTCAAGATCATAGTCGCCTTTGAATGGATCGTCAGACTGTGGGATCAGACCCTTCTGCTGAACAAGTTCCTCAACAGTAGCACCACAACGGGTTGCATGTGCCTTGGTGGTGGTGAAGTGGAAGTTCATGAGAGCCACCTTACCAGGAGCACAGAATGCCTCTGCGAGGATGTTCTCACAAGCACGTCCCTGGTGAGCAGGAAGGATGTTCTCGCAACCAAAAACCTCCTTGACTGCAGCTTTCACGCGAAGGAAGGTTTCTGTGCCTGCGTATGCATCGTCGGCACGCATCATTGCTGCAAACTGGAGGTCAGACATTGCGTTAACGCCTGAGTCGGTAAGCATATCCATATAGATGTCCTTGTTCTCGAGGAGGAAGGTGTTGTTGCCTGCTTCCTGCATCTTGCGGAGACGCTCTTCTACTGGGAGAAGATTCAATTTCTGAATCATGCGTACCTTGTGCATTTCCAAAGGTACCTGGTTTTCACTCTTATAAAATTTAACTGCCATGGTAATTGTGTATTATATTTATTTTGATAATTACTTGCAAATAATGCGGACTGATGCGGTTATTGCGGAGCAAAATTACAATAAATATAGTGTATTTTGCTGAACAATATTACGTTTTTTTCTACCTTTTTTACTCATTGGTATTTTTTCTACCATTATTATCGACCAATATTTCTTATTCTACCGAAATAATTCCTATTTTTGTACCAAAATTACATACTTTTTCTACCATAATTTTTGACTAAGTAACAATATGACCAGTAATTCACACATTATTGTTGAGAATATCGACCATTTTAACCGGTATTTCCATCAACCGACCTACCATTCATTGGTCAGTGTGGCAGACTTATCTACGGCCGATCTGTCGCTCTTTGAGCCTACAGATTTTGGAATGTATTGTGTGGTAATGATGGAAGTGGATTTTGGCGAATTGGTATTGCGTGGCAAGAGCATGCAGTATCGTGGTGGTACGATCTTCACAATGAAGCCGGGGGATGTGGTGATGATGAACCTTAATAATGTACGTCCGCGCGGACGAATGCTTGCTTTCCGTCCGGAACTGCTCAATGGTACGGGCCTTGGCCGAGACTTCTATATGTTCAACTTTTTCGATTATGAGGTGGTAGAGGCTCTTGAGCTCTATGAGAGTGAGCGCAAAGTAGCTATCAACAGTTTTAACAACATCAGTGCAGAACTGCAGGCTCCTGATGATGAGTTTACAAGTCACATGGTCCGTTTGGGAATTGCACAGCTTCTGACATCCTGTCGACGGTTCTATGAACGTCAGTTCGATACAAAGAAGATGCACAACTCGCAGATCATGCTTCGTCTGGATAGTCTGCTTGACGGTTACCTGTCTGGTGAGAGTGACCTGCCGAGACAGTTAGGACAACCCAATGTGGCATGGTGCGCCAGTCAGTTCCACCTTTCTCCTAACTACTTCGGTGACTTGGTGCGTAAGGAAATCAATATGACGGCACAGGCATACATACAGCAGAAAATCATTGAAAAAGCCAAGTCGTTGCTAACCGATCCGTCACTCAGCATCAATGACATTGCTTCAAGACTCGGATTTAGCTATGCTAATCACTTTACACGTTTTTTCCGCAACAAGGAGGGTATCTCGCCAACGGAACTACGTTCGAAGAATGGTAAATTACTTTTCAATCGTTGTGAATAAGTTTTCAACAAAAGGTTGATAACTTGTTTCAAACTATTAAAAACTATAGAAAACTTCTTGATAAGTGCTTGAAAAGATGATGAGAATAGGTTTATTAACAGGGTTATTGTTCATATCTGCCTTTTCATTGTTGGCGCAACAGGATACGGTGGCCCGTCCTGTGACGCATGTATTGCAGCTGCAGATAGGAAATGCCAAGGTGCGTGACACTTATCTGACACCGCAATTGTATAGTGGACAGAACTGGGGTATTCAGTACGAACGATGGCATGCCTGGAAGCAGCCACGATGGGGTAGCCAGCAGATGCTCTCAGCACAGTTTGGTATGCTTGAAGACAAGGGAAACCATAGCGAGGAATGGGCAGGTCGCTTCCGTTACCGGTATGCGGCACATTACCGCTGGACACATCTTTGGCGTGAAGAACTCTCGTTTATGGTAGGTGCATTTGTAGGTCTGGAGACCGGTTTTGACTATAATCTGAAGCTGGCTTCTGGCAATAATCCGGCCACGGCTAAGGTGGCTGTGAACACGGGAGTCTCGGCCGTAGGTGTTTGGGATTATTCCTTGCGTCAGCAGTCTTGTAAGGCCTTGTTGCAGTTGCAGTTACCTCTCATGGGATATGCTATGCAGCCAGAATATGGTGCCAGTTATTATGAGACGTTCTATCTGGAGACAGCCGGTAATGCTCATCATTTCACTTCGCTGCATAACCGGCAGGATCTGGATGTGCGTCTGACAACTGATGTTGCTCTTTCTGCTCTCCCTTTTCTAAAGAATAATGGCAACAGTCTCCGTCTGGGTATGGGTTATCATATTGAGACCATGGATATTAATGAGATCGTGACCCGCTATTCTTCGTTCGACTTTATAATTGGTCTGACTTTCCAGACCTTGAAGTATAACCGTCAGAAGTCTGACCTTTTAAAACATCCTGCACATGAAGCATATTAATATCTTTTGGCTGGTGCTGGCTTTGATCGTCGCTCCTAGTGTGCTTTCTTCCTGTCTGGATCAAGACGAGGAGATTACGGGAGAGTCGTATTACGATGTGTTTGAGGTCTGCTGGCGGACTATGGACGAGCGTTACTGCTTTTTTGATGAGAAAGGAGTAGATTGGGAGGGAGTCTATCGCCAGTTCTGTCCTCTGGCAAAAGATTCGGTCAAGAATATGCAGGGACTACTGTCTCTGCTTGATCTGATGCTTGACACGTTGAAAGACGGTCATGTCAACGTCTATACGCCTTTTAATGTGGCGCGTTACTGGAAGTGGTATGAGGATTATCCGATCAATTTTGATGCAAACCTGCTACAGACTTATTATCTAAAAGATAACTACTGGTCTGCTGGAAGTTTTCAGTTCACCCAATTTAAGGAGGACTCGGTGGCATACGTGCGCTATGCTTCTTTTGCGAACTCAGTGGGTAGTACTAACCTTGATTATACGTTGATGGCTCTGCGTAAGGCCAAAGGTCTGATTCTGGATATCCGCAACAATGGTGGCGGAGACTTGACCAATGCTACTGAACTGGCGGCTCGTTTCTGCACAAAGAAGATAAAGTATGCATATATCCAGCATAAGACAGGTAAGGGACATAATGACTTCTCTCAGCCTGAACCACTCTATCTGGAGCCTGCGGATGAGAGCCGTTGGTCCTGGGATGCTTCTACACAGCCAGTGGTTGTCCTTGTTAACCGACGCACCTTTAGTGCTGCTAACAACTTCGTGCAGATTATGAAGGCACTTGACGGTACGCTGACTACGGATAGTGTGGGTCAGCAGCATCCGAAGATGATCAAGATCTGCGGTGACCGTACGGGTGGAGGCAGTGGCATGCCGTTTGAGAGTGTGCTGCCAAACGGCTGGACGTTGAGATTCAGTGCTTGTCCGATCTCTGATGCTGAGGGTCATTCTACGGAGAGTGGCATTGATCCTTCTGACGGTCTGAAGATAGATATGGACAGTCTTTCGGCTTTTTATGAACATCGTGACGATATCATTGAAGCGGCACGTGCATACATCATCAATCATACGCGTATGCCGCAGTATGAGGAGAAAAATGAAGAAAAAGAGAATTAAAAATTTGGTTTATTCATTTTTTTATACTATCTTTGCGCCCGAATATTGGAAGATATTCCAGTTTCGGAGGTTGCAGGTATGCTGAAATTGGTAGACAGGCCAGACTTAGGATCTGGTGTCGAGAGGCGTGTGGGTTCGAGTCCCACTACCTGTACATTTATTCTTTGACTCCCGCTGCTGCAGAGTGGTGGGAGTCTCTGTTTTATCAGGAACGAACACAACTTTTCCCAAAATGAAAATCCAGATGAGAAGAATCTTTACATCGGCCATGGTTATGATGACTATGGCAGGAGGACTGACGGTTGATGCTTTGGCACAGAAACGCGCTCTGACCATTGAAGATGTGATGAACTTCAAGCGAATTACTCATCAGGCCATCTCTGATGATGGACAGTGGTCAATAGCTGTGAGTGAGGCTTGGCGTGGTGATGGTGACCGTAATGGCCGCGTACGTGACTATGCCGGAGATGCTACGGCCGAAGTATTTAACAAGTGGGGTGATAAGGTGAAAGAATTTTCTCCAATCAATGGTTTTAAATTCAGTCCGTCATCTTCTTATCTCGTTGTATCTACACACGAGAGTGAGGCCAAGCGTGATGCCCGACTGCTCAAGGCGCAGAATGGTGCCAAGAAGGGTAAGGGCGATGATACGCAGCTTGACACCTTATATATATATAATATGAGTAAGTCGGCCCTGGACCGTATTGACTCTATTCGTAGCTATAAACTCTCGGAGAATGCTGACTGGTTGGCTTATCAGCGTAAGGCCAAGGACAGCACCCTTTACGTGCGCACTTTGGCTTCGGCTGAGGCTTTCAAGGCAGAGAAAGTGACTAGTTTTGGTTTTGCCAAAAAAGGTGATATTCTCTACTTTAGCACACAGAATGTGGGCAATGACAGTATTCCTGATACCTGTCGTCTTTATTTTCTGCCACTGAAGACTCTTTCGCCGGTGCTAGTTAAAGAGGGTATTGGACAGAAACCTGAGGGTATGACATTCAACGAGACGGGTTCAAAACTGGCGTTCTATTGGGGAACTATCGACAAGAAAGCGCCTAAAGGAACGGGTAAGGAACTTTGGGTGATCGATGATATTGCCGTCAATTTCCATAAGAAGGGAAAGAATACTTACTATACTAATGAGTTCCACTCTCGCAAGCTTTCGGATAGTATTAATGCTGCTTTCCCTAAGGATTTCATCGTAAGTCCGGATGGCCAACTGAACTTCTCGAAAGATGACAGTCGTTTGTATTTCGGCACAAGCATTGCACCTCGTCAGCAGGATAGTCTGCTCCTCAAGGC
>DCIF01000102.1:39118-42318 GCA_002315795.1 Bacteroidales bacterium UBA1733
GATGGCCGTATCCTGCAGTTGGCTGACAGCACATACAATGCTACGATCTCTCATAATGGCAATGGTCGTTATGCTTTGCTTTCGAACAGCAAGCCTTATAGCAACAGTTCGATGTGGGAGGGCCGAACTCGTCAGGATTATGTAGTGCTGGACATGCAGACCGGTGAGCGTAGAGATCTCCTGAAGGCAGATTATACCCGCTATCAGATTTCTCCAACAGGAAAGTATGCCTATGCTTATGCTGAGACCGACAGCTGCTGGCGGTCGATTGATCTGGCTACAGGTACTGTCTATACACTGACCTCTCCACAGACTTTTATCGCGTGGGATGAAGATAATGATGTGCCAGATTACCCACGTCCTCATGGCATTGCGGGTGCTTTGCCTAATGACGAAGGTCTGATTATCTATGACCGCTATGATCTCTGGCTTGTGCCGGCTACTGGTGGCAAGCTGACTCGACTGACACTCAATGGCCGTGAGAATAAACGTCAGTATCGCTTGCAGGTACTTGATCGTGAGAAGGTCGAGGAAGAAGGTCTTGATATGAAGGGGATGCAGTTGCTTACAGCTTTTGATGAGAGTAACAAGTCAACGGTATTCTATTCTACTTCGTTTAAGAAGCCTGCTAATCCTGTCTTCCTTGAGGGTCTGCCAAACTACAAGCTTGGTGGCGCTGTGAAGGCAAAGAATGCTGATGTGATGCTCTGGACACGTGAGAATTTCCAGACTTTCCCTGATCTTCGCTACTCGGTGTTGAATAAGAACTGGAGTTCCTTTAAATCTACTGTGCAGCTGACGCATTTTGTAGATCAGCAAAAAGATTTCTTCTGGGGTTCAGCAGAGCTAGTTCATTGGACCAGCTATAAGGGAGTGCCTCTTGAGGGCTTGCTCTTTAAGCCAGAGAACTTTGATGCAAGCAAGAAGTATCCGGTGATTGTATATTATTATGAGCGCAACAGTGAGACGTTGAATGACTATCGTCAGCCACAACCAGCTCGTTCGTATCCGGATTTCCATACATTCATTTCGCAGGGCTATGTCTTCTTTGTGCCAGATATCCGTTATGTGGATGGTCATCCTGGTGAGTGCTGCTATGACTGTGTGATGTCTGGTTTGGATATGGTTGAAGGCCTTGGCTTCGTTGATAAGGATCACATTGGTACTTGCGGTCACAGTTGGGGTGGATACCAGAGTGCCTATCTTTCTACTCGTACCAATCGTTTTGCAGCGATTGAGAGCGGTGCTCCTGTTGTGAATATGTTCAGTGCTTACGGTGGTATTCGCTGGGGCTCTGGTTTGGCTCGCAGTTTCCAGTATGAGCACACACAGAGCAGAATTGGTGCTTCGCCATGGGAGGCTCCTGAACTCTATAAAGAGAATAGTTCGCTTTTTAATTTTGATAAGGTGACCACTCCAATTCTGATTATGCATAATGATGCTGATGGTCATGTGCCGTGGTATCAGGGTATTGAAATGTTTGTTGCTCTCAAGCGTCTTGGCAAACCAACCTGGATGCTAAACTATACAGGTGAACCTCATTGGCCAGTCAAGATGGCTAATCGTAAGGATTTCCAGATACGTCTGAAGCATTTCTTCGACCATTATTTGAAAGGAACTCCTGCTCCTAAGTGGATGACTGAGGGCGTTCCTGCGGTGGATCAGCCATACGAATTGGGATATTAATCAAATGAAGTTTTCAGGGTAGCCCTAGGATAACAAGATTTATAAAGCATGGCAGATAATTTCCTTGAAAGGCAGTATGCCGCTTATGAAGAGCGCAAGGCTGCTATGAATAAACCTGGCAAAAAGGCTAAGCCTTCGGATAAGAACCGTTTTTATACGAGGCCCGGAAAGCCTTTAGACAAATAATTAATCTCACCATTTGCACATTTGTGTTGATGGTGAGATTGTTTTTTGAGGAAGAAGGAGATCTCTCTTCTACTGAGAAGGCAAGGTTATTAGTAAGTCAGTATTCCATCAATCCTTTCCAGTTGCTCATCACTGAAAGTCTGCGAATCAAAGACGTTCAGATTCTTTGCTAACTGCTCAACCGAACTGGTGCCAATAATGACCGAAGTGACTTCCTCGCGACGTAGTACCCATGCCAGAGCCATCTCTGCTAAAGTTTCCCCACGCTCGGCCGCTAATTCATTGAGCTCTTTAAGCTGTTGCAGAAGCTGAGGAGTAAGTGCATCTGGTGTCAGTGCTTCACGACGAGCCATACGACTGCCTTCAGGGATACCTTTTAAATAACGATCCGTGAGCAAGCCTTGCTGTAGAGGACTGAAGGCCACAAAACCTACTCCAGCATCATCAACAGCTTCCAGAATTCCTTCCTTGTCCGGATTCTGGTGCAGTATGTTATATTTACCCTGATAGCAAAGACAAGGGACATCGCGCTTACTCAGATAATCATATGCATAGTCTGCTGCCTCTTTGGGCCAGTTCGAAATACCTACATAGAGCGCTTTGCCTTGGCGGACAATGTCGACCAACGCCTGGAGTGTTTCTTCCATCGGAGTTTCAGGGTCAAAGCGGTGGCTATAAAAAAGGTCAACATAGTCAAGGTGCATTCGCTTCAGCGATTGGTCAAGTGACGACATCAGATACTTTCTTGATCCCCAATTCCCATAAGGACCAGGCCACATATCATATCCGGCTTTGGTGGTAATGAACATCTCATCTCGGAACGGACGGAAAGAAAGATCCATCATTCGACCGAAAGTTTCTTCTGCTGTACCATAGGTTGGACCATAGTTATTGGCCAGGTCATAACAGGTGATGCCATTGTCAAAGGCGTAATGCATCATGGTTTTGGCATTAGCAAAATTGCTGATGCTGCCGAAATTGTGCCAGAAACCCAGCGAAAGTGCTGACATTTTAATGCCAGAACGACCGGAACGGCGGTATTGCATCACACCATCATAGCGTTTTGGACTTGGAGAGTAAATAGGGTCAATCATAGAAAAAGTGTTTTATTATGGAATATGGGTACAAAGATATACATTATTATATAATATAGCAACTTTTTGATGTGTTTTTTTCTGATTTTTCTTCGAACTCGAGATTTTTTCGTTCATTTTTGCATTATTGGAGGCGCTCTCTATCTTCCTTCATTAACTAATTTTTACGCATGAATCATATTAAAATGTTATTCATAAATGGCAATAACCTCCATTTTTCTCCTCTATTTCCCA
>DCIF01000012.1 GCA_002315795.1 Bacteroidales bacterium UBA1733
AGACAGATTTCGTCTTGTGTCTGCTGTTCCTTGCTCAGTCCCATCTTTGCAGCTGTCGTTGCCATTCTCATGTTGTTGACAGACTGGAAGCCATCAAAGAGTGTTATGCCTGCGCTTACACCGTATCCGTTGTGGAAGGTTGTCACATTATTATAAGTGTTGGTCTCCGGATCAAGGTTACGGCCGTATTGGTTGTATGCATAGGTCTGTGCTTCGACGCTTGGCGTAAATACACGCATGATTGCCTGTCTCCTCTGCCACTGCTCATCCTTACGGTCTGAAGCCTGGATTCTCATTCTGGTGGAATTGCTCACCGCATATTCCATACAGTCATGCAGAGACAGCACCCTCGGGGATCCAGTCTCCTGTGCATTTCCAATTAGTGGGAACAGCACAGAAAACGCAATGACAAGTATAGAATTCTGAACATGCATCATTTTCATAGCTGATAATCATTAATCTTTTACACTTATTATATAGCATTTGCCGTGCCAAATAGCATATATAACTGATTATCAACACTATTCAGATTTCATTACATTGTAAAAGTGTAAAGTTTCTTAACACCTACTGTAAAGAGACTTTACACTTAACAACAGAAACCTGATCTCTCGGGTTAAAAGAAAAAGGAATTTTCAAGAATGTAAGACTCCGGTGAACTACGTGGATAATTATTCAATTCCAATCGTAATCTTTGATGGCAAAAAACGGAGAAATGAGTACTATGCTATCAAAGCAAGAGGTCCTGGAGATCATGGCCCACTGCAAAGAAAACGGATCAACTTACAAAAGTAGACTGAGAGAACTTAACATCAAGCCATGGAGGTTCTTCGACGCTAAGCGCAAATACATAGAATGCCCTGATGAATCCAGCAAGGGCGGAGAGTTCGTTCAGCTGGTTCCTGGAGGAGACTTTGTCCCGGCGCCTGAGATGACATCCAGGTCAAGACCAAAGAGGAGTTCTCAATCAGCCACGCCAATGACGAGTGTAGAGATGCGTATGGCCAGCGGAGCCATGATACGTATAACAGGTGTCCTCGATCCTGCATCCCTTCAGGTGATAATCCAAAGCGCATCATGCAATGTTTAGCCTGAATGACAGCCTGCGCTATTGGCTGTACAGCGAACCGACTGACATGAGGAAAAGCTTCCACACCTTGAGCGGTCTTGTGATAGACCGTATGGGCTGTGATCCCAATAATGGAGATGTGTATATCTTCATCAACAAGGCAAGGAACAGGATCAAGCTGCTGCACTGGGAATCCGGTGGTATGGTAATCTACTCGAAGCTTCTGGAAGCCGGTACTATCGGCCAACCCTCTGAGACGGAAGGTGGACGGATAAGGTGGGCCGAACTGGTGATGATGGTGGAGGGGATAATGGTGTCTCCGGACAGCCGCAGACAGAGACTTGAAAGCCTCAAAAAACTACGTATCTAGGATGAAGAAAAATGCCATAGAATGCGGTAAATTGCATATTTTTTTGTAAATTTACATAAAAGGAAGGCACATGGAAAAGACTCTGGAACAACAACTTGATGAGGCACTCGCTGAGATAAAAAGGCTCAGGGAGAGGAATGCGAGTCTTAATTCAGAGGTGTCATCCCTAAGCTCGGAGGTCTCTTCGCTAAGTTCAGAAAAGGAGTCAATGGGCTCTGAAATCACTTCGCTCAACGCGGAAATATCGTCATTGAAGGACCAGCTGGCATGGCTGAGAAAGAAGGTGTTCGGCAAGATGAGCGAGAAGCATCTTCCTCTTGATCCAGCCCAACTACTGCTGTTTGAGGAATCCGAGATGCCGGATGCGGAGAAGGAGCAGCTGGAAAAGGATGTCAGGAAGGCAGAGGAGTCAATGGACAAGGCTGTAGGGACAAAGAAGTCAAAGCCATCCAGAAAGCCGCTGGACGATAAAAAGTATCCTGTGATAGAGACTGTACACATCTACCCTTCGGGAACGACAGACGAAAGCGGTGCCCTCAAGAAGGAATATGTCGAGATAGGCACAGAGGTCACCAGATGCCTCGAGGTCATACCGGCTAAAGTTGGGATCAAAGAGACGTTCCGCCATAAGGTCATGCTTGTGTCTGACATGGAGAAGCATCCTGAAGACAGAGAGATAATCACACCTGAACTTCCACTTGCCCCGATCCCAAAATGCATTGCAGGAGCATCCCTCCTCGCCTCCCTAGTTATAGACAAATACATGTATCATCTCCCTTTCTATCGCCAGATACAGCAGTACAAGGAGTATGGGGTCATACTTAACGACTCGACGATGGGAGGATGGTTCGAGGAAACGATGGAGAGGCTCCATCCTCTATATAAGCTATTGAAGAAGAAGGTACTCTCAAGTGAATATGTCCAGGCTGACGAATCCACAGTGCCGGTCATAGACAATGAAACGCATAAGACCAGGAAAGGATATGAGTGGTGTGCCAGAGACGGCATCACCGGGGATGTCATATTCTATTATGACCGTGGCAGCAGGTCAGGCGGTGTGGTCATGGAGCTGTTCGGCGACTATAAAGGCTCGATCCAGTGCGATGGCTACAGTGCATATGACATCTTGGAAAAGATGCCAGGCGTTGTCCTGTATGGCTGCTGGGCGCATCTGAGGCGAAAGCTGGTGGAAGCCTTGGATGAGAACTGCAAACTTGCAACTGAAGGCATCTGCTTTGTCAAGAAGCTCTACAAGGTGGAATCTGATGCGGATGACGCAAACATGTCGGCAGAAGAGAGAGCAAATCTGAGAATGAAGGTTGCATATCCCGTGATCCAGTCTTTTGAGAAATGGCTCATGGATACATATCCTATGGTATTGCCCCAAAGCCGAATGGGCAAGGCCATCGCATACGCATATACTCTTCTTCCAAGACTGGCCAGATATGTCAATGACGGAAGAATCGCTATTGACAACAATGCCATAGAGCGGCAGATACGTCCACTTGCATGCGGCAGGAAAAACTACATGTTCTGCGGCAATGACGCTGCCGCCTACAGAGCAGCTATCGCATACTCCCTTATAGGTACTTGCAAAGCAGCGGGAGTTGAACCAAGGGAATGGATGACAGATGTCCTCGAGAAGTTGCCATACTACCATCGTGATGGCAGGGATATGTCAGAACTACTTCCCCGTGCCTGGAAGGAAAATCTCCACAAATAAGCACAAACTCGAACGAACTCGGTCGAACTCGAACGAATAAGCCCCAACTTTGACAAAATAAACAAAGTTGTATTTTCCTGATTTAGGTTGACTCGGTTTTATTGATTATTACTGGTATAAGTTGAATATTCGTCGTTATCCCTGAGATGGGTTGACCATCCGAGTCTTATCACTGTCAGGGGTTGACTGGAGGCCGTAGGCCGGAAGGAGACCCCTGACATGCTGCCAAAGGTAAAGAGTTTTCAGGGATATCCAAGCTATCCCTGGATTTTATTGCCAAGTGCCTGTAGCTCGTCCACTTCATATCCCTGTCTCCGGTTGACTCGGCAGCTTCTGCCGGAGTCATCATGCCGATACTCATATGAGGCCTGCGGTTGTTGTAGAAGTCGACGGCCAGTGCCACTGCAGCGATTACTTCACCGATGCTATGGAAGACTTTGTCCTTGAGCAGCTCGTTCTTCATCGTGTTGTTGATACGCTCGGCCTGGGCGTTGTCCTTAGGGTCTCCAGACTCGGTCATACTGACCTGTATGCCATGTTCTCTTAGAGTCTTTACATACTCACGACTTGCATACTGGCAACCTCTGTCGGAGTGATGGATGAGATTGACATCCTTGCCTTCTATGCGTTTCAGTGCCATCCTCAGCGCTTCCATCGGATACTCAGTGTCAAGTGTAGGACCGACACTCCAACCTACGATCTCCTCAGTGTATGCGTCAAGTATCAGCGACAGGTAACAGAAGTGATAATGATAGTCATCATCCATTATGGCTATATACGTTATGTCGCTCACCCACAGCTGATTGGCTGCAGAAGGTATATACTCCTTTATAAGGTTGGGGTATACGGGAAGCCCATGCGTTGAGTCCGTGGTTCGGGGCTTGGCTATCTTAAGCCGCACCTTCTGACCATTCTCATTGGCTATTCTACAGAAGCGGTCACGACCTACTGGATAGTCGCACATAAATTCCCGTCTATACATCTCCCAGATTTTAGCGATCCCCATTCCAGGGTCTAACTTATGTATATCCTTGATATATTGAAGCGCGAACTCCTCACGTGATGCCTTTGCCAAAGCGGCATCGTCATCATATTGGTAATAAGCCTGCTTGCTCACGCCAACCAGTCCGCAAAGACTCTGGACAAAGTAGCGTCCAGAGTTCCTTGCGTGCAGGTTATCTACTGTTTGGCGCCAGCTTTTTTTCTTATCGGGATCTTAAACTTTGCTTCTGCTACGTTGATCATCTCGTCGTAGAACTCAGCCTTGATCTCTGCCTGTAAAAGCTGCGCCTCCAACTCCTTGATTCGACGCTGGAGTTCTTGAACATCGGTGCTCGTGTCTTGGGAAGACACCGTTACTTGAGGCTTTTGCATAACTATATACGGAGACTCTTCTTTCTCCGCTACAAAGTTAGCAATCCATCGCTCAATTGAATGCCTTCCTACAGGTACTAGCGCCATTTTAGCAATACGATAGGCTGAATAGCCAGTTTGCTTGTAGATCTCAATTACTTTATCATAGTACTTGAGACGTTTGTCGGTTTGATAAGTGAACATCGTTAACTCTTTGTTTTGAGTCAACTTTTTTCAGTTAAATACAGTTTGTGCTTATTTGTGGAGATTT
>DCIF01000019.1 GCA_002315795.1 Bacteroidales bacterium UBA1733
ATGGTAAACGCATAACTGCTCAGGCTGCTGGCTACATTTGAGTTGTCGGCAAGCTTGAAGCTGGTGATGACGTTGTTGTAATAGTTGGTAACGATCGATTCAGAGTCATCGCCTCCCAGACAAGACGAGAGAACCAGCGATGAAACTGCTGTCCAAAACAAGAGTTTTATAGTGTCGAATATTTTCATTTTTTTATGTTTGCAGGTGACATGTGCGCTTTTCGCGCGCGCATATAAGCCAAAAATCGTGCGCAAATTTACTGATTTTTCTTGGAATAACCGCCTTTTCACCGCTTTTTCTTGCTATATTTTAGATTATTTTTGTTAATTATCGGCTGATTTTTAGATTTTGTAAGACCTTTTTTGTTTCATTATCACTTTTTTGCTACCTTTGTGCCATGCAAAATGCGATAACGAAACTGCGTCAGGCACTGCAGAGATACGAGGCTCGTGAAGCACAATCGATCATTGATCTGCTGCTTGAGGAAGTATGCGGAATAACGCGCGTCTTCCGTATTATGAACCCCCAGCATGTGCTCTCAGACGAGCAGAAAAACCGACTTGATGACTGCGCTGAAAAACTCAGTCAGGGGATTCCTGTGCAACAGGTATTAGGGTATGAATGGTTCTGTGGTCAGCGATTTAAGGTGACGCCTCATGTACTTATTCCAAGGCCAGAAACCGCTGAACTGGTGCAGTGGATCTGTGAGGAAAACAAAGGGCCTGTTGATATCTTGGATATCGGTACAGGTACGGGCTGTATTGCTTTGTCTCTGGCCCGACTTATCAACAATTCACAGGTACTGGCTATTGACTTATCAACCGAGGCTCTGAATGTGGCCAGAGAAAATAGTTGTCAACAGGGGATTGATAACGTGTATTTTGCTCAGTGTGACATACTTAAATCGGTTGATAACTCTTATTTTGAAACACAAATTAACCATCAATTAACTACTTATCAACCGCATAGTTTTGATATCGTTGTCAGCAATCCACCCTATATTTGTCAACAAGAAGCTAAGGAGATGTCAACACTTGTGCTCGAACATGAACCCAGTCTGGCACTCTTCGTTCCTGACAGTGATCCGTTACTCTTCTATCGCGCCATTGCCCAGTTTAGTCTTGAACATCTGAGGGTGGGTGGAAAACTTTATTTTGAGATCAATGCAGTCTATGGGGTAGAGACCTGTGACCTGTTGCGCCGAATGGGCTATCAAGAGGTGACGCTCAGACAAGATATCAATGGTCGTGACCGCATGGTATCTTGCAAAAAGGCTGATATTTGATACTCGTCATTTGATATTTGTCATTGTTTTTGAAAAAATTATACACCAGACATTATGTTTGCCAATAAGAATAAAAAAACGCTGACCTATGATCAGGCACTGAACCGTGCTGCACAGTTGTGTAGTAAGGGCGAACAGTGTCCGTCGGATGTCTTTGAAAAAGTGCAGGAATGGGGACTGTCAGAGGCCGAAGCTGCGCGCCTGGTGGGTTATCTGACGCAGGAAAAATATCTTGACGAAGCGCGCTATGTGCATGCTTTTGTTAATGACAAATATACTTATCAGCACTGGGGAAAAGTGAAGATTGCCTACGCGTTGCGAATGAAGGGAATAACCGATTCTCTGATCAGTGAAACCCTTGCAGAAATCATTGATCCTGATGATTATCAGCAGACGTGTGCAGCTCTGATCAGGACCAAGGTCAGAGGGATGGAAATGCCTCTCAGCCAGGCCGATCGGGCCAAGGTCTTCCGATTTGCCGCCCAGCGCGGTTTTGAGTCGTCGGTAATCTCAAAAGTATTGTCAAATCTTGCGTTATCCGATGATTAATCTGTTATTTCCCCGCCGTTGTCCCTGTTGTCAGCAGCCTCTGTTACCGGCCGAGGAAACTGTCTGTCTGAAGTGTCTGGTTTCTTTACCACGCATTCATGCTGAGATGTCCGACAATGCTGTCGAGGCAAGGATGGTGGGTCAGTTTGCCTTTGAGCATGGTACTTCTTTCTGCTTCTATACACATGGAGGTAGTGTGGCAAACATCATCAAACAAGCCAAATATCAGGACCGTCCATGGGTCGATGCAGAACTCGCCCGGTTGTTTGTACAGGAACTGCAGCTGGCACAGTCGGCCTGGCCATACGATGTTGATTGTATTGTCCCCATCCCCATACATTTGAGTCGTCTTCTGCTTCGCGGCTATAACCAGGCAATGGCTATAGCAGAGGGCTTGCATGAGGCTTGGCAACTGCCCATAGAGTCTCATTGTCTGAAGAAGAAATTTACGCAACATACGCAGGTAGGCCTGAGTCGTGAGAAGCGTCTGCATAGTGTTATGGGAACTTTTACAGTGTCTCATCCTGAGCGCCTGAGGGGTCGTCATGTACTTCTGGTCGATGACGTGTTGACTACTGGAGCCACTCTTGTGGCAGCTGCCGATGCATTGTTGGCTGAGGTGCCAAATGTGCGCATTAGTTTTCTGACATTGGCTATGTCTGATTAAAAAAGGCCGAAAATAGTCATTTTATTTGGTTATTCGAAGAATAATCCGTATCTTTGCGCGCAAAAAATATTAACATTATAAACTGAGAAATATGAAAACTATAGAACGTCTCGTTGCTGAGAAGCTAATGGCTATCAAGGCTGTCAAGTTGCAGCCAAATAATCCTTTTACCTGGGCTTCAGGCTGGCATTCTCCTATCTATTGTGATAACCGTAAGACACTGGCATTTCCAGACATCCGCACCATCATCAAGGTGGGTCTGGTAAACACGATCCAGCGCACTTATGGAGATAAGGTCGATGCTATTGCAGGTGTAGCTACAGGTGCTATTGCACAGGGTGCTCTGGTGGCCGATGCTCTGGGTCTGCCATTTGTTTACGTACGTTCGGCTCCTAAGGATCATGGTATGGGTAACCTTATCGAGGGTCAGATTGAGGAGGGTTGGAATGTCGTAGTCGTTGAGGACCTGATCTCTACTGGCATGTCTTCGCTCAAGGCTGTAGCAGCACTGCGTCAGGCCAATGTCAACGTGCTTGGCATGGTGGCCATTTTTACCTATCAGTTCCCACAGGCTGCACAGGCCTTTGAGGAGGCTCAGGTGGAGCTTACCACCCTTTCTAACTACACCGAACTTGTAGCCGAGGCAGCAGATCTCAACTACATCAAGGCTGAGGATATTGAGGTGCTCAAACAGTGGCGTGCCAATCCGAGTGAGTGGGGAAAGTAATTATTAAGTTTAGAGTTTGAATTAAAATGTCAAAATATACAAGCGACGTTAAAATCATCAACGCGGCTCAGTTTCAGGTCTGGACACGTATTAGCAATTTTAAGGTCTATCAGTTGCTCAAAGATCAGATGTCTCCTGAGCAGAAAGAGGCTATCAGAGCTAAGCTTAATGAGGTGGGCGATGGCAAAGTGCAGTTGAGTAACTTTGTCTTCTCTGACGATGCTGTAGATTTTAGGGTTTCGGGCATGGATGTGCGCATCTCTATCATCGACCGCGAGGAGCCCATGAAGTGTGTGAAATACAAGGCAGATCAATCGCCTATCGACATGACTCTCTGGATTCAACTTCTGCCTAAGGAGGCTTACCAAACCAAGTGTAAGGTGACTGTCGAGGTTGATATTCCTTTCTTCCTCAAGCCTATGGTGGGCAAGAAACTCGATGGCGTAGCCGATCAGATTGCCGATTTCCTGACCAAGATTCCTTATTAATCAAACAAAGAAAACTACAGTCGTAACAATGAAACTTTGGGAAAAATCTGTACAGGTAGATAAGGATATTGAGCGTTATACCATCGGCCGCGATCGTGAGATGGACCTCTATCTGGCACCTTTTGATGTGTTAGGTTCTATGGCTCATATCACGATGCTCCAGACTATAGGTCTGCTCGAAAAGAGTGAGCTTGAGGTCCTGCTTCAGGAGATGAAATCCATCTATCAGGATGCCTGTGACGGTAAATTTGAGATAGAAGAGGGTATTGAGGACGTTCATTCGCAGGTTGAGTTGCTGTTGACCCGCCGTTTGGGTGACATCGGCAAGAAGATTCATTCGGGCCGCAGTCGTAACGATCAGGTTCTCATTGACCTCAAGCTCTACATGCGCCATGAGATTAAAGAGGTAGTGACTGAGGCTGTGAAGCTTTTTGACATGCTACAGAAGCAGAGTGAAGCCTACAAGCACGTACTCATGCCAGGCTATACCCACCTTCAGGTGGCTATGCCATCATCATTTGGCCTCTGGTTCGGCGCTTATGCAGAGAGTCTGGTCGATGACTTGCAGGTGCTTCAAGCCGCTTATAAGGTGACTAACCGCAATCCGCTGGGTAGTGCTGCAGGCTATGGCTCTTCCTTCCCACTTAACCGCCAGATGACTACAGATCTGCTGGGTTTTGACTCTATGGCTTATAATGTGGTCTATGCACAGATGGGCCGTGGCAAGACTGAGCGCGTAGTGGCACAGGCCTTAGGCGGCATTGCGGCTACACTGGCTAAGCTGGCTTTCGATGCCTGTATGTATTCAAGCCAGAATTTCGGCTTCATCAAGTTGCACGATGCTTTCACCACAGGTTCCAGCATTATGCCACACAAGAAGAATCCTGATGTCTTCGAACTCACACGTGCCAAGTGTAACAAGATACAGGCCGTACCAGAACAGGTCATGTTCATCTGCAACAATCTGCCAAGCGGTTATTTCCGCGACCTGCAGATCATCAAGGAAGTCTTCTTGCCTACCTTTGACGAACTGAAGGACATCTTGCGCATGGTAACTCTGATGATGGAGCATATCACCGTCAACGACCATATCCTTGAAGACTCTCGCTATGACCTGATGTTCTCAGTAGAAGAAGTTAACCGTCTGGCAACTGAGGGTATGCCATTCCGTGACGCTTATAAGAAGGTTGGTCTTGACATTGAGGCTGGCAAGTTCACCCCTGTCAAGGAGGTACACCACACCCACGAGGGTTCAGTGGGCAATCTCTGCACCACTCAGATCAAGGGTTTGATGGACGACGTGCTATCAGGTTTCCATTTTGAGAAGGTCGATGAGGCCATTGCAAAACTGGTGAAGTAATGACCTTTTCCCGCTCACTGGTGCTGCTGGCCGGTTTATCTCTATTGGCTTGCGACGATGCACAAACCTTCGATAGTCCTGTGCCGTCGCTCAATGTGAACTACAGCTGCAACATCAGTACCATTAATGCCGCTATGCAACAGACCGATGTGCCACATCTCGACTGTCAGCCAGGCTATGTACTCATCAATAGCTATCTCAGCATCAGCGAGGTGATCGGAGTGGGCGGGTTGCTGCTTTTCCATAGCGCGTTCGAAGATACATACTACGCTTTTGATCTGGCTTGCCCCTATTGTTACAAGCACGGCAAGCAGGTTAGAGCCATTGAGATGAACGACACCTTCTCGGCCTTCTGTACGGTGTGTGAGTCAGAGTTTCGTGGTGTGCAGTATGGTTCGCCAGCTGCCACTACAGGACCTGCCAATCAGGAGAATCTGCCCTTGCGTAGCTATAAGGCCCGTAAGGCCAACTATACGACTCTTGTGGTATCCCCTTAGAACAATACTCAATTTCTCCTTGAAATGATGCTGCGAAAAATCTTCCTTTTGTCATTCTTGGTTCTGGTGCTGGCTTTGTGCTCGTGCCACGATGAGGTATTGACTGGCGGAGATGCTCAGCCATCATTCGAGCTTGCAGAGAAAGACTGTTATGACTTCGGTACGTTGCTCACTGGTTCCGTTTCTTCCACACGTAAGCTTATTGTGCACAATGCCAATTCTGGTGTGCTTGAACTCCAGAGCATCATCCTTCGTGGGGGTATTGAGAGCGCGTTCAGAATCAATGTCGATGGCATGTCGGGAACGTCGTTCTCGCGTTCAGAGCTACTGCGCATGGATCGTGGAGACTCTCTTTTCGTCCTGATGGAGGTGGCAGCCCCAGTTGAACAGACCGAGCATGAACAGTTGCTTCAGGACTATCTTGATATCAGCTGCAACGGCCGCACCACCAGCATTCTGCTCAAGGCTACGGCTATGAATGTAGAGCAGTTGCATGACAGTATCTTGACCCAAAACTTGCGCTGGGACTCCTCGTGTCACGATAAACAGATCTTTGGTACGCTCACCATCCCTCAGGGGGTGACGCTCACTATTGCGGATTCTACCAGACTTTTCATGCACGATAAGTCGCGCATCGATGTCTATGGCAGTCTCGTAATCGAAGGCTCAGACCTTCAGCCTGTGACTCTGATTGGTGATCGCACAGACAAGATGTTCGATAATCTCTACTACCGCGATATGGGTGGACAGTGGGGAGGTATGTACTTCCACCCAGGTAGTACAGGTAATAAGTTAGAGCGTGTCCTGATGAAAGGTATGAGCGACGGTATCCGTCTGCATCAGGATGAGCTCATCGTGCGTAATGCCACCCTGATGAATGCTGACAGTGCGCTGATCTATGCCGTCAATAGTCAGATGACCGTCGAGAACTCGCTGCTTATGAATAGTGGAGGTCCGCTGCTCGAGCTGCGTGGTGGTAACTACGACGTTACTCACTGCACTTTGGCCAACTATGCATTCTGGACTACTATCCGTGGCGCTGATCTTCTGCTGGCCAACTATGCTGAGGAGAATAAGGCCATCGAACACTGTCCGCTCTACCATTGTCAGCTCACCAATACGCTGATCTATGGTCGTTCGGGTAAAGATCCTAACGTAGATCTCCGCTATCGTTCATTCACTTCTCCTGAAGGTATGGTGGCCGATAGTATTTTCACCTATCGTTTTGACCATTGTCTCTTACATGCCACTGGCGGCACAGACGATGACGATTTTATTGCCACGCTATGGACCGAAGACCCGCTTTATGTGCTTATCGATATGCCCAATTATCTCTGTGATCCACATCTGCAGCCAGAGTCTCCTGCCCGAAGCAAAGGAACGCCAAGTACACTTCAGTACTTGCCGCTAGATCTGGATGGAAAACCTCGCAATGCTATTCCTAGCATCGGGTGTTACGAATAGTGCCTTAATTTGGTATTTTCAACTTGAAATATATCTTTGACCTAAAATAAATCGTTATGCTGAAACCAACTTTTGCAAAAGAAGTCTATGTGGAGCGTCGCGCACGTCTCCAGAAGACCATGGGTAGCGGACTGCTGCTTTTTCTGGGCAACACCATCGCTTCATATAATTATCCTGACAACAATTATATGTTCCGTCAGGACAGTACTTTTCTTTATCTTTTCGGTCTGGATTATGAAGATCTGGCAGCTGTAATTGATGTGGATAATAACCGTACAGTTATCTTTGGAGACGAACTTACGATCGACGATATCATCTGGACGGGTGTGCAGCCTACGTTGGCCGAGAAGAGTGCGGCTGTAGGAGTGACCGAGACTCGCCCGATGTCCGAACTGCAGAAGCACATCGAGCAGGCTCTTCAACTGAAGCAGACGGTGCATTTTGTACCTCCTTATCGTGGTCACACCAAGCTGTGGATACGAGAACTGTTAGGTACAGAGGCTCAGCCTTCGCTCGATCTGATCTATGCATTGGCCGACATGCGTAACCATAAAGCACCAGAAGAGATTGCTGAGATTGCCAAGGCTATTGACATCACCGTGGATATGCACGAGGCAGCCATTCGTATGGTACACCCTGGCGTGACCGAGAAAGAAGTAGCTGCTGCTATCTGTGAGATTGCCCAGCGTGAGGGTTACTATCTGTCGTTCCCAACGATTGCTACCAACCATGGCGAAACGCTGCACAATCATGGCTATATTCACACACTGCAGGAGGGTGACATGCTGCTACTTGATGCCGGTGCTGAGACCGAGATGCACTATGCGGGCGACTGCACGACGACGATGCCTGTGGGTCGCGACTTCTCTGAGCGTCAGAAGGCAGTTCATAGCATTCTGCTCGACACATATCAGAAGGCAGGACAGATGATCCGTCCGGGTATTACCTATCGTGAATGCCATGTGGCAGCATGGGCCAACATTGCTGAAGGACTGAAGGGTTTAGGTTTGATGAAGGGTGATGCGATGGAGGCTGCTGAGGCCGGTGCTGTGGCTCTGTTTATGCCTCATGGCTTAGGCCACATGATGGGAATGGATGTGCATGACATGGAGAACTATGGCGAGGTTCATGTGGGTTATCCACGTGGTCAGGAGAAGGATCAGCGTTTCGGTTTCCGTTCTCTGCGACTGGGTCGCAAGCTGGAACCTGGCTTTGTCTTCACGGTTGAGCCGGGTATCTACTTCATCCCAGATCTGATTGATCAGTGGCGTGCTGCTGGCAAGTTCGCCGACTTTATTAACTATGAGGCACTTGTGGCCTGGAAGAACTTCGGAGGCTGTCGCAATGAGGAGGATTATCTGATTACTGCCGATGGTGCTACGCTCATTGGTCGTCATAAGCCAGGAACACTGCAGGAGATACTGGCATGCAGAAGCTAATCTCTTGGACGATTGCGTTGCTGCTGGCCGTCCTGTGCTCTTCGTCTGCAGAACCTGGTTTTGTGTCGCTTGAAGAGGCTTGTCCGGACGTGCTGCTCGACATCCGTTACTACTCGACATTTAACTTTGTCGGCCGTCGTATTCCTGGTTATGAGAAGCCTGTGGCCTATCTGACCCGGGAGGCGGCCGAGCAACTGAAAGCCGCAAATGTCGAACTGATGAAGCAGGGTTATCGGCTGAAGGTGCATGACGCCTATCGGCCGAAACGTGCGGTGGAGTTCTTTGTGAGGTGGGCGCGCGATCTGGATGACCAGACGATGAAGGGGTATTTCTATCCGAACTGTCCCAAGTCGGAACTTTTCATCCGCGGCTATCTGGCGCATAAATCGGGACATTCACGTGGTTCGACGGTCGATGTCACGCTCTTCGATATGTCCACAGGGTGTGATGCAGATATGGGTAGTCCGTATGATATGCTTGATGAGGTCTCGCATTTTGCCTACACAAAAGGTCTGACCCAACAGCAGATTGCACGCAGAAGACTGCTTCGCCAGGTGATGACAAAGCATAATTTCAGGCCCATCGCGTGTGAGTGGTGGCACTTCACATTGCGCAATGAGCCTTATCCTGATACATATTTTGATTTCCCAGTGAGATAATTCTCATTGGGATTTGTTTTAGCTGAGATGTGTGCCAGCTGCTGGTTGATCAATAGCATCTGCCTGGGTAATGACTACCTCTTTGACACCGGCGCTGATGGCTTCAAAAGAGTTTTCGAGCTTAGGCAACATACCTCCACTGACTACTCCTTCTTCGACCAGCTTTGGGAATTCTGATGCTGTGATAGCAGGAATGACGCTGTCGTCGTCATCAGGATTCTGCAGAACACCTTTCTTCTCGAAACAATACATAAGGGTAACTTCGAACTTCTGACTCAAGGCTTTGGCTACTTCACCTGCGATGGTATCTGCATTGGTGTTGAGCAAAGATCCTTGGGTATCATGACCGATAGGAGACATGACAGGGACGACGCCTTTGGCAATCAGATCGCTCAGGAGATCGGCGTTGACGGTGTCAATATCGCCAACAAATCCATAATCGACCTCCTGGGTAGTCCCATCGTCCATCTTCACCTTTTTGAGTGGACGCTTGTGCGAGACGATGACGTTCATGTCTGCACCCGTCAGCCCTAAGGCGTTGACACCGCGAGCCTGTAACTGAGCTACAATATTCTTGTTCACCAGACCGGCATATACCATAGTCACGACTTTTAGGGTCTCACCATCGGTCACTCTTCGACCACCGATCATGGTCTGTGCTATTCCCAGCTGTTCGGCCACTTTGGTAGCACTACGGCCACCGCCATGTACCAGCACCTTCAGGCCCTGAATGTTTGCAAACTTATCGAGCAAATGATTGAGAGAAGCTTCGTTCTCAACAATCGCTCCTCCTACTTTAACTACGGTTAACTTCATTAGTGCCACTCTTTAATACGTTGTTCGTCCTCAAGTCTACATATCAGCAATACACCATTATGTTCAGAGACAATCACATCCTTCAGGCCCTGAATGACGACCTGCTTGCCTTGTGGCATACGCACCATGCAACCTTCAGATTCAATCATCTTCACACCATCGCCAATGACGGCATTGCGGTCATCATCCTGAGGTGTTAGTGTGTGCAGACTGCCCCAGGTACCAAGGTCACTCCACCCGAATTCGGCGGGCATGACGAAGGCCAGCTGTGTCTTCTCCATCACGGCATAGTCGATAGAGATTTTCGGACAGGAAGCATACAACTGATCGACCATAGCCTGCTCACGGATGGTGAAGAAAGTAGGTGCTATCTTATCCATGATGGCAGCAATCTCTGGCTGATACTGGCGCAACTCACTTACGATGGTCTTTACCTGCCAGATGAACATACCTGAGTTCCAGGTGAATAATCCGGTAGAAAGATACTGCTTAGCGGTCTCTATATCTGGCTTCTCACGGAAAGAGGCAAGCTTGTAAATAGGAGAGAGGAGCGCAGCCATGGCCGAAACACGACGTGCGCCTTTCTTGCCAGAATGTACCTCCAGTTGAGCCTCTTCCTGCTTTTCTCCTTGCTCGATATAGCCATATCCGGTCTCAGGGCGTGTCGGCTGCATACCTAAAGTGAGGATGCGGTCACCTCCCTGAACGAAGTCAAGACCCTGTGCTACGACACGCATGAATTCGCGAGGATTGGTCACAATGTGATCGGAAGCAGCTACGACGATACTCGCCTGAGGATCTTCGGCCTGAATCTTCCAGCTGACGTAAGCCACACAAGGAGCGGTGTTGCGCATGCAAGGTTCGAGCAGGATATGCTGAGGATTGATGCCTTCAAGCTGCTCCTGCACTAATTGCGCGAAGTTCTTGCTGGTGACTACCCAGACGTGTTCGATATCGATGAGTCCGCCAAAGCGGTCAAATGTCTGCTGAATCATGGTGCGTCCTGTTCCCATGATGTCGAGGAACTGCTTTGGACACTGAGGTGTTGACATAGGCCAGAAGCGACTGCCAATGCCGCCAGCCATGATAACAAGATGATTTGCCATAGTTGTTGTTTTTCTGTTGCAGCGAGAACCGCATTATTTATAGATGCGACAAAGATAAAGAATTCTTTTCTTTATGGCAAATAATTCGTGTAAAAATGAGCAAATCGGCCATTTATTATTGATACATATAATTATTTGTCATTTTTTCATGCCATTTATTTGCACATCAATAATAATTTGTGTATCTTTGCATCGATGTAAATCGGCTTTTTTGATACCTATTTAACCATATTATAAAACTAATTAATTATTTAATGCTTATGAAGAAATTTTTACTCTCTTTAGCTGCTGTTTTCTGTGCAACATCGATGTATGCAGAAGAAGTTGAGGTAGCTCTTACAGAAGGTCATACCCTTGAAATTGAAAACTTAGTATCTGCAGGTGCTACAGATAGCTCAATTATCCGTTTCTATATTGCTAATGAGTCTGGTGAAAGCCGTAGCGGGTGGGGAATTGGTGGTTTCGCCAATTCTGATAACTGGACTCCAATTGAAGAGTGGAAAGGTCAGGAAGGAGACTCTTGGACTTATGAATATACACTCGAAGATATTAAAAAGGTAGCTGGTGATACTCCAGGTCAGTATCATGGTGTTGGTATTACTATTAATATTTACAACCAGTGTAAGGTTACAAAGGTTACTGTTGACAGCGATGCTGATTCGTCTGACACAACAGTCTTATTTGAAGGAGAGAAGATCATGGATTCAACTTGGCCTAGTGTACAAGTCTCTGTATCAAAACTGGGAAATATTGCTGAGGGAGACAAGATTGTTGTAACTGCTAAGGGTGATAATTCTATCAATACTGGTTGGGAGTACGGTCCTCAAGTATTTGTTAATGTTGATTGGAAGAAATTAGAAGAAGCTGAAACTGTTAGTTTTGCAGATGGAGAAACCAAAGTTGCAGAATTTGTAATTTCAGCTGCTGGTCTTGCTCAGATTCAGGCCGCTAACGAAATTGAAATTCAAGGTATGAATGCAGTAGTAACAAAAATTGAACTTGCAAAAACTACTGGTATCAAGTCAATTGCTGCTGAAGAGATTAATGCTCCAGCATATAACGTTTTCGGTCAGAAGACAACTGAAAAGGGTCTTGTTATCAAGAATGGCAAGAAGGTATTCGTTAAGTAATTTTTGACAATTGTTTGCTATCTCGGGTATAGCAAAAACGGAAAAATCGCCTCAGAAACGAATTTTTTCGAAAAAATATTTGGTTCCTATATATATAATATGTATATTTGCACCATGAAACAGGAAGAGGGAAGTGAAACAAACACTTCTCCCTTCTTTTTTATATCATTTTTGAATTATGATTCTGAAACAAACCATTATCGATCTGGTAGATCAGTTCCTGCTGGCTACTGATTCTGAGAGTTTCCTGATTGACGTGACAGTGAGTCGCGACAACCAGATTGTAATCACTCTTGACAATGATGAGACCATCGACATTGATGAGTGTGCTGAATTGAGCCGCTATATCGATGATCACATGGACCGTGAGGCAGAGGACTTTGAGTTGGAAGTCGGTTCTGCTGGCCTAACCTCTCCTTTGAAGACGCTGAGACAATATGCAAAGTTCGAAGGCGAAGAGATGGAAGTGCTGATGCGCGATGGAAGAAAGCTCAAGGGCATCCTCGGTGAGGCAGACGAGGAAGGCTTCGACCTGACATGGACTACGCGCGAGAAGGTCGTTGACCCTGCTACCGGTAAAGAAAAGAAGAAAAAGGAGGACGTGGAGCATCATGAGCACCTGCTGCATAAGGATGTAAATCAGGTAAGATATAACTTCTAAAACTGCACATCCTTCAGATGCCAGAATTCAGGCATCAGTAATGACTAAAGTGAGTCATAAGTGATGACCATAAAGTGGCATCAGTAATGACCTAAATCTAAAGAAGATTGATCACACCCGAAATTGAAAAATAAATTGTAAAATATATATTATGGCAAGACAGAAAGAGGAAGTAATCAGCATGGTTGAGACCTTCCAGGAGTTTAAGGAACTCAAGAACATTGACCGTTCAACAATGATTAGCGTATTGGAGGATTCTTTCCGTTCGGTACTCGCTAAGATGTTTGACACTGACGAGAACTTTGACATCATCATCAATCCAGACAAGGGTGACTTTGAGATCTGGAAGAACCGCACTGTTGTGGCTGACGAGGATCTCCAGAACGAGAATACCGAGGTAAGTCTGAGCGAGGCTCGTAAGACCGTAGAGGATATCGAGGTAGGTGAGGATTTCACGGAGGAAGTACACTTCGAGAAGTTCGGTCGTCGTGCTATCCTGAACCTCCGTCAGACATTGGCCTCAAAGATCCTGGAGCTCCAGAAGGACGTTCTCTACAACAAGTATAAGGATCTGATTGGCCGCATCACCAGCGCTGAGGTTTATCAGGCTTGGAAGCGTGAGATGCTGATGGTCGATGAGGAAGGCAATGAACTTTCGTTGCCTCGTAATGAGCAGATTTCTTCTGATAACTTCCGCAAGGGTGATCAGGTGCGTGCAGTTGTGCTCCGTGTAGATAATGCTAACAACAATCCAAAGATCGTTCTTTCACGTACAGCTCCAATCTTCCTTCAGCGTTTGCTTGAGGCTGAGATTCCTGAGATTGCAGAAGGTACTATCCGTATTGTGAAGATTGTACGTCTTCCAGGTGAGCGTGCTAAGGTGGCTGTTGAGACCCTTGATGACCGCATTGATCCAGTAGGTGCTTGTGTGGGTGTAAAGGGTGCCCGTATTCACGGTATCGTTCGTGAACTCCGTGGGGAGAACCTGGATGTGATTCCTTATACTACCAATGCTTCGCTCTTCATCCAGCGTGCACTTTCACCAGCATCTATCTCACAGATCCATGTCAACGAGGAAGAGAAGACCGCTGAGGTGTTCATGCGTCCTGAGGAGGTTTCTCTTGCTATCGGCCGTAATGGTGCTAATATCAAGTTGGCTTGTCTTTTGACCGGTTATCAGATCGATGTATATCGTGAGGGTGATGGTGATGATATCTTCCTTGATGACTTCAGCGATGCTATCGAGCCATGGGTCATCCAGGCATTGAAGGGTATTGGTCTTGCTACAGCCAAGGCTGTCCTTGATGCAGATCCACAGCTTATTGCTGATAAGGCTGACCTTGAGGAAGAGACTGTTGCTGAGGTTCGTGAGGTCCTCTCTAAGGAGTTCGATGAGCAGGAAGAAGCTGAATCAGAGGAGCAGGATCAGTAATTTCAAACCAGAAAAATTAAAAGCAAATGAGATTAAGCAAAATAGCAAAAGATTTCAACGTAGGTATCCAGACCCTTGTAGAGTTTCTGCAGAAGAAGTCTGGATCTGCTGAGAGTTGGGGTCCGATGAGCAATGTCCCTGACGACCTATATGAACTCATGAGTCGTGAGTTCAACAAAGATAAGAACGTTAAGATGGCCAGTGAGCGTGAGCGTCAGGAGCGAATCCAGACACGCGACAAGATCCGTAAGGAGGCTCAGCAGATTCAGGCTGTCAACAATGGTGTGCCACAGTCGGTCAAAGCTAAAACAGCTGGAGATGATCTTCCTGCACAGCAGCAGGGTCCTAAGGTGCTTGGACATATCGATCTGGATGCTTTCAAGAAGAAGCCAGCTGCTCCACAGCAACAGTCAAAGCCACAGCAGCAGAAACCTGCAGCTCAGGCTCCACAGCAGAAGCAGCAGCCAAAGCCACAAGCTCCAAAGCCAGAGCCGAAACCAGCTCCAGTACAGGATGCTGAGCCAAAGAAACCTCAGTCTCAGACTGTCTGGGGTGAGCGTAGCAAGGATCGTATCAATGACGAACCATTGCCAGAAGAGGCACGTAATGGTGAGGTATATCGCGTAAAGGTTGAGGCTCAGCCTCAGTTGAATGTGGTAGGTACCATCGATCTGGATGCGCTCAATCAGTCAACTCGTCCAAAGAAGAAGTCTAAGGAGGAGCGCAAGAAAGAGCGTGAGCAGAAGGGCGCTCGTAATGGCGAGGAGGCTCGTGGCAGCCGTCACCATCATGGTGCACAGAAGGTTGATATCAATGAGGAGATCAACCGTGGTAAGAATAATCGTGACAACAAGAACGAAAGCCGTCGCAACAACAACGAAGACGGTCGTGGCAAGAAAGCTGGTAAAGACAAGAAGAAAGGTCACAACCAGTATAAGCAGGAGGTCAACGAGGTTGACGTACAGCAGCAGGTTAAGGATACTTTGGCACGTCTGACCAACAAGCCAGATAAGAAGGCTGTCAAGTATCGTAAGGATAAGCGTAATGCCGCAGCTCAGGCAGCAGCCGAGGCCGAGGAGGCAGAAGCAGCACAGAGCAAAATCCTGAAGCTCACCGAGTTCGTTACTGCTAACGATTTGGCTACCATGATGGGTGTAAGCGTAATTCAGGTCATCTCTACCTGTATGTCGCTTGGCATGATGGTATCTATCAACCAGCGTCTTGAGGCTGAGACTATCGACCTCGTAGCTTCAGAGTTCGGATTTGAGACCGAATATGTCAGTGAGGAGGTTGAGGCCGAACTCGAAGAGGAAGCTGATACTGAGGAGCAGCTCCAGTCACGTCCACCTATCATTACAGTCATGGGTCACGTTGACCATGGTAAGACCAAGTTGCTCGACTATATCCGCAACACCAATGTGATTGCAGGTGAGGCTGGTGGTATTACACAGCACATCGGTGCATACAATGTCCAGTTGCAGGACGGCCGTCATGTAACCTTCCTCGATACTCCTGGCCACGAAGCATTTACCGCTATGCGCGCCCGTGGTGCCAAGATGACCGATATTGCTATCATCATCGTTGCTGCTGACGACGGTATCATGCCACAGACCAAGGAGGCTATCAACCATGCTGCTGCAGCTGGTGTACCTATCGTCTTTGCAATCAATAAGATTGATAAGCCAACGGCGAATCCAAATCGTGTAAAGGAGCAGCTTGCTGCCATGAACTACCTCGTTGAGGAGTGGGGTGGCAAGTACCAGAGTCAGGATATTTCGGCTCGTGATGGTCTCAACGTTGAGGAGCTTCTTGAGAAGTGTCTTCTTGAGGCTGAGATGCTGGATCTCAAGGCCAATCCAGATAAGGCTGCCAGTGGCTCGGTCATCGAGGCAACCCTTGATAAGGGCCGTGGCTATGTTGCCAGCATCCTTGTGCAGAATGGTACGCTCCATGTAGGTGATGTTGTGCTGGCTGGTAAGTATTATGGCCGTGTACGTGCGCTCTTCAACGAGCGTGGTCAGAAGGTCGATGAGGCAGGTCCAGCTTGTCCTGTTCAGGTACTTGGTTTGGATGGCGCTCCATCAGCAGGTGATCAGATTCGCGTACTCGATAGCGAGCAGGAGGCCCGTGAGATTGCACAGAAGCGTGACCGCCTGCAGCGTGAGCAGGCATTGCGTACACAGAAGACTCTTACACTCGATGAGATCGGTCGTCGCTTGAAGCTCGGTGACTTCCAGGAGCTCAACCTCATTGTCAAGGGCGATGTGGATGGTTCTGTCGAGGCTCTTACCGATTCACTCATCAAGCTCTCTACTGAAAACATCCAGATCAATGTCATCCATAAAGCTGTCGGTCAGATCTCTGAGTCAGATGTCGTTTTGGCAGCTGCTTCAAAGGCAATCATCATCGGGTTCCAGGTACGTCCTTCCGCTGGTGCACGTAAACTGGCCGATCAGGATGGTGTAGATATCCGCTCTTACTCAATTATCTACGATGCTATTGAGGAGGTTAAGGAGGCGATGGAGGGTATGCTCAAGCCTATCGTCAAGGAAGAGTTGTGTGGTAATGCCGAGGTTCGCACTGTCTTCAAGATCTCTAAGGTCGGTGCTGTTGCCGGCTGTATTGTCAAGGATGGCAAGATCCATCGTACAGACAAGGCTCGTGTCATCCGTGATGGTATCGTAGTCTTCACCGGAGACCTTGCTTCACTCAAGCGTTTCAAGGACGATGTCAAGGAGGTTGGCACCAACTTCGAGTGTGGTCTCTCTATCGTCGGCTATGACGACATCAAGGAGGGCGATATCATTGAGGCATTCACTGAGGTTCAGGTGAAGGCAAAACTCTGATCTATTGACTAATAATGGTCCAAATGGTCAATCTTAACAATTTGGATATTATTATCCTAATATTCATCGGCGTGGGTGCCTGCGTGGGTCTGTTCAAAGGTTTCTTCAAAGAGATCGTTGGTACAATGGGAATCCTGCTGGCAGCCATCGCCGCCAATTATGTCTCTCCATACGCCACACCACATATTGGTGATTGGATAGACAATGCTACTCTGGCAGCCATCATTGTTTGGGTGGTTGTCTTTGTACTCTCGATGTTCCTCATGGCTCGTGTCGCTTATCTTCTGAATCGAGTGATGAAAGCCATAGAGCTCGGTTGGCTCAACCGTTTGGCTGGAGGTTTGTTTGGTGCTATCAAGTACATCCTCATTTCTGCACTTGCTATTTCGGTCATTGAGGTAGCGTGCTCGTATGTTGACGGACTGAAGATCCAGACTTATCTGAAGAGTTCTACGTTGGTCCCAATCATTCACGAGATCGTAGATCTGGTGATGCCATGGGCCTCTGAGCATATCCTTACGCCAGCGTTAGAGATGCTGAGAAAATAAAAAGAATCAATGAGTAAAGAGAATACTTCTGAAGACGTATTACAGGAAGTCACCAGTGGCGAGTATAAATACGGCTTCACGACAGATATTGATACAGAAATCATTCCAACGGGACTCAATGAGGAGGTTGTCCGTCTGATCTCTGCCAAAAAAGGCGAACCGGACTGGATGCTTCAGTTCCGTCTGGATGCTTTCAACTACTGGCAGCAACAGCCTGTTCCAGAGTGGGGTCATGTCAAGGTCGATCCGGTCGATTATGACAAGATCTCGTTCTATGCTGCACCTAAAAAGAAAACTGAGAACAAGGACGTAGATCCTGAGATTCTCAAGACTTTCGATAAGCTGGGAATTCCACTCCACGAGCGCGATATGCTGTTGGGAAAAACTGACAGTATGGGGACTCCTCTTGATGGTGCCTCAAATATGGCGGTCGATGCTATTGTCGATTCAGAGTCACAGAAGACTACTTATCGCGATAAATTAGCCGAGCTCGGTATTATCTTCTGTTCGTTTGGCGAAGCTGTTCGTGAGTATCCTGATCTGGTGCGTAAATATCTTGGAAAGGTAGTGCCAGTTCGTGACAATTACTATTCGGCCCTCAATTCGGCTGTCTTCAGCGATGGTTCGTTTGTCTATATTCCTAAAGGAGTACGCTGTCCGATGGAACTGGCTTCATACTTCCGTATCAACTCAAGTGGTACGGGCCAGTTTGAGCGCACATTGATCATTGCCGATGATGAGAGCTATGTCTCTTATCTTGAAGGTTGTACGGCTCCTATGCGCGATGAGAATCAGCTGCACGCAGCTGTGGTTGAGATCTATGTGCATGATCGTGCAGAGGTAAAATATTCTACAGTTCAGAACTGGTACCCTGGCGATAAGAATGGCAAGGGAGGTGTCTATAACCTTGTAACCAAGCGCGCTCTTTGTGCCGGTGATTTCTCTAAGATCTCCTGGACACAGGTAGAGACTGGCTCTGCCATCACTTGGAAATATCCTTCTTGTGTGCTGAAGGGAGAAAGCTCTTCTGGTGAGTTTTATAGTGTTGCCGTGACCAACAATTATCAGGAGGCCGATACGGGTACGAAGATGATTCATATCGGCCGTAATTCACGTTCACGCATCATTTCCAAGGGTATTTCTGCGGGTCATTCACAAAACTCTTACCGTGGTCTGGTCAAAGTGATGCCAGGAGCTGATGGTGTACGCAACTTCACACAATGTGATTCTCTTCTGTTGAGCGATACCTGTGGTGCACACACCTTCCCGGTTATTGACATCCAGAATCCTACCGCTATTGTTGAGCATGAGGCTACTACTTCAAAGATCAATGAAGAGCAACTCTTCTATTGCCAACAACGTGGCATCAAGGAAGAAGATGCTGTCTCTCTCATCGTGGGAGGTTATGCCAAGGAGGTAGTGCAGAAACTGCCAATGGAGTTCGCTGTAGAGGCACAGAAACTATTAAGTCTTTCAATTGAAAATTCAGTAGGCTAAAATGGCTTTATTAGAGATAAAGAACCTGCACGCAACTGTGGCAGGTAAAGAGATATTACGAGGCATTGACCTGACCATCAATGAGGGCGAGGTGCATGCTGTAATGGGACCTAACGGTGCTGGAAAATCCACTCTTTCGGCCATCTTGACCGGTAATCCACAATACACGGTCACCGAGGGTCAGATCCTCTATAAAGGGAAGGATCTGTTGGCTATGAAGCCAGAAGAGCGCGCTTGGGAAGGTATCTTCCTTTCGTTCCAGTACCCTGTTGAGATCCCGGGTGTTTCTATGGTTAACTTCATGCGCACAGCAGTCAACGCTCAGCGCGAGTACAAAGGTCTTCCAGCGCTTACCGCCACGGAGTTCCTTAAGCTGATGCGTGAGAAACGTGCAGTCGTTCAGCTTGACAATAAGCTGGCCAACC
>DCIF01000023.1:0-1859 GCA_002315795.1 Bacteroidales bacterium UBA1733
TTGGACCTTGATGCCTGCAAAGGGTTTAAAAGGATGTGCAATTATTCTTCCAGCAGGTCAGGTCTCAGACGCTTGGTGCGCTCTACAGCCTGCTCATGTTCCCACTCGCGAATCTTACGCTCATGACCGCTGAGCAGGACCTCGGGAACTTCCCAGGTCTCGCCAGAAACTGAGGTGTAGGCCGACGGACGGGTATATACAGGAGGGGCTAGCAGATCGTCCTGGAAGGAGTCTGAGAGGGCCGACTGTTCATCGCCAATGGCGCCAGGGATGACACGTATGATAGCATCGGCAATGATGGCAGCAGGCAGTTCTCCGCCAGTGAGTACATAGTCGCCAATGGTGATTTCTTTGGTGATGAGATGCTCACGTATGCGGTAGTCGATACCTTTATAATGACCGCAAAGGATGATGATGTTCTCTTTCATGGAGAGGGTATTGGCCATGTGCTGGTTGAAAGTCTCGCCATCGGGAGTTACGAAGATGACTTCATCATAATGTCGCTCGGCCGTAAGATCAGAGATGCAGCGGTCTATAGGCTCGCACTGCATGACCATGCCGGCTGTGCCTCCAAAAGCGTAGTCATCTACTCGATGATGACGCTCATCTTTGCTCCAGTCGCGCAGGTTGTGTATGTGTATCTCGGCCAACCCTTTCTGCTGTGCGCGTTTGATGATGCTCTGGTTAAGCGGACCGTCGAGCAACTCAGGTAGAACGGTGATAATGTCTATTCTCATTCTATGGATTGTAAAAAACATTTCGCCTTCATTATTTGAAGACTTGGTGCAAAGATGGTAATTTTTTTCGACATTTGTGCGTAAAACTAAACCAAAAATGCTTTTTCGAGTCTCAGTTGGAGAAAAAGAGGTTAAAAATGCTGCCAGCGCTCTAAATTTTGTTCGGCATACACATTTTTTTTGTATCTTTGCATCACGAATGAAACTATTTTTACCTATTTTAATTTATATAACACTTAAGAAAATGAAGAAATTTTTTATGGTAGCCCTTACAGGCTTGACCCTTCTGGTAACTTCTTGCGGTTCTTACACTGGTAATGGTACACTTATCGGTGCTGGTGGTGGCGCTGCTCTTGGTGCAGGTATCGGTGCACTTATCGGTGGCGGTAAGGGTGCTGCTATCGGAGCTGCAGTAGGTGGTGGCGTTGGTGCTGGTACTGGTGCGCTCATCGGTCGTAGCATGGACAAGAAGAAGGCTGCCCTTGAGGAGGAGCTTGCTAATGCTGCAACGGTTGAGACCGTTACCGACAGCCAGGGTCTCACTGCTATCAAGGTTACTTTCAATGCTGATATGACCTTCAAGACTGGTAAGGCTGAGCTCAGCGCTTCTGCTCGTCAGGCTATCCAGCAGTTCGCTGCTCAGATGACCACCAACGATATGATCAATACTGACATCCAGATCAAGGGTCATACAGATAACACTGGTTCGGCTGCTGTAAACGAGAAACTCTCTTTGCAGCGTGCTCAGTCAGTAGGTAACGTGCTCCGTGCTAACAACGTTGTTTCTAGCCGTATCACTGAGGCAGGTCTTTCATACAACGAGCCAATTGCAGACAACAGCACTGCAGCTGGCCGCAAGGAGAACCGCCGTGTAGAGGTTTATGTACTTGCTACCGATGCAATGGTTAAGCAGGCTGAGGCTGGAAATCTCTAATAGAGATTAAATATCAGTTATCAAGTATCTGATCTCAATTTCAGTTTCAGATAAAAAGATCACCACCTCCGGAATGACGAGGGTGGTGATATTTGTTATTTATTGCTTATTTACGTCATTTCGTGGACTCAGTTTACATAGGGGTACAAAGATTGACGACAGAATACATAAAGAGTTGATATTGATTG
>DCIF01000023.1:2011-4106 GCA_002315795.1 Bacteroidales bacterium UBA1733
TTTTTTTGAGTTATACTGTTAATTGACAACCTTTAATTTTTTTGCTCAGATATAGTCGTTTGTCTGCCTCGCGGTATAGTTGTTCGAAGCTGGAGTCCGTTCTCCCATCATAATAGGTGGCCCCCAGACTGACCGAGATTTTCAGTTCGGGCCACTCGGGCAGATTAATGGCGCGAATAGCCTCAAAGAAAGCCTCTATGTGTTGCTTATATTCCTCAAGGCTCGAGGTGTGTGGGAAATAGGTGCAGAATTCGTCTCCACCCATTCGTATCGTCGTTTGTTGAGGCAGGAGTTTGAAACAGCGAGCCACCGCCTGAAGCATCTTATCTCCCACGTCGTGGCCGTAGGTGTCATTGATCATCTTGAAATTATCTACATCCAGAATGCTGAGATATCCCGGTACGTGGTGTTTCAGCATTTTTGTTATCGGACGTTTGCCGCCATGCCGGTTCAGCAGGCCCGTAAGTTCGTCGTGGTCGGCTATGAAGGAGATTTCCTCAAGGTGTCTTTTCTTCCGCAGGGCCTCGAGCTGTGCCTTCTTCATGTGGCTGCGCAGGATGTAGAATACAAAGCCGATGATCAGCAGAATGCACATCGAGCCGATGACGAACATAGCGATTCGGGCCTGCCTGAGGCGTTTCTCTTCTGTCTGATAGGCGCTGTCGATGATCGGGAAGATGTCGGTTGACTCCAGCATGCGAAGGTTGGAATGGCAGATGCTGGCATCTTCGAGCGAACAGATCAGGTACTGATAGGCTCGCTTCGTCTGACCCTGTTCCAGACAGCGTTCAGCCAGGACCTGCAGTGCCATGTATTCGGTCACACCCTCTTCGATGTCGTGAATGGAGGTGGTGGCCAGATAATGGATGGCTGCGTCCGTTTGCCCCATCTTGTCGTAGGCCTGTGCCATGATGGCATTGAGATAGATTGCCGACCCCTGATCGCACCTGCTCTCGGTGATCAGCAGTGTGTCGATGCATTGTTGATAGCGGCCTTGTTCCAGCAGCATGGTGGTATATACCAGCGTGTTACTGATTTCGTCGGGCTCCAGCTCATAGACTTTCTCAAGGTACGACGAGGATTGCCTGAACAGACTATCCGTAAGATGGGGTGCAGATTTGCGAGTGAAATCGACCATCCATCCGGTTACGGCATGGACAGTGTTGTAATAGTGCAACTGCTGGGCTGGGTCAAGGTCGGCCGGATCGTATCGGCGGATGATGTCCGACGAAAGGTTATAGAGCCCCATTACTCCGTAGTTGCGTGCCTCGCAGAGGTCTGTCCACAGCTGGAGCGAAGAGTCGGTGGCATAGTCAGATGTCGCCTTTATCTCGTTGAGGATGCTGAATACGGAATCTGAAAGGAAGCGGGAATAGGTGCCGTAGGCCTCTTTGAGCACGCTGACGCGTTCGGTTCCCCTCTTCTGTCGGGCCAAAGCGCGCAGACTGTCGGCCCTGACGAGCCTGCGGTGCTGGTATTCGGCCTTACGCTCTATAGCCCTGTCCAACTGCTGCAGGAGCACCTCATTGTCATTGATGCAGTCAACCTCTGCAGCCCGTGCACAGGCTACAGAGGTGAGGAAAACAACAAGAATAATAAATCGATTGAATTTCATCATGGCTTCTCCTATTGCTTATCGGTTGGCGATGACCAGAGGAAGTGGCTCTTCCACCATTTGGTTTCAGAGATGTCCTGACACTCCTCGGTCACGGGGTCGGTGACGTCGGTGGCGATGATGTAGGGCACCTTGCCGCGTTCGGGGAAGGTCGAAGTCCAGACTTTCGAGCCGCCCTCGATGGATGTGGCACTATCCAGTGTAGTAGCCCTCGAACCATCCCAGCAGACGTAGATTGAGATGTTGTTGGCATCGGGATCCCAGCCGGTGATGGTTACCCAATCGTTCATTGGGCAATAGCCTACGGTAGTGCCAGAGCCGCTGAACCAGTCGCCTGCGTCGTAGCTGCTGCTGCTGCTGTTCAGCTGAGCCTTTGACTGCGCTTGGTCTGAAGGGTTGGTGATCAATGGGAACTGGTAGTTGCCCACCTTGGCGGTGAGGGGCACGGTGCCGCAGAGCCATGACACCTTAGCCTCCTGC
>DCIF01000023.1:4185-5093 GCA_002315795.1 Bacteroidales bacterium UBA1733
TGTAGGTCTGGCGCACATCAATCACGATATCGTTGAAGTCGAAGTCGCCCGTCTGGGTGAGGTCCTCGCACATATAGCGCTTCTGGGTCACCTTGACGTAAGGGTCTAGGGTGTAATACACGGGGTCGGGCACTTTGCCTGCGATGAGGAAGACGATGTCGTTGTAGTCTTTGTCGCAATTATTGGAAGTGATAGTCACGTCCTCCACGCCGAGAATGTAGGTCTTGTAACCCTCGGGGATGTTCGATGGGCGTGGACACTCCAGCAGGGTCATCTGCTTTTTGTCGGAAAATTGCTTTGTATCTTTTGGCGTGCCGTCGATACCTTCACCAATAATCTGCAGGTAGAAGAGCACCTTCGAGCCGGTAGGGAAGTCTTTGTCCTCCAGGAACGTTGTGCTAAGCTCTGGCTTCGAACGGAACTGAGCGGCGAACGATCCGTCATCATTGTTCTTGAACGGTGTCCAGGTGGTTTTATCCTTATATGTTTTGTTTACATCGTAGATAGCTTCGATCTTGTGGTCGCTTTTTGTGCCACCGGCATAGTAGTAACCATGATTTTCGAAGCCAAGGTCGCTATTATCAAATTTTACACCCGTTGGTTTCTTGCTTCCGCGGAAGGTATATTTATATACAAAGGCACCACCATTGTCATTGCAACCGATGCGGGTCATATAGGGTCGAGTTTCCCAGTCATCGAAACCCTCTATTTTTGATCCGTTATTGCCCCATGCCCAGATGCGAGCTTCCCGTGCTGTGGTCTCATAGAATACCGAAATCTCGTCATTACTTGCCAGAGTGGGTTCCGCTTTCCAGATCACTTGGAAATTGTCCGAGCCGTTGTCATCAGGCTTATTCCAGAAGGTCTTTTCGAAGAGTGTTTCGTTGCCGTCAGCGCTCATAACTTTG
>DCIF01000020.1:0-1623 GCA_002315795.1 Bacteroidales bacterium UBA1733
CCGACGGTGAGATAGGTTCCGCTGTCGCTGTTTTCGCCGGCAATCAACTGATATTTGATTTCACCGAATGCCGTGAAGTTCTCATTGAGCGGGAAACCAATGCCAGCACCACCATTGATCAAAACCTTGTTGTGGTTGTGTCTCTCACCAGCATCATCTTTCCAGTTGCTATGGAAAACACCGCCACCTACGAGAGGATAGAGGTAAAAGTTGTCGTTGAGCTCTGTGAAATTATAATGTAAGTCGGCTTCGATGGTGAATCTTGAACCGGAACTTGGCAGATAGAGGTTGAAACGTGGAGCAATATCGAAGTTCTCAGCCAGTTCAATCGTGGCACCAAGGCCGATGCCAGGATCACCTTTCGGACCAATAATACCAGCACGATACTCACCCATGATTTCAATGGATTTTAACTGTGCAAAAGCAGAAACTGCCAGAACACTCAAAATGATTGACAAGAGAATCTTTTTCATCGTTTTTATGGATTTTGTTGTTGCTGCAAATTTAGATTTTTTGTCCGAAAAATCCAAACTTTTGAAAGAAAACATGGTAAAAATAACTAAAAAAGAGTGTTGATAACTCAAAAACTGATAAAATTAAGCAGAAAATTCACCTATTTAAAATATTTTTCTTACCTTTGCACCTATGACTAGAACTATCTGCATCCTATTCGTGACGTTGGCGGTGTGCATCCTGACCGGATGTTCACTGTACCGTTCGTACACTACGAAGCAGACCTCTTCGCAGTCGGCTCCGTATGATTATACCTATAGCCGACAGGTGGAAGACCAGAGCGGATGGCAGTCTTATAACTGGCATAATGATGCCGAACTGGTGCGACTGCGTTCTATTGCCGACTCACTGACAGCACTTGGCGAACAGGTCCCTGAAGAGTTGCAGCGTAAGATCAATCCGAAGAATTATGTTGAGACGCTGGTGCCTCCTGTATGCAATGACATCATTACTACGGCCAAGGACTATATCGGCTGCAAGTATAAGGCGGGCCGTATGGGTCCTGACAGCTTTGACTGTTCAGGTTTCACGACTTATATCTACCAGTTCTTTGGCATCACGCTGGGACGTTCGTCCAGAGATCAGTTCCTGATGGGACGTGAGATCTACGATACGAAGAACCTGCAACCGGCCGATCTGGTTTTCTGGACAGGTGCCAACTCGCATAGCAAGGACGTAGGACATGTAGGCCTGGTGGTGGATGTCAATGAAGAGACCGGTGAATTCAGGTTTATTCATGCCGCCAGTACAGGCATTCAGATAGACATATCAACTCAGGATTATTATGCAAAACGATACCGTGGTGCGCGTCGCATCATCGAAATTTAGAACGTTGCCGGCCGTGTGCAATGCGAATCGTGTCAATGAACTGGTTCGTAACTCACAGTCGGCATCTGCGCGCTTTCTTGTTCTTCAGTTAGCTCCTGGCAAGGTGAACATCACGCAACAGGAGCTTTTGCGCATGCAGAACGTGATGCTCGATACGGGTAGTACGTTGCTCTACACAGACTATCGCCAGAACGGTGAACTCTGTGAGACGATTGATTATCAGACCGGTTCGGTGCGCGATGACTTCGACTTCGGTCCTGTGGTGATGCTTCGTGCTTCGGC
>DCIF01000020.1:1706-7152 GCA_002315795.1 Bacteroidales bacterium UBA1733
TTCCATCTGAACGAATTCCTCTATACTTTCGAACCGGAGACACTGCAGGCGGGGAGCCAGTTTGATTATGTCAATCCGCGAAACCGAGCGGTGCAGTTGGAGTATGAGAAAGTATTTACAGAACATCTGAAGGCGTTAGGAGCACAGCTTGATTATCAGACGATGAAGGCGGCTGAACCTTTGGCTGGCGAGGTGTCTGCCAGTGTGGTGATACCGGTATTCAATCGTGTGAAAACCATTCAGGATGCCATCCGTTCTGCGCTCTCACAGCAGACAGCGTTCCCTTTCAATGTCATCGTAGTAGATAACCATTCGACCGATGGTACTACCGAAGCCATTGCCGAACTGGCGGCTCAGGACCCTCGTGTGGTGCATATCATTCCAGAAGAAGACTCCTTGCGTATCGGTGGATGCTGGAACAAGGCGGTGTCATCTGAAGCGTGCGGACCGTTTGTGGTGCAGCTTGACAGTGACGATATCTACAGTCGGCCAGATACACTGCAGCTGATGGTTTCTGCTTTTGCCGAACAGGACTGTATGGCTGTGGTGGGAAGTTACCGGCTCACGGATTTCAACTTGCAGGAGTTGCCACCAGGTGTCATCGATCATCGAGAGTGGACGGTAGAGAATGGCATGAACAATGCGCTTCGCATCAATGGTTTAGGGGCACCACGTGGTTTCCGACGTGACTTGTTGCTTCGTCATCCTTTGCCTAATACCAGCTATGGTGAAGACTATGCTGCCATGTTGCGCATCTGTCGCGAATATCGCATCGGACGTATCTATGAGTCACTTTACGACTGTCGTCGCTGGAGTGGCAATAGCGATGCAGCGTTGAGTCGTGAGAAGGTGAACCGTAACAATCTGTATAAGGACAGGATACGCAGCATCGAACTGGCTGCCCGGTGTAAATTAAAATGAAGACTTTTATGCTCGAATCTCTTTTCGATAAGCAATTACCAATATGGCCAGCATGCCGTGAGCGCTATGAAGCGTTGGCGGAAGCACGTCAGCGTGTGGTCACGGCAGAGGGTCGCGACTATGTGCTGACTTATAATCCGGCACGCGCCAAGAGTGCGAAGGCCAAGATCTCGGCCGACGGACAGTTGGGAGAGGAGCGTCCTTGCTTCCTGTGTCAGCATGCTTTACCGGCAGAGCAGCTGTATGAGGAGGTAGAGACACTGCCGCTGCATCATAAGTATCTGGTGGCAGTCAATCCGTATCCGATCGTCGATCATCATTTTACGATCATTGCCAAGGAACATACCCGTCAGGAACTGAAAGGCCGTGTGTGGGATATGGCTTTCTTTGCCGATCTCTTTCCTGATTATCTGATCTTCTTCAATGGTGCATGCAGTGGCGCCAGTGCCCCTGATCACATGCATTTTCAGGCCGTTCCGAAGTCGGCTGTACCTCTGCTGCGGTGGAATGAGGATCAGAAGCGACAGATGGGAGTGAGCCGTCAGTTCCCTAATGTCGATGATACAGATCACCAGAACATCCTGACCTGGACGGAAGGTGCCGAGGCTTATTGGCTGGTCATTGACCGTGAGAAGCACCGTCCATGGCAGTACTATGCAGGTACGGAAGGTTCTGCCGTACCGGCCAGTGAACAGGTGCTTATAAGTCCGGCAGCGCTGGAGTTCTGCGGCCTGGTTCCCTTGAGCCGTGAAGAAGATTTTGAGAAGATGACCCCGTCTCTGCTCAGCGATTTGTTAGGACAGTGCTGGCGTAATGAACCGATGCTTCATGTGGGTATCATGGAGGGTCAGCAGATCCGTTTTTCGGCAGAAGAACGTGTGCACAGCATGAATTATGTGGCCGATGACCAGATGCGTGATGTGATGGATTACAGCAGCAACCGCGCTGAAATCAGTGAGATGAGCGAATACTGGAGTCAGACAGAGCCATTCACACTGGAACAGGTCACCATCGGTAAGGAGTTTCACTGGCAGCAGCAGGAAGACCAGGTATTCCGTGGTTCGCTGCATATCATTGCGCGCCAGGGAAAGCTGCATGCGATCAACCTCATTCCGGTGGAGCAGTATCTTGAGAGTGTGATTTCAAGCGAGATGTCGGCAACGAATAGTCTGGAGTTGCTCAAGGCGCATGCCGTGATCAGTCGCAGCTGGGTACTGCGGCAGCTGAAGGCTGGCGCAATGAGGAGTGAGGAATTAGGAGTGAGGAATTGTAGCTCTGCTGTGTATGATTCCGCATTTATAAAGTTCTGGGATCATTCTGACCATCAACTTTACGACGTTTGTGCCGATGATCATTGTCAGCGCTATCAGGGCATCACACGCATGGTTTCGCCTCTCGTGCAACAGGCGGTAGCTGAGACACGAGGCCTGGTGCTGACTGACGATCATGATGAGATCTGCGATGCACGTTTCAGCAAATGTTGTGGCGGTCGGACGGAGGTGTTCTCTACTTGCTGGCAGGACAAGGATTTCAGCTATCTGCAGTCGGTGGAGGATCCTTATTGTGATCCTGCTTTCATTGCTACTTTGCCTGGTGGATTGGATGGCGTCCTGAGTCAGGTACTTAATAACTATGACCAGCAGACGGTAGATTTCCACGACTGGGAGGTGAGCTGCACGCAAGACGAACTCTCTTCGCTCATGGAGAAAAAACTGCAGTTGCACTTAGGTAAGATCGTAGCGCTGGAACCCTGCGAACGTGGAGCTTCGGGAAGACTGAAGACCCTGCGTGTCGTTGGCTCAGAAAAAACAGTGGTAATCGGCAAGGAGCTGATGATACGTAAAGCACTGTCGGAGACTCATCTCTTAAGCTCCTGGTTTGACGTAGAGACTATGACCGATGCCGAAGGTCAGACACGCTTCACTTTGCGTGGCAAGGGATGGGGACATGGTGTGGGTCTTTGCCAGATAGGTGCGGCCGCTATGGCTCTGAAAGGCTTTAAGGCCGAGGAGATCCTGGCTCATTATTATCCGGGAGCAAAAATAGCGAAACGCTATTGAATATGAAGAAATAATCATTAAAGAATATGCAATTATCAGATAAATGGTTCACGGCTATCAGTGACAACGAAGATGGTAGCTACACTTTCATCTCAGGACGTTCGGATATCGACGAATTTGTCAAGTCAGGAAAGATGAAAGAGCGTATTGAAGTGACCTGGCACTATGAACCCGATGAGAAGGGTATGCCAGCCATTGACAAGGAAGCTCAGATCATGGAGGCTGTGGAAGAGCGACTCCGTACGTCTATGGAGAAAGACAAGCTCGCTATCCTCACAGGTATCTATACCGGTCAGGGTAAACGCGAGTGGATCTTCATCGCTCGTAATACTGCGGCTTTCGGAGAGCGCTTGAATGATGCTTTGGCCGGATTGCCACAGTTGCCAATAGAGATCTATGCGGAGAAAGATCCAGAGAATGAGGAGTACAAGTCTCTGCTGGAGATTCGTGGCGAAGAAGACTAGGGTTAGTGAGGAGTTAGGAGTGAGGAGTGAGGAGTGAGGAGTTAGGAGTGAGGAGTTAGGAGTTAGGAGTTAGGAGTTAATAAAATGAAGGTAACCATCTTAGGAAGCGGAACGAGCGTAGGAGTGCCGATGCCTACGTGTCAGTGCGAAGTATGTAAGTCAACGGATCCGAAGGATAACCGTCTGCGCTGCAGTGCACTGGTAGAGACCGATGAGGGAAAACATATACTGGTAGACTGTGGCCCGGATTTCCGCATGCAGGCCATTCGCGCTGATATCAAGTCGCTCGATGCTTTGCTGCTGACTCATAATCATTTTGACCATTGCTATGGTCTGGATGATCTGCGTCCGTTTGCTTATTATCAGCCGTTGCTCACTTATGCTGATCAGATCATGTCAGAGGCCCTGCTCTCACGATGGGACTATATCTTCATTCATCGCTATCCTGGTGTTCCGAAGCTCGAACTGAAGACGTTACATCCCAGTCAGGGAGACTGTTTCAAAGTAGGAGAGACCGAGGTGACACCTATCCGATGCTATCATGGCAAGTTGCCGATGCTCGGTTATCTCATCGGTTCACTGGCATACATCACTGATTGCACTCATATTGAGGAGCGCGACTTTGAGAAACTCCGTGGAATCAAGGTATTAATTATCGATGCTTTGCGCTGGTCCGGACATCCCACACATTATAGTGTGCAGCAGGCCATGGAGATAGTCGATGCCTTGCGTCCGCAGCGAACGATCTTTACGCACATGAGCCATGAGATGGGTCTGCACTCATTATTTAAGGAACATCTGTTCGCTGAGCTCTCAGACAAATATCCATCCTCATTGCTCGAAACCGTTGAACTTGCTTACGATGGCATGGTTCTCGAGATGGACTATTAATTTTTTATTTTACATTTTTTTCTGGTGATCACAATCGTAGGACCTACCGCCTCTGGCAAGACACGTCTGGCCGTTGATGTGGCGTTGGCATATCATACCGAAGTAATCTCTGGCGACAGTCGTCAGGTGTATAAGGAAATGACTCTGGGTACCGGTAAGGACTTGGAGGATTATCTGGTGCGCGATGCTGAAGGTAAGGTAGTTAAGGAGGTAAAATGCCATCTGATAGATATCCGTGAACCTGGCTATAAATATAGCATCTATGAATTTCAGCAGGATTTCCACAAGGCTTACAATGATATCCGGGGTCGTGGCCTGATGCCAGTGTTCTGCGGTGGCTCAGGTTTGTATGTAGAGAGCATCCTGCGTGGTTATGAGATGCACGAGGTGCCGGAGAATCCGACATTAAGAAAAAGTCTGGAAGGCAAGAGCCTTGCCGAACTTACAGAAATTCTGAAGACCTACAAGACGTTGCACAACCAGACAGACACGGATACGGCCAAACGTGCCATCCGTGAGATTGAGATCCGTGATTACTACCGTAACCATGCCGAGCAATTGACCGGATATCCGGCCGTGAAGAGCCTCGTAGTGGGTACTGAAGTAGATCGCGAAGTGCGTCGTGAACGTATCTCACGTCGCCTCCGAGAGCGATTGGAGGCCGGTATGGTCGATGAGGTACGCCATCTGCTCGAAGACCGTAAGATCCCTGCTCAGGACCTTATTTACTATGGTTTGGAGTATAAGTATCTCACTTTATATCTCACTGGAGAACTCAGTTACGATGAGATGGTGCGACAGCTGGAGATCGCCATCCATCAGTTTGCCAAGCGTCAGATGACGTGGTTCCGCGGCATGGAGAAGCGTGGCATTCATATCCACTGGATTCCAGCAGAACTTTCCCGTGAGGAGAAAGTGGCTCGTGTACAGGAACTGTATGCCAGCTTCGGAGAATAGAAATAGAGCTTAAATCGAAATATGATCGATCCTGAGTCTCAGGATACCGGCTGGCACACGTGCTTCTACTACATCACCCACCTTTTTCCCTAAGAGAGCTTCGGCAATAGGTGATTTGATCGAGATCTTGCCTTCTCTCAGATTGGCTTCATG
>DCIF01000020.1:7213-8151 GCA_002315795.1 Bacteroidales bacterium UBA1733
AACCTTTCGTAACAATCCCACCACGTCGCATGCCAGGATATTGGCATCGAGCACTTGTGCATTCTGAAGAACGATTGATTTGAAGCGAATCTTTCCCATCACCTTTCGGAGTGCGCGCTTGGCTGCATGATACTCAAAGTTCTCGCTGAGATCACCTTTCGCACGCGCTTCTGACAGTTCATCCTTGGCTTTAGGCAATTCGACCTTGACCAATTCGTTTAACTCTGCTACGAGGCTGTCGTAGCATTCCTGAGACATATATTCCATAATATTTTGGATGATCGTAAAGAGCTTACTGCTTACTTAAGATTTCACGGAGTTCTGCTTCATATTGAGCCGCATTGAGAAACACGATACCCTGCATACCTGCCTTCTTCGCTCCCTCAATATTGATCTCGCGGTCATCGGTAAACAGACATTCTGATGGATTGAGGTCATACTTCTCACACAGACGCAGATAGATAGCTACATCGGGCTTGATGAGTTTCTCATCGCTCGATATCACCTCTCCGTCCAGCAGCGTGAAGATCTCCCATTGCTTCATCACCTCGTGCACTTTACTGCACCAGTTTGTGAGGCCATAGAGCTTGAATCCCTCAGCATGTAACTTGATTAACAGCTCTTTCATCCCAGGTATTTCGCCTAAGACAAACTGTGTGTATTCTTCGTAGAATCGCTCTAACTGATATTCAAACTTTGGATGCTCCTGCTTCGCATTCTGGATGATCTGTTCGAAAGGAATCTCCTCACGGTCACACTGATTGAGGAACTCAATGCTGGTAAATAGAGTGGCAAACTCTTCCAGATCTTCCTCTGATTTGAAATAGCGACGGATGGTATGGAAGAAATCGTAATCGACCAATACCTTTCCGAAATCGAAAATGAGGTTCTTTATTCTATTCATATTATTGATTGATATGCTTTGTCGGTCTGCTTTG
>DCIF01000109.1 GCA_002315795.1 Bacteroidales bacterium UBA1733
GGCTTCCAGGAGCTGCCGCAGCTGGAGGCAGACTACGGCAAGGTAGGTATGCAGAAGATCATCACTACCGTAGGTAACGTGGTCTCTGGCTCAGCCCGTAGCAAGGAAACGCTCGAATGGCTTAGCAACGATATCTTCGGTAAGGTGGTACAGCTGAAGAAGGGTGTCACCATCGACCGTGACCGTACCAGCATCAACCTCAATGAGAATATGGACAATCTCGTTCCTGCTTCCAAGATCAGTGACCTGCCTACGGGTTGGATATGTGGTCAGACCGCACGTGATTTCGTGCAGACAAAGGTAGGCCATAATGGTAACATGAATATCCAGGAGGCAGAGGAGTTCCAGACTACGAAGTTCTTCTGCAAGACCAACTTCGATATGAAGGCCATCAAGACCGAGGAGGAGAACTACAGGGAGTTGCCAAAGTTCTATCAGTTCCCTTCCAAGGAGGCTAAGGAGCGTATCCTCTACACCAATTTCATACAAGTCAACAAGGACATAAAGGATATGATCAATGATGTCTTCGGGCGCAACAAGCAGCAGCCAGAGACACCCAAGAAACAACCATAAACCTTGACTTTCTTTTTTGCCGTCCGGCCTGTTGCTCGTGAGAGTCGCAGGTCGGATTTTTTATGTCCATACGGTTCGATAAAGTGCGAATTATCCAAGAGGGCAAGTTACAAAAGAGCTGTCTCGTTGTTAAAAATCTATATAATCGCAAATGACTTCCAATATAAAATTGGAAATATCGACTGAAAAGATTATCTTTGCGCGCTAATATTGTTTTTTATGACCCAGTTCGTATCAGATGAGGAGCACTATGAAATGGTGCTCGACAAGATGCTAAAGGCGCAGCATGTCCTTTGGATCGGTACAGCCGACATCAAGGATCTGTATGTGAAGAAGGGTAACGGTTCCCAGCCGTTGCTCGGTGCGCTGTCTGATCTGCTGAAGAAGGGAGTAGAAATACGTCTGATCCATGCCAAGGAGCCTGGTCCTAATTTCCGTGAGGACTTTGACAAGTATCCCATCCTTGCTGAGAGTCTGGAAAGGGTGCTCTGCAACAGGGTACATTTCAAGATCATCGTCATTGACTGCGAATGGGTCTATGTCGGCTCTGCGAACCTCACCGGTGCTGGCATGGGTATGAAGTCACCCCTCAAACGCAACTTCGAGGCAGGCATCTTCACCGATGAGCCGCATCTGGTAGATGGCGCTATGGAGGAGTTCGACCGAATTTGGCGAGGTGATGAATGCAAGAAATGCGGACGTAAGGATTTCTGTATTGACAGGATCAAATAAACAGGCAAATATGAAAGTCGAGACATTCGTTTGTAACTATCTCAACGAGAACTGCTACGTTGTCAGCTTTGACAATGGAGAGGGTTTCATCGTGGATTGCGGAGCCATCAAGAAGGTGGAGCGCAAGGCCATCGAGGACTATGTCAAGGCTAATGGCATAACGCTGAAGGCGTGTCTCAATACCCACATGCACTATGACCATGCCTTTGGATTACCTTTCGTCAAGAAGAAGTACGGACTCGTTCCGCAGTGTAGTCCGAAGGAGAAGGGTAACTATGAGCGCAAGGAGTGGTGGGTACACATGCTGAGGACAGTAGCCACTCTGACACAGGGAAGACCCCTCTTTGAGTTCATGCCTGATCCAGACTATTCTCTTACGGAAGGAACCAAGCTTATGATCGGAGGAACGGAGATCAGGGTCATCGAGACTCCTGGTCATTCTATTGGAGGACTCTGTTTCTATCTTCCAAAAGAGAAAGTCCTATTCACTGGAGATACGATATTCTATGACACTATCGGTAATACGAGGGATAAGGATGCCAGCATGGATGACATGGAAAAGTCCATCGGCAAGATCTTCCAGACGGTTCCGAAGAATGTCACCTTCTATCCTGGTCATGGTGAGGGAACTACCCTCGGCGGTTTCGTAGAGAATTACCGAAAGAGAGTTGAACGTGCTAATTCTGAATGATCGTGTCCAAGTGTATTGAATGCTTCTTCTGCCGTGACAGGCAGGAGAATGAAGAGACTATCAAACGCTGTTCTGTCACAGGACGCAAGCTTACTGATGAATCTGAGGCTTGCAGCAATATAATGAAAAAATCATAGGATGCCCATAACATTACTACCATCATTGCTATTCGCCATTCTGGTTGTCGGCTATACGCCAGGCCCTGCTAACCTCTATTCGTTGGCATGTTGTCTGAAGTATGGCAGAAGGAAAGCCCTGAAGATGTGGAGAGGACTGCTTACAGGCTTCTCCATAGCCGTCGTTATCATGGCTCTTCTTACCCATATCCTTGGCGAAGTCATGGGAGAGTATGTTGTGTATCTGAAATATCTTGGTGCGGCGTATATCCTCTGGCTTGCGTGGAAGATGTGGCGTGATTCTGGCCAGACAGATACAGAAGCCAAGGACTGTACCTTTGTCTCTGGCATGATGGTACAGCTTACCAATGCCAAGATGCTGCTCTTTGACCTGACAGCCTTCTCGGTATATGTCCTCCCATATAGCAATCAGCTGACAGATCTACTGGTAGTTGCAGCCTTATTGCTTATTGCAGGCCCAGGAGCAAACCTCGCATGGTTGTATGCTGGAGCCTATCTGAGAAGGTTCTTCAGCAAATACAGAAAACAGGTCGATATAGTCATGTCCTTGCTGTTGGCAGGATGTGCCCTGTATATTGTATTATGATAAACCACACCCCCAAAAAAATATCAATGGATAGTAACGAAAGATTCGTCCTTGCTACTGAGGATGCGACATACGATCAGGTACTTAATTTCAGGGAGTACATGTACAAGTATCTGACGATCATGGATTCCAGTGGACATCATATAGACCTAGATCTGGTGAGGGCTAATGAGAAGTCTGCACTCTATATCATGATCATGGGATCGAAGGTTGCTCATTACATGCATGACAATGATACACCAATGCCACAGAAGGATGAGCATTATGAGATGTTCTTTGAATCCGTTCAGGACAGCTTGCCTGAGGATGTGAAGGCTTTCTCAGACGATCATTATGATGCAGCAAAGATTATCTTTGTGACAGGTATGGTTATGTTCAACAGTTCCCTGCCAGAGGAGCAAATCAAAGAGAAGGATAGGGATCCTGCATTTGAGATACTTGATAAGATCATGGAGCTGAGGGAGTTCGACCGTGATGCCGAGCATGTACTGATGGAGGTGTGCATCGAAACCTACTTCAAGGATAAGGAAGCGCACGATTATGTCAAGGCACATCTGCCTGCTGCCTATGTTATCATGGAGAAGGGCATGACATGCTGGAAACATGACATCGGGGACAAGTGTGAAGAGAAGTTCCGGGATGAGAAAGAGATCAGAAACCTTTTCTTCAAGGGGATCATGTTCGATGAGTTCATGCAAAAGAATGAGATCATTGACCATGACAGGGAAATGGCCTGTGACCTGTTCATGCTTGGTGCCTTCCTGGAGTATAACCTCGAAAATGACAACAATAAACTGAAATAAGATACAGCAATGAAAGTATTACTCATCAACGGCAGCCCACGTCATAAGGGCAACACCAACGTCGCACTCGAAGAGATTGCCAAGCAGTTGGCCAAGCACGATATTGACAGTGAGATCCTTTGGATCGGCAACAAGCCCGTTCGTGGCTGTATTGCTTGTGGCAAATGTGAGAACAACCGCTGCAACTTCAATGACGATATCGTGAATACGGTCATTGAGAAGATGGAGCAGTGCGATGGTCTGGTCATCGGATCACCAGTCTATTACGGACAGCCAGCCGGTCAGGTATGCTGTCTTCAGCAGCGAATGATGTATGCTGGAAGCAGTGTGTTTGCCAATAAGCCAGCAACAGGTGTATGTGTCTGCCGTCGTGGTGGTGCTACCGCAGCCTTCCAGACACTCAACATGCCGTTCCAGATGACTAACATGCCTGTAGTCACCTCTCAGTACTGGAATATCTTGTATGGTTGTGGCGAGGGAGAGACCTGTCTTGACGTGGAAGGTCTTCAGACGATGCGAACTCTGGCTAACAACATGGCGTGGATACTAAAGAAACTGAATGGCATACCGACCTCTGATCAGCCAGAGCGTGAGGATTGGATGCCAATGAACTTCATCCGATAAAAGGCTTTATTTCTTTATGAATATATATTTCATAGATCCCAAATACATCAAAGATGTCGCATGGATGCCTCTTTTATCATATCTAAAGGTAAAAGATTCGCTAAGTTTCATTCCTGATAATGAGTTGCCAAATTCATTGAAAGATATAATATATCCTTCTAGATTTGAAAACCAAGGACCAAGAGGAATTGATAATTGTTCCTTTTGGTTAAGAGAACATTTAGAAAATTGTGTCAGATTGAAAATCAAAGATTATCCAGATGGTAATGTTCCTAAGGATTCTTTGAAGAATTATAGTACAAACTCTCCACAACATAATATTGAAAATTTAGGCGTTCAAAATGTACTCATTTTAACCCCACTTTGCTCTACTTATGATAGTGAAGGCATTGTTCAAGCTCCTTTAATGAGCAAGTATATAGATGTATTTCCAGGTTTAATGAGGTATTGCTTAAATATTTTGCATAAGAAATATGGTCATAATGAATATGACAAACAGTGTTCTGCTATATTATTCGATGAATTCATGAGTCAGTCTTTTCTCTATTTTCCGAAGCGAAGAGAATGGCTCCCAATTAGGTTTGCCCCAAATGTGTTAAAAGGTGTACATGATATTGACCCCAGTAATTTTCAATTGACAGTATCAGACAATGAGAAGGAAGAATATACATCCTTGATAACTGATTTTGGACAGCAGAAATTATCGGAGTTCTTAAATGAAGTGAAAGAAGCAATACAAGAATATCGTGAAAGTATAACTTATGAAGATTCTTGGCATGATTGGCAAAGAGAAGTTGATCAGATGAATAGAGATTTTTGGAATGAATGTGGTGAATCAAGTGTAAATTGCGACTTTTGATTCTTATTCTATCAATTGAATCTTTCTCTTCACAGAAGCTGATTTTTCTGATTCGCCTGTTCTTTTATAGAACACCCTTATAATATATAATCTGATGATTACAAATAGATACTTCAAGTTAATAACAAGTTATTGATCTATGATTCAACAGGTAGAATTTTCGCTTAGAGAGAAGCGTCGCGGCTTCCATCTGGTGACTGGAGAGATCCTTCAGCACCTGCCACAGCCATTGCCCGAGACAGGATTGCTGAACCTCTTTGTCAAGCATACGAGCTGTTCACTGAGCATCAATGAGAACGCTGATCCTGATGTCCGCACGGATATGGAACAGATTTTCAACCATCTGGTCAAGGAAAGAGAACCTTACTATGACCACGTGCTCGAGGGTGCCGACGATATGCCAGCTCATGCCAAGAGTACGATGATTGGTGTTAGCCTTAATATCCCAATCACAAGAGGCAGATTGAACCTCGGCATCTGGCAGGGAATCTATCTGTGTGAGCACAGAGACTACGGAGGTTCCAGAACGATTGTAGCAACCATTTACTCATAATTACGACTATGACCCCACAGGAATTTGTAAAGGCATTTGCAGAGGCATTCGGTTCAGATACCCAGTTGCCTATTGCTTTCGGCTATAGTGATGAACCTTTGACCGAACCCAAGGAAGGACTTCGTTGCCTGATGGGTTTGTTCCCCAAGGTCAGGAAAGGCGATGCGGTGACGCTTGCCGACAAGTTCATTTCCTGTGGCGGCGGTATGCTCTATATGGGTACTGGCGAGTTGCAGGATAGAATCCCCAACTTTGTTTCGAACATAGAGCACTATCAGCAGACACCTCAGATGGTACGCGACTATGTGGAGGGCTTGCATATCTTTCCAGCACCGAAGAAGTATATCAACTTTCAAAGAGTAGATAACTTGACTGGGTGGGATGGCATCGAAGGGCTGATCTTCTTCGCTACTCCTGATGTGCTGAGCGGATTATGTGCTTGGGCATTCTTCGATGACAACTCTGAGTCGGCAGTCATTACCCGTTTCTCCTCTGGTTGTGCCTCATTGATCACGATGGCAGTGACAGAGAACCGCAAGGAATATGGTCACAGCTGCTTCCTTGGAGGCTTCGACCCATCGGCCAGAATCATGATGCCTGCAGATGAAATGACCTTTGTCATTCCTTCTGTTCGTCTGCCTAAGATGCTCTCGACGATGAAGGATACCTGCCTGTTCGATACTCCAGCATGGAGCAAGATCAAGCAAAGAATTGAAAACAAGTAAAAATAGCAATATGTCAAAAAAGAAACAATCCAAACCACAGCAGCAGTCTATCTCTCCTGTAAGGTTCCTGAAGGAGAGAGTCAGACAGGTGCCGGTATATAAATGCTACCTCAGTCATGACTTCGAGAAATCTACCGAAGGCACGGTGATGGTAGTGCGCAAGCATACAGGTGACAAATATACCTGCGGTCTTTACCTCGTAGATAAGTACTGTCTGGGTGTAAAGGATGCGTCGTACCACCTTCGCATGGATGAGCAGGAGTTTGATGAGTTCCTGGATCTCTTCGAGGAAGACTTCAACCCACATGTCGTTACCTACGAGGAGGCTCATAACTGGGTATGGGGAGCAGTCGGCTTTGCCGAGGATGCAGGTATTGCACCTTGCAAGGAGTTCGAGCTGGCTCAGTATGTGCTGGCAGAGGATGATGACGAAGTTGAGCTGATAGAGTATGACTTCGGTGATGCCGATGGCAAGCATTGTCTGTTGGCTAATGACAGACTGGAGGCAAGCACCTATCTGCCACTTATGCGCAAGAACCTTGGGGATGAGTTCACCTTCTGCCTTGGTCCGAATGACAGCATCCATGGCGCAGAGGATTGGGACTATGAGAAGAATGTTCCGCTTTTTGATGACTCTGATCTCTCAGGTTGGGATGTGGAAGAGGATGATGAGGTAGAGTACCACCAGGTGCATCCTGACTATCCGACGGAACTGAATCTGAAGAATACGGATATAGCAGAAGTTCTCTCATGCAGTGATCCAAAGCTCCTGACAGCGGAAGATGTAGATGCTTTCATTTCCCGTGAAGGTATCAAGGAAGACCTTGAACAGTATATCCTGTATCATATCGGCCAGTCGAATGACGTTGCTTACGATAAGGATGAGACCATCTATGACAATGATGACAGGTATGACTGCAACCTGATGCAGGCTGTCAGACTGCTGTCAGAGGTAGGTGATGAGCAGAGTCTTGACGTTGTGCTGGAGGTATTACGTCAGGATTTGGGCTGTCTTGACTATCATTTCGGCGATTACCTGGTTGAGTCCATTGTGCCTGCTGTAGTGAAGCTCGGGGCTGGTCATCTGGATAAGCTGATGTCGTATGCCAAGGAGCCAGGTCTGTATGACCTTGCCCATTATATCGCTCTGGAGGCAGTAGGTGCTATTTGGGAGTATAACCCTGAATTAAGGGAGGAAGCAAAGAAATGGTTCATCGAGGTTCTTACCTTTGCCAAGGAGAAACTTGATGCTGATGACAACAGCTATTTCTCTCATACCCTCATTGGTTTTGCCCTCTGCCAATGTATGAATATGGCAGATGAGGATCTTCTTATGATCATCAAGGAACTCTATGAGAAGGACTATGTGAACCAGAATATATGTGGAACATACGTCAATGTAGCACAGAGTATCCTGACAGGTCAGAAATCTTTGGATCCTATTGAATTGGACATTCATGAGTGGTTCAAGTGGTACTATTCGAATTTCGGAACTGAAACGAAGTGATACAGGACAGTACGACATACTACGTCTGGGTCGGAGGCTCTTGTGACTATGGTCATAAGGAGAGAGCCAGTGGTTGGGCCTACATCATTGAGCATGATGGTAGGGAGGTAAGCCGTGCCGTGGATGCTGATCATGACACTACTGAGTTCAGGATGATACTCACGGCTATGATCAGGGTGATGGAAGAACTGCCTGAAGGTTCAGACATTGTTTTCCTGACCAATGTGGCATACATCCAGAACTTTGATAAGACCCCTACAGCCAAGTCTGCCAATGCTGACCTTGTCACGGGGTGCCTCGAACAGAAGACGCGACACCATTCTGTAGCAGTCAAGATCGTTCCGTATCACAAATACCCTTTGCTGATTGAGACTCATGACATGGCTCATGAAGCGATGATCAAACATAAACTAACACTAAAACAAATTTAGCCAATGGTAAAACCAACAATC
>DCIF01000126.1:0-6658 GCA_002315795.1 Bacteroidales bacterium UBA1733
CACAAGAAACTCCTTCGACTACAGTCAATGCCGACGGAACAGTAACTTTTACTTACTGCAATGATCATGCGAAGGAAGTATTAGTCGATGTACAATTTGCAGGCCGTCACGCCATGGAGCGAGATTCTGTGACAGGTCTCTGGACCGCTACACTCGGTCCTGCCGATCCGGATATGTATCCTTACTGTTTTGTAGTAGATGGCGTCAGCATCATGGATCCTAAGTGCCAGCAGTGGTTCCCTAATGAAGGCTTCAAGAATTCCTTGCTTGAGATTCCTGGAAACGGCGCACCACTCATCCACAGTATCCAGAACGTACCTCATGGCAACGTAGATTATGTGACCTATTATTCGAATACCCTAGGATGCTTTAACCATGCGTTGGTCTATACCCCTCCTACCTACAGACAGAATGAAGGTCAGCAATATCCGGTATTCTATCTGATCAGCGGTACGACCGATACAGAAGAAGTCTATTATAAGGTAGGCCGAGTAAACTATATCCTTGACAATCTGATCGCACAAGGCAAAGCCAAAGACATGATCGTGGTTATGCCATATGGCAATCCGGCCAAGATCATGCCAACACAGCCAGATTTCATGGCAGCTGGCAATCTCTTTGGCGATGATCTGAACAACGATCTCATGCCTTATATTGAAAGCCATTACAGTACGATCAATGATGCGGATCACCGTGCTATTGGCGGCTTCTCACGTGGTGGCAATCAGGCATTGGCCAATGGTCTGACTCACCTTGACAAATTCTCATACCTCTGTTCCTACAGTTCGTTCACCAGTACGGCACTGCCACAAGTCTATGATAATGCGGCCGAAACCAATGCCATGATCCATCTCTTCTGGCTCGGTATCGGCACCGATGACTTCCTCTATGGTACCAGTCGTGACTATCTGGAGTTCCTCGACAACAAAGGCATCCGAACCGTCAAGGAGTTCACTACAGGCAAGTTCGGCCACACCTGGATGAATGCCAAGTACTTCTTAGGCAGGACACTACCTATGCTTTTCAATCCAGAAGCAGCAGAAGCAGCCATGCAAAAGGGAACACCAGCACCCGCAGCTACCGGAGAGGAAGTTCCATTCACACCAAGCGTCATGGCACGTATCTTCCCTAAACAGGTCGTATCTCCAGAATTCAAAGGTGACAGCGTCACGTTCCGTATTAAGGCCAACAAAGCCAGTCAGGTGCTGATCGAAGGCGAGATGCTCAATGAACCTCAGCCACTCGCACTCAATAACGACAGCGTATGGGAGATTACGCTCAGTGGTATCAACTCGGATATCTACTGCTACAATTTTATTGTCGATGGCACGAAAGTAATGGATCCGACCAATATGTATCTGGCGCCAGACAAAGGTTTCAAACGTAGTATCTGCATGATGCCAGGCAATCCATACGACATCAACAATGATTCGATTGCCTATAGCACAGTCACCTATGGCGTCAAAAACCTCACTGACAGTAAGATTGAGCGGTACGCTCTCTGTATGCCAGCAGTACAAAGCGAAGTACAAACCATCTGTCTTGTAGGTGGCAAGAACGACACTTTCGAGAGCTGGCAGACCATCGGACGTGCCAGTATCATCCTCGATCAGATGATTGCCAATGGCGAGGCTAAGCCAAGCGTTCTCTACATGACCGAGAATGGTGTCATCGATCCGGATGCTGACATTGTGATCAAAGCCGATGACTACAGCAACTGGCAAGTACGTCGCAAGGCTTTAATTGATGCACTGAAAAAATAACAACAAACAATGGCTGTGGCAAAACCACAGCCATTGTTGTTTCTGGTTTCATTGCTCGCGAAAAGCATTTTCGAAACTAAAATGCAAAATCGTACCTAACAAATCGCAGAACACCTACCAAAAAGATGGTATTTAATAGAAGATATCAAGGATTTATTTTGGACTTCTCATTATTTATATTTATATTTGCGCGCAAATTAAATAAAGAACAACAAAATGAAGAGATTTTCAGCATTCATCCTGACCCTGCTCTGTGCATTGACCGCAGTTTCTGCGCAGATAGTAAATCCTGTAAAATGGACACACACAAGCAAGCAGTCCGGAGATGTTCTGACCGTGACGTTCAGTGCCGCCATTGAGAAGAGCTGGCACATGTATGGTCTGCAGATACCAGAAGGTGGTCCACAGCAGACTGAGTTTAGCTATGACAAACTGGAAGGCGCTAAGCTGCATGGAGTAAACAAAGTAGTAAAAGGTTCGATGATCACGCATTTTGACGATGCTTTTGACATGAACCTCTCCTACTACGAGAACAATGTGACCATTGAGCAGAAAATCATCCTTGCCGGTGGTGACTATAACATCGAGGGATATATCACCTACATGAGCTGCTGCGCTGGTATGTGCACTCCTCCTACTACTTACGACTTCAGTCTGAAAGGCACCTACGAGAAGGCCTCGACCGAGGCTCCTACTGAGGTAACAACGCCAGAAAATACGGATACACTGACTGCCGATGCAGATACCACTGCTAGCGTTGAAGAGACCGAGACGCCACAGGAAAACGCCTCAGCGCCTGGAACTGCCCCAGCAGGGAAAGGCACGCTCTGGACCCCTGTCATCAGCGAACTACAGTCGTATAACAGCAACAGTGACATCACAACCGATATCTCTGGTCAGAGTCATTCATGGTGGTATATCCTCATTGCTGGCTTCCTGGCCGGACTCATCGCACTGGTTACGCCTTGTGTATGGCCGATGATCCCGATGACCGTGAGCTTCTTCCTGAAGCGCACCAAAGACCGCAAGAAGTCGATCCGCGATGCTTATACTTACGGCCTTGCCATCATCGTAATCTATGTAGGCCTTGGCCTCATCGTGACCGCACTGTTCGGCGCTTCAGCTTTGAATTCACTGGCTACAAATGCCATCTTTAATATCATCTTCTTCCTCTTGCTGGTGGTCTTTGCCTTCAGTTTCCTCGGTGGCTTTGAGCTCACCTTGCCTGAGTCATGGACGTCCAAGCTCGATGAGAAAGCCGATTCTACTACCGGTCTGCTGAGCATCTTCTTCATGGCCTTTACGCTGTGTCTGGTCAGCTTCTCTTGTACCGGTCCAATCATCGGCACCCTGCTTGTAGAGGCGGCTACCTCTGGTTCGATGCTCTATCCTGCCATTGGCATGTTCGGCTTCGCACTGGCATTGTCATTGCCATTTACCTTGTTTGCCCTCTTCCCTAGCATGCTTAAGAGTATGCCAAAGAGTGGCGGCTGGCTCAATATGGTGAAGGTTGTCCTGGGCTTCTGTGAGTTGGCACTGGCCTTCAAGTTCCTCTCTGTGGCCGATCTGGCTTACGGTTGGGGGATCCTTGACCGTGAGGTGTTCCTCTGTCTCTGGATTGTAATCTTCCTCTTCCTCGGACTCTATTTGCTCGGTATGATCCGTCTGCCACACGACGATGATCCAGATCCATCAGACCGTGTGAGCGTGACTCGTCTGATGCTGGCACTCATCTCGATCAGTTTCTCTATCTATATGATTCCTGGCCTCTGGGGAGCTCCATGTAAGGCCATCTCGGCCTTTGCGCCACCAATGTCCACACAAGACTTCAAGCTTGGCCAACAGGAGATGAGCGTTTACCACGACTTCGAGGAAGGTATGGCTGCTGCTAAACGACAGGGCAAACCAGCCATGATCGATTTCTCTGGCTATGGTTGCGTCAACTGCCGTAAGATGGAAGCTGCTGTATGGACCGATCCGGAAGTAAAGCAGATTATCGAGAACGACTACGTGCTCATCACCCTCATGGTCGATGACAAGACCGCTCTGCCAGAGGTTGAGACCGTCAGCGAAAATGGAAAGCAGGTCAAGCTTCGCACCATCGGCGACAAGTGGAGCTATCTGCAGCGTTCTAAGTTCGGGGCTAATGCTCAGCCATTCTATGTTCTGCTCGACAATGAGGGTAATCCAGTGAATGGCAGTTACTCGTATAACGAGGATGTCGATGCGTATGTATCGTTCCTGAAGAAGGGAATTGCAAATTATAATGAAAAATGAAAAATTAATAATGAATAAGAATGCATGATGACCGCCGCCAATTATTAATTATTCATTATTCACTATTCATTACACAAACGCTATGGAGCAACATCTACCAGTATCCAATCTGGAGAATAAGAAAGAAGCGTGGGCACGTGCTCTGGGTGTGATGCAGACGCTGCGTAAGGATTGTCCCTGGGATGCCAAGCAGACCAACGAGAGCATCCGCCAAAACAGCATCGAGGAGATGTATGAGCTGGCCGATGCCCTGGTGAGCGGTGATCCGAAGGAAATCAAGAAAGAATGTGGCGATGTATTGGAACAGCTGATGTTCTATGCCATGTTCGGCGAAGAGAAAGGACAGTTTGACATGGCAGACATCTGCAATGCCATGTGCGACAAACTGGTATTCCGCCATCCACACGTGTTCAATCCAGACGGTTCGCTCATCTCACAAGTAGGAACTCGTGGCGGAGAGACCGTAGGTTCGGCCGAGGACGTAAGCAAGCTTTGGGAAGTCGTAAAACAGAAAGAGAAAGACGGCAATAAGACCATCCTCTCTGGCATCCCATCAGGACTCCCTACCCTCATCAAGGCCTACCGCATGCAAGACAAAGCTCGCAATGCCGGTTTCGACTGGGAGAAGAAGGAAGACGTCTGGCAGAAGGTGCGCGAAGAGATCAGCGAGTTTGAGGTCGAGGCCAACCAGTGGTCGGCAGTGGCAGCAGACGAGAACAAAAGTGCAGAGCAACGAGAAGAAGCGCGTGACAAGATGGAGCGCGAATTCGGAGATCTGCTCTTCAGTCTGATCAATGCAGCTCGTCTCTACAAGATCAAGCCAGACAACGCCTTGGAGAAGACCAACCAGAAGTTTCAGAGCCGCTTCACCTACGTCGAGCTCAAGGCCCGTGAACAAGGCAGACGCCTCGACCAGATGACCCTGGCAGAGATGGATGCACTCTGGGATGAAGCCAAAGCACAAGAGCGAAATTGAAAAACAAATTAACAAATATATGAAATCATTTATTATGAGCGCCATTTGCGCCGCAGCTGCATTGACAGCCTGCACACCATCGGGTAGTGTGAAGCCTACGGGCATCGACTACACCAACATGGACACTACTGCACGTCCAGGCGATGACTTCGCCAAGTATGCCACCGGCAACTGGATTACCAACAATCCACAGCCAGACATGTACCCACGTTGGGGTAGCTTCACCAAGCTGGCCGACGACAACATCAACCAGTTGGCAGAACTCATTCAGGGCATTGCTGCCGAGCAGCATGAAGTGGGTACCGTGGCACAGAAGATCGGTGATCTCTACAACCTCTGCATGGATACCGTACGCCTGAATGCTGAGGGTTATCAGCCACTCCTTCCTCACCTGGAGCGTCTCCGCGCTATCGAGACCCGTGAGGATCTCTTCAAGCTGATGTTCGAGGAGCATGACAATCTTTTCTTCGGCATCTACAATGGTGCAGATGAGAAGGATTCGAAGAACAATGCACTCCAGCTCTCACAAGGTGGCCTCTCTATGGGTAACCGTGACTACTACCTCAAGGACGACGAGGCTATCAAGAAGCAGCGTGAGGCCTTCAAGGAGCACATTGTCAATCTGCAGAAGCTCTGCGGAACCTCTGAGGCAGAAGCAGTGAAGAAAATGGAGACCCTGATGCGCATCCAGACCGAGATCGCTAAGGTCAGCAAGAGCATGGAGGAACTCCGTATCCCTGAGGAGAACTACGACAAGATGACCGTAGCCGACCTCAGCAAGAAGACCAACTTCGATTGGGATATGTGGCTCAAGAACCAGGGTTATGACAAGACCACTGAGGTAATCGTAGGCCAGATCGTTCCTATTGCTAAGGGTTGCGAGATCCTGATGAAGGCGCCAGTACAGGACCTGAAAGACCTCTATGAGATCCTCTGGATCAGCGGTGCCAGCTCTTCATTGAGCGACGACTTCACCAACGAGAACTTCGCATACAACCAGAAGCTCACCGGCCAGAAGGAACAGCAGCCACGCTGGAAGCGTGCTGTGAACCGTGTGGATGGCATCATGGGTGAGGCTGTGGGACAGCTTTATGTAGAGAAGTACTTCCCTGCTGAGAGCAAGGAGCGTATGCTCACCCTCGTGAAGGACCTCCAGAAGAGCCTTGGCGAGCGTATCAAAGCACAGACCTGGATGAGCGACAGCACCAAGCAGGTGGCTCTTGAGAAGCTGGCTGGCTTCTATGTAAAGATCGGTTATCCTGACAAGTGGGAAGACCTCACAGACCTCAACGTCGATCCTAAGCTCTCTCTGTATGAGAACCTCCGCAATATCAGCGAGTTCTTCTGGAAGCAGGACAAGGAGAAGCACTATAATACGCCAGTAGATAAGGACGAGTGGTTTATGACTCCACAGACCGTCAATGCCTACTACAATCCTACCACCAACGAGATCTGCTTCCCAGCTGGTATCCTGCAGCCACCATTCTTCTCAAAGGATTGGGACGATGCTGCTAACTATGGTGCCATTGGTGTGGTAATCGGACATGAGATGACTCACGGTTTCGACGATCAGGGTCGCCAGTATGACAAGGAAGGTAACCTCCGCCAGTGGTGGTCTGATGCCGATGTAGAGGCATTCAAG
>DCIF01000126.1:6733-25064 GCA_002315795.1 Bacteroidales bacterium UBA1733
CACCAGTGTCTGGGTGAGAACCTCGCAGATCACGGTGGCTTGGAGATTGCTTTCCAGGCACTCCAGTATGCTAAGGCCAATGGTTCAAAGTCATACGTAGCTGAGGCTGAGAATGGCTTTACTACCGAACAGCGTTTCTTCCTTTCATACGCTAACGTATGGGCCGGTGTTTGCTCAGAGGAGCTTCTCCGTCGCTATGCTATCATGGACGTTCACTCAGCTGGTCACCTCCGCATCAATGGTGGTGTAGCACAGTGCAGCGCATGGTACGATGCATTCAACATCCAGGAGGGCGATGCTATGTATGTAAAGCCTGAGGATCGTGTCAATATCTGGTAATTAGTACCCTAAAAGACATGAAGAATTTCTTCAAAAATATCACTTTTTCTCTGCTGGTAGCCGCAGCAACCTTGCTTGCGGCTTGCCAGCCAGAGGCTCCGGTCATCACCATCGTTCATACCAACGATACTCACTCGCAGATCGATCCTGCCACACGTGACGGTGTGACCCAGGGTGGTGTCGTAGAACGTGCCGCCATGCTGGAGTATCTTCGCACTCAGACTCCTGACCTGCTCTACCTTGATGCAGGTGATATGGTGCAGGGCTCTCCTTATTTCAACATCTTCAAAGGAGAACTTGAGATCCTCTGTATGAACCAGCAGCAGCTCGTGGCAACCACCCTTGGCAACCATGAGTTCGACAATGGTATTGACGGACTGGATTCGATCTTTGCCAAAGCTAATTTCCCGCTGATTTCGAGCAACTATCACTGCGAGAATACAGCACTTGGCAAATGGGTAAAGCCTCACATGATCCTGGAGAATAAGAGTGTCAAGATTGGTATTACAGGCGTGACCTGTGATCCTGTAGGACTCATTTTCAACCGCAACTGGGAAGGAATCACTTACGAAGAACCTATTGAGGCCGTGAACCGTGAAGCTGCGCTCCTGCGTCAGGAAGGTTGCGATCTGGTGATCGTACTGAGCCACGTAGGCTACATTCCTGGTGATAGCACGATGGACGTAGAGATCGCTCGTGACAGCAAGGATGTAGATATCATCATTGGTGCACACAGCCACATCAACATTGAGGAGGGTCTGTATGTCAATAACGTTGACAGCATACCAGTACTCATTACTCAGACGGGAGGCAAGGCCAATCCGATGGGGTTACTTGAGATTACCATGAAGCGTGGCAGTCGCTATGAGAACTGTAAATACAGCGTTGACCACATCGTCTGCAAGAAGCTTCATCCACAGGATTACGACCTCACCGGTTATGGTCAGCAGATGGCCGAGACACTTAAGCCTTATGCAGAGCAGCTTGCTGCTGAGATGAGCGAAGTGATCGGTCACGCCCCAGTCTTTATGGACAAAGGTCGTCCACAGAGTCTGCTTGGCAATTTTGCAGCCGATGCTCTTCGCGTGATGGGAGAAAAGGCTTACGGTCATGCTATCGACCTCAGTGTCACCAACAACGGTGGTCTGCGCAACACGCTGGCTGACGGAGATGTGACTATTGGAACTATGTTCAACATCTTCCCATTCGAGAATACTCTCACCATCCTTGAGATGAAGGGCAGCGACGTTCTGGATCTCATCAACAGTCTGGCTGGCAAGAAGCTCGAGGCGATGAGTGGCATGAACGTAACGCTGGAACTCGATGGCGACCGTACTTATGCCAGCAGTATCAAGGTGGGTGGCAAGCCTGTCGATCCAAATCGTATCTACTATGTAGCTACCATCGATTTCCTGGCCGAAGGTAACAGCGGTATGACCGCTATGACCAAGGCTGTGAAGTGTACCAATACAGGTATTTCACTGCGAGACATGATGATAGATTATATCAAACAGCTCACCGCTGAAGGCAAGGAAGTCACTTCGCAGATCGACGACCGTGTGATCGACCATGCAAATAAGAAGTAAGACCAGCCCTGTCCTAACTTATCAGAATTAAACTAATGAAACGATTCCTTGTAATCGCCATTTCCTTATTATCCTATTTCTCAACAGCCACTTCCCAGAACTTACTTGGGTATGTGGCTGCTGACGATATGCAGCATTGGGTAGATAGCATGATGGAGAAGCTCACACCAGACGAACGACTGGGACAGCTCATCATGCCGCTCTATTATATGCCAGAATACACGTCGGCCAACCGCGCCACGATCGAGAAAGAGATGAAGGCCTACCATCTGGGTGGCATCCTTTTCAGTAAGGGTACGCGTAAGAGCCAGACACAGTTTGTTGACTATTCGCAGCAACTCAGTCAGAAGCAGTTGGGACTGCCTCTGCTCATTGCTGCCGATGCCGAATGGGGTACAGCCATGCGACTGAAGGACGGACTTCGCTTCCCGATGAACAAAGATCTGGCCATGATCGATCCGCAGATACGCGACAGCATGCTCTATCAGTATGGTCTGGCCATGGCCGAAGAATGTCATGCGCTGGGTATCCATGTCAGCTTTGCACCAGTACTGGATATCAATTCGAATCCGAAGAATCCTATCATCGGAGCACGTTCGTTCGGTGCCGACCAGAAGGTAGTCACTTCCTGTGGTCTCTCCTACGCCAGCGGTTTGGAAGACGGTGGCGTGATGGCTGTAGCCAAGCATTTCCCTGGTCATGGTGACACCGACGTAGATTCGCACAAGCAGCTGCCTCTGCTGAGTCACAGTGCTGAACGTATGCGCACGTTCGAGATGCAACCTTTTCAGGACTTCAGTCGCGCAGGTTTTGGCGGTATCATGACGGCGCATCTGGAGGTTCCATCGCTCGAACCTACAAAAGGAATGCCAGCCACAGCCTCGAAGAATATCCTGACCGATGAACTGCGTACACGCATGGGATTCAAAGGTCTGGTCTTCACCGATGGTCTGGCCATGGAAGGAGCCAGAAACTATCCAGACATCTGCGTAAAAGCACTCAATGCCGGTGTAGACATCCTGTTGCAGCCTACTCCTATTGACGTCTGTTGGAACCAGCTGAAAGACGCTATTAAAAAGAAGAAGCTGAAGCAGACAACCATAGACGAGAAATGTCGTCGAGTGCTGATGTGGAAATATGCGCTGATTGTTGGTCCAGAGCGACAGAAACTGCTCTATCCTTCGGTCAAGCCAGCCGACAAGCCAAAAGCGATCTCAGAGCGTCTCTATGCGCTTGTAAAGGCGGGTAATGCAGCGAATGCTACGCTTTTGGCCGAGAAAGACTACCTGGATCCTACCGAAGCCAACACAAAAGCTAACACAGAGATTGTAGCAGCAAAGGCTATTACTTCCTCGCATCCTACTATCCCTGCCGGACCATCGCCTTACGACAGTGTAGACCGTTTGGCTACCAACGCCATCAAGCAAGGAGCCATGCCAGGTTGTCAGATTCTGGCCATCCACAAAGGCGAGATCATCTACAACAAAAGTTTTGGTACGCTGGCTCCAGTCGATGGCAATGACAACCAGTTGGACTGGCTGGCTGGCGTGCAGGTCAACAACAGTACGCTTTACGACCTGGCTTCTGTCTCGAAGGCAGCCGCTACAGTTCCTGCAGTGATTCTGGCCATGAAGGAATATCATCTGAAGCTCACTGACCGAATAACAAAATGGTTACCAGAGCTTAAGAAGACCACATACGCCAAGGTGACACTCCAGGATCTGCTCTATCACGAGTCGGGTCTGCGCGATTTCTATCCTTTCTACAAAGACTTCCCGGAGATCACTCCAGAAGTACGAGAGAAGGAAATGATCAAGACCATTGCCGGACTGAAACCAAAGCGTAAACAGGGTCGTTATCTCTATTCCTGTCTCAATTTCGTGCTGCTCCGCTATATTGTGGAACGAGTATCGAAACAGCAGCTTGATGACTATCTGCAGCAGCGTTTAGCACCTTTCTATGGCAACGAACTCTGCTTCCGTCCGCTCGACAAGGAGATAGATCTCAGTCAGATAGCGCCAACAGAAGTCGATAATACCGTGCGCAACCGACTGATACATGGCACGGTTCATGATGAGATTGGCGAATGGGCACAAGGCGTAGAAGGCAACTCCGGACTCTTTGGTTCGGCCTCAGCCTTAGCACGTATCATTATGCTGATGAAGAACGAAGGATCAGCCGATGGCAAGCAATATCTTGATCAGGCGCTCTGCCACCAGTTTATCACACAGCGTTCACCACGTTCACGTCGCAACCTCGGTTTCGATCGTCAGGTAGCCTCCGGTGACAAGCTCGGGACCATGGCTCAGGAAGCCAGTGCAAAAACCTGGGGACACACCGGATTTACCGGCACCTGTTTCTGGGTAGATCCGGAAGCCGATCTTGTGTATATCTTCCTTTCGAACCGCGTCTGTCCTACTCGCAACAACAAAGCATGGAGCGATTCAAGTGTGAGATCTCAGATCCATAGCGAGTTCTACAAACTGATAAAAAAGTAGGAAAACAGCACCTCTCATTATAATAAAATAATAGAAAAGCGCACACTTATCTTCGCTTTGGTGCATAATTATTATCAACGGCCACAAATTTGCATTAATTTTTGCTGATTTGTGGTCGTTTTTTTGGAAATATCAAATATTTTTACTAAATTTGCAGCCAAATTAGGAAGAATGGCCTCCTCAGAACACACAATTTTATTACTGACGGTTGCGCTAAGGTTATATTGGTTATTATTTATTCAAAACAATTTATATGGAAGGATTATCACCTATGGAAACTGCACTCTTGCTGATGATTGTCGGCATGGGTACGGTATTTATTATCCTCATCCTGATCATCAACCTTTCAAAGCTGATGATCATGACAGTCAATAAGTTTGCGCCAGAAGAAGAAGTTGCGCCAAAGAAGGGTGCAGCTCCTGCAGCTATTCCTGCCAACGTTGAGGCTGCCATCAAGGCTGCTATCGCACAGGTAGCTCCTAAGGCAATGGTAACTAAGATTACAAAGTAAAAAATTCAAAAAAAATAGTTATGGCAAAAGAAGTAAAATTGTCTCTGGTCTTCCGCGATATGTGGCAGAGCGCTGGTAAGTACCAGCCTCGTGTTGACCAGCTCGTTAAGGTAGCACCCAAGATTATCGAGATGGGTTGCTTTGATCGTGTTGAAACCAATGGTGGTGGTTTCGAGCAGGTAAACCTGCTTTATGGTGAGAACCCAAACATCTCTGTACGTCAGTGGACCAAGCCTTTCCATGAGGCTGGCATCCAGACTCACATGCTCGACCGTGCATTGAACGGCCTCCGCATGTTCCCATGTCCTAAGGACCTCCGTAAGCTCTTCTACAAAGTTAAGAAGGCTCAGGGTACAGACATCACCCGTATCTTCTGTGGTCTCAACGACCCACGTAACGTAATTCCTTCAATCCAGTATGCTAAGGAGGCTGGCATGATTGCACAGGCATCGCTCTGTATCACCTTCTCTCCTATCCACACCGTAGAGTACTATGTCAACCTCGCTAAGAAGTTCATCGACGCTGGTGCTGATGAGATCTGTTTGAAGGATATGGCTGGTATCGGTCGTCCAAAGAGCCTCGGCAAGATCGTTGCTGGCATCAAGGCTATCAAGAAGGACATCGTCATCCAGTACCACTCACACGCTGGTCCTGGCTTCAACATGGCTTCTATCCTCGAAGTTGCTGAGAACGGTTGTGACTACATCGACTGCGGTATGTCTCCACTCTCTTGGGGTACCGGTCACGCAGATGTTATCACCGTTATCGAGACTTTGAAGGATGCTGGCTTCCAGGTAAAGGATGTCAACATGGCAGCATACATGGAGGTACGTACCCAGATTCAGGAGATGATGGACGACTTCCTTGGCTACTACATCCCAGCTCTGAACCACCTCAACAACTCACTCCTCGTTAAGCCTGGTCTTCCTGGTGGTATGATGGGTTCTTTGATGACCGACCTCGAGGAGAACCTCGAAGGTCTCAACCGCTGGAAGGAAAAGAACGGTCAGCCAAAGCTCACTACCGATGAGATCCTGATCAAGCTCTTCGACGAGGTAGCTTATGTATGGCCTAAGATGGGTTACCCATGCTTGGTAACTCCATTCTCACAGTATGTTAAGAACCAGGCACTCATGAACGTTCTCCAGATGGAGAAGGGCAAGGAGCGTTGGAGCATTATCGCAGATAACCACTGGGATATGCTTCTCGGCAAGTCTGGTCAGTTGCCTGGTCCTGTAGCTCCAGAGCTCGTGAAGATGGCTGAGGAGAAGGGTCTTAAGTTTGAGACCGAGGATCCTCAGACCTATGCTCCAGATAACCTTGATGAGTTCCGCGCTAAGATGAAGGCTAACGGTTGGCCTCTTGGTGAGGACGATGAGGAGCTCTTCGAGTATGCTATGCACCCATCACAGTACGAGGCTTACAAGAGTGGTAAGGCTAAGGCTGACTTCGAGGCTGATCTTGCAGAGCGCAAGGCTAAGAAGGCTAATGCTGGTACCGGTGCTATCAAGGCTCAGGACCTCAAGGTAACCGTCAATGGTGAGACCTATACCGTTTCTATCGCTCCTAACGATGGTAGCGCTCCTGCTGCTCCTGCTGCCGGTGCTGCTCCTGTAGCTGCTGGCGAGGGTGCAGACGTACTTGCTCCTCTTGAGGGTAAGTTCTCTCTCGTAAAGGCTGCTGGCGAGACTCCTGTTAAGGTTGGCGATATGGTTAAGAAGGGTCAGACCATCGGCTATATTGAGGCTATGAAGACCTACAACGCAGTAACTGCTGACGTTGACGGCCAGATCACCGCAATCCTCGCAAACCCTGGCGACAAGGTATTTGAGGATGACCCAATTTTCAAAATCAAGTGACTCACATCACTTGATTTTGAAAAAGTTATTAGTTATTAGTTAGTAGTTAGGACATGGAGGAAACGATACTTCAGAAAAAATGCGATGATTTTGCTGTTCGCATCTACAAGCTGGATAAGTTTCTCAAGGAGAAAAAAGAATTCTCTATTAGCAGCCAGATTCTCAGATCTGGAACCTCCATAGGTGCAAATGTTGCAGAAAGTCCGAACGCAGAATCAACTGAAGATTTTATTCATAAGTTAGCCATTGCAAGAAAAGAGGCAAACGAAACCCAATATTGGCTTAGATTACTTCACAATGTGCAACTTATCGATAACGAGAGTTTCCTATCAATGAAATCTGATTGTACAGATATTCAAAAGATCTTGGCAGCAACCGTTAAAAGTCTTCTTACTAACAATTCAACTAACAAGGCTAATAACTAATAACTATTAACTAATAACTTAAATTTTTAGAAAAATGGACTTTAGTACAATTTTCGAAAAATTATATGAGATGACCGCGTTCAGCAACATTGCGGCTGAACCGACCTTCCTCATCATGTATGCGCTTGGCTTCCTGTTCCTTTATCTAGGTATTGCCAAGCACTACGAGCCATTGCTGCTCATCCCAATTGCGATGGGTATCCTGTTGGCTAACTTCCCTGGCGGCGAAATGGGCGTCTTCGGCGCTGACGGCGACGGCATGGTACACTTCATGAAAGACGGCGTGATGGTCTCAAAGCCAGTCTATGAGATGGGCCTTCCTGAAATTGCTCACGAAATGGGCCTCATGAACATGATCTACTACTGGCTCATCAAGACCGGATTCATCCCACCAGTCATCTTCATGGGTGTAGGCGCTATGACCGACTTCGGACCAATGCTCCGCAACCTGAAGCTTGCCATCTTCGGTGCTGCTGCTCAAGTGGGTATCTTCGGCGTTATTCTTTGCGCTGTTGGTTCTGGCTGGTTCACTCCAAAAGAGGCTGGTGCTCTTGGTATCATCGGTGGTGCCGACGGTCCAACTGCGATTTTCACCACCGTGAAGCTCGCACCTCACCTCCTCGGTCCTATTGCTATCGCTGCTTACTCTTACATGGCATTGGTTCCTGTTATCATTCCATTTGTAGTTAAGCTTTGCTGCACCAAGAAGGAACTTCAGATCAACATGAAAGAGCAGGATAAGCTTTATCCTAATTCATTGCAGATCAAGAACATGCGCGTAGCAAAAATCATCTTCCCAATCTTTGTAACTGTGTTGGTTGCCATCATTGTTCCATCTGCTGTATCGCTCATTGGCATGCTCATGTTCGGCAACCTCATCAAGGAAATTGGTGCAGATACCAGCCGTATTGCCGAGACTGCTTCAAACGCATTGATGAACATTGCAACCATCTTCCTCGGCCTCTCTGTAGGCGCAACTATGACCGTCGAGTCGTTCCTCAACTGGCAGACCATCGGTATCGTAGCTGGCGGTTTCTGCGCATTCGCAGTTTCTATTGCCGGTGGTATCTTCCTCGTAAAGCTCTTCAATATCTTCTCGAAGAAGAAAATCAACCCACTGGTTGGTGCCTGTGGTCTGTCGGCAGTTCCAATGGCTTCGCGTGTTGCCAATGATATTGCCACCAAGATCAATCCAAAGAACAACATCCTCAACTACTGCATGAGTGCTAATATCTCAGGTGTAATCGGTTCGGCTGTTGCTGCGGGTGTTCTGATTGCGTTCCTGAAATAATCTGTTCTATTTGCGAAGTATAATCTTCAACGAACGAACATTTTTTCTCAACTAATTGGCACAGAAATTACAATATTGCGCAGATTTTGCGTAAATGTGCATTTTATTTCAAATTTATAAAGGGTTTCTTTGCTCAGTCAAGGAAATCCTTTATCTTTGTGCCTATGAATTCAAAAATTCTCTGGGCAGACGACGAAATCGACTTGCTGAAACCTCATGTGATGTTCTTGCAGAGCAAGGGCTATGATGTTGTGACTGTTACCAACGGCCACGATGCGCTCGAACAGACCAGACTTCAGCATTTCGACCTTATATTCCTCGACGAGCACATGCCAGGAATGACAGGACTTGAAACACTCCAGGCCATCAAGGATGTTGACCCTACCCTGCCCATCGTAATGATTACGAAGAGTGAGGAAGAGAATATCATGGACCAGGCGATTGGCGGACGCATTGCCGACTATCTGATAAAGCCGGTGCTCCCCACCCAGATGCTCATGTCGCTCAAGAAGTGTTTGCATGCCCGCGAGATTACCCAGCAGCAGCAGACTTCGGGTTACCAGCAGGAGTTCGGCAAGCTCTCAATGGCTATCGACATGGCTCAGAGCTTCGACGAGTGGGTAGAGGTTTACAAGCGCCTTGTCTATTGGGAACTCGAGTTAGCTAACAGCAGCGACAATGGCCTGATTCAGATGCTACTCATGCAAAAACAAGATGCAAATTCTGCATTTGCAAAGTTCGTCAAGAAGAACTATGAGGGCTGGATCAAGAAACTCCAGCGGCTGGAAAGCAACGATCGGCCCACCTTCTCCCCCGACCTTTTCAGAAAGTTCGTTTTCCCAAAGCTCGACAATGGAGAAAAGCTTTTCGTGGTAGTTGTCGACAACTTCCGCCTCGACCAATGGCGTGTTATCCAGCCTCTGCTTTCCGATTACTTCACAGCTCAGGAAGAGATCTACTGTTCGATACTTCCCACCGCAACACAATATGCGCGAAACGCAATCTTCAGCGGATTAATGCCCGACAAGATCCAGGAGATGTTCCCCGACCTCTGGATCGACGAAGACGAAGAAGAGAGCAAGAACCTGAATGAAGAGCCGCTCATCAAGACCCAGCTCGAGCGCTATCGCAAAAACTATTCGTTCAGCTACCATAAGGTAAATGAAAACAGCTACGGAGAGTATCTATTAGGCAAGCTCAAGGGAATGAAGAACAACCCGCTGAATGTCGTTGTGCTCAATTTCATCGATATGCTTAGCCATGCACGCACCGACATCAAGGTGGTAAGCGAATTGGCTCACGACGAAGCAGCCTATCGCGCTCTGACCAAGACCTGGCTCGAGCATTCGAGCGTTCTCGACCTTTTCAAGCGCATAGCCGAAATGGGATATAAAGTGATTCTCACTACCGACCACGGCACTATCCATGTCGATAATCCTGTGAAAATCATTGGCGATAAGAACGTTAACACAAATCTACGCTACAAATTAGGTAAGAACCTGAACTGCCAGTCGAAGAACGTTTTCGAAATCAAAAACCCCAAGGAATTCGGATTGCCTGCCGTAAACATCTCTACCAGTTATATTTTCACCACGGGTCGCGACTTTTTCGCCTATCCGAACAACTATAACTACTACGCGCAGTATTACAAAGACACCTTCCAGCATGGAGGTATCTCACTCGAAGAAATGCTCATCCCTATCGTTACACTCACACCGAAGGGGAATTGAGAATTGATAATTGATAATTGAAAATTGAGAATTATATGAAGAATACGCTGAACAACCTGCTTGAGATCTCTATCAAGCGACATTGGGACATGCCTGCATTCAGTAACTATCAAGGCGTGACCTACACCTATGGCGAAGTGGGCCGAATGATTGCCAAATATCATCAGACCTGGCGCGAAGCTGGCTACGAGCCAGGCTTCCGTGTAGCACTCTACAGCCGCAATTGTGCGGAGTGGAATGTTGCCCTGATTGCCGCCTTCACCTATCGTGCTGTAGCAGTACCTCTGCTCAACGAATTCACGCAAGAGATGGTCAAGAATCTCGTAGAGCATTCTGAGGCCAAGCTGCTGCTCACTCAAAAAGAATTCGTGAAATTAGAGGATTGTCCGGAAATCACTCCCGAAGATATCAAGTTCGAAGACCATCAGCCAGACGAGCTCCTGATGATCAACTACACTTCTGGTACCACAAGCGCACCTAAGGGTGTAATGATTCCCGAGCGCGCACTGTGGAGCAACATGGAGTTTGCCCGCAGCGTGCTCCCATGCCTCCATGCCGGACAACGTGTGCTCTCGCTTCTTCCAACAGCACACCTCTACGGTATGTCGTTCGAGCTGATGTACGAGTTCTGCATCGGTATTCATATCACCTCACTCAACCGTCCTTTGGCTCCAAACATCATCCTCCAGGCACTGAAAGATGTAAAGCCGATTATCGTGGTTGTGGTACCAATGCTCATCGAAAAAGTGGTTCGCAAGGGCATTATGCCTCAGTTCAATAGCCCGAAGATCCGTGCCGCACGCCAGATCCCATTCCTTCGCACCATGATCAACAAACGTTTCCGCGAAGGTCTGCAGGCCGCACTCGGCGGAGAGTTCTATGAGGTAATCATCGGTGGAGCAGGTTTGAACAGCGAGGTGGAAGACGTACTCCGCGAAATCGGGTTCAACTACACCGTAGGCTATGGTATGACCGAATGTGCTCCAATCATCGGCTATGCCGACTGGAAGGAGTTCGTGCGCAATTCATGCGGCAAGGCAGCTCCTCGCATGGAAGTTAAGATCGATAGTTCAGATCCTCAGAATGTGCCAGGCGAGATCCTTACCCGCGGCATGAACGTGATGCTCGGCTACTACAAGAACGAAGAGGCAACACGCGCAGCTATCGATAGCGAAGGCTGGTTGCACACGGGCGATATGGGTATCATCGACTCTGTTGGCAACATCTTCATCAAGGGACGTATCAAGACCATGCTGCTCTCTGGTTCCGGACAGAACATCTACCCTGAGGAGATCGAGGCTGCCGTGAATGGTATTCCTTATGTAAACGAATGCGTAGTAGTGCAGCGTGAGCATCGCCTCATTGCCCTCACCTACCCAGACCGCGAAGCTGCTGCCAAGGCCGGTTATACCGACGATGCCGCTCTTCTCAAGTATCTGGAGGAGCAGCGAGCTGCGTTGAATAAGAAATTCCCTGTATATTCGCAGGTAAATGGCTTCGAACTTGTAGAAACCGAGTTTGAGAAGACCCCGAAGAAGTCTATCAAGCGCTTTATGTATAAGTAATACCGCCTGACTCTCTTTTCGTTAGCTCATCAGAGATGCCAAAACAGAAAATCGTCATCATCGGAGGAGGCATTGCCGGACTCTCAACGGGTATCTATGCACAACTGCATGGATTTGACACTCTGTTGCTTGAGCGACACACCATTACCGGAGGAGAGTGTACCGGCTGGATGCGCGAAGGATTCCATATTGACAACTGCATTCACTGGATGACGGGCACATCGCCGCAGAAAAGCATCAATAGGGTTTGGCGCGATGTTGCTGCATTAGGCGATGACGTAGAGATCATTCAGCACAGCAGTTTCATGCGTGTCGATGATCCTGAGGGAGGCAATGCCAACTTCCATATCTGGGCAGACCTGAAACGCATGGAAGACGGGATGCTTGCTGTTGCTCCTGAAGATGAAAAAGTCATCAGGCAGTTTATGGCAGCAGTTGAGCGATATCGCGACGTAGATATGCCATCAGACCTTCCTCCCGAAGAACGCAATCTGTGGTGGTATCTGAAGACAATCTGGAAACTGCGACGCGTGGGCAAGGTACATCGGCAATTTGCCAAGATGACCATCAGGGATATTGCCGATCAGTTCAAAAACGAACACATACGCCAGTCGATGCTCTGCTATCTGCCCGATTCTTTCTTTGCCGAAGCACTGCTCTATATGTATGCCACATTCAGCTGCGGCAATGGAGCTCTTCCCAAAGGAGGTTCGCTCCAAATGGTTCAGCGAATGCAAAAACGATATGAAGACCTGGGCGGTAAAGTACAATGCCGGGCAGAAGCCAAACGCATCGTCACAGAGGGAGATCGCGCCGTAGGTGTTGAGCTCATCGATGGCTCTATTATCGAGGCCGATATCGTTGTGGCAGCATGCGATCCTGCCGTGACCTACCTACGTCTCCTCGCCCACGAGCCTAAGCACCAGGATCCGTATTTCATGCACCGCTATGCGAAAGAAGAACAGTACCCTGTATTCAGCCACATAGAGATCTTCTTCGGTAGTGATGTGCGCATTGACGATGAAAACCGTCTTCCCAGCTCTGTTGCATTCCACGCAACGAACCCCATATCCATTGTAGGGCGTGAACATCGCAACCTGCTAACCAAGCACTATCAGTATGAACCAGACTATGCACCGGATGGCAAGATGGTGATGCAGGTTATGATATTGCAGAACGGTGAGGATTTCGATCATTGGAAGCAGCTACGCGAAGACGACATTCATGCCTACCGTGCCGAAAAAGCGCGTATAGCTGAGGAAGTCAGAATCGAAGTTGAGAAGCATTTCCCGGAATTAGCCGGGCAGCTTCATACGGTCGAGGTAGTAACACCCCACTCCTTCCACCGCTACTGCGGCGCACACAAAGGCTGCTACATGCCGTTCATTATACGCCCAGATGTTAAGAAAGAGGATCATAATGGACGCATTCCGAACCTGCGAAACGGCTATCTTGCCGGACAATGGCTACAACCTCCTGGCGGACTTCCCAATGCTGTAGTAACCGGAAAATTTGCCGTTCAACGCATTTGCAAAGACCTTGGATTACCTTGGAAATGGTAACCTATTTTGACGAGGCAGATTGTGCCGGATGTTACATTTTTTGTTCAAATATGTAACATTCGGTCATTTTTGTTAATTTGAGGGTTTTCTTTACTCAAAATATAGCCAAAAGAGCGATTCTGATACAGCCTTTATGCTGAAATGAGACAAAGTGTAACAGAGAAATATTGGCAATCTGATAGTTTGTTGCTATCTTTGCAGCACGAAAATCAAAAAAACTCTCAATGTTCGTCAATATTATGTTAATCCTTATTTCCATTCAGGTTGCAATCCTCACCGTGATGATTGCAGCTTACATCCGTTGGAGGAAGCGTCAGGAAAAAGACCGCAACAGCGCCTTGGCCGAAAACCTGCGTCTCACACTGCAAAGAAAACAAGAGCTCGAGCAACTAAGAGCTGGCAGGTATCAATAAACCTCTTTACGCAAATTACCAATAATATTCATTATTTCTCATTATTTATATATTATGAAGAAGCCGCTGTTAACATTTCTCACATCTTCAGTCTTGCTGCTGTTTCCTCTTTCGGCTTCTGCCCAACAGAGAGGAAACAACTACGGCGTTGATGAATCGACATTCATGAACTATCGCAATGCACATCGTCTTGTGGCCGATTCTGCCGCTTTCATGGCTGTTGTCGATTCGTTCGACACTGAGGGCATTGCCCAGAAAGACGATCATCTGCGCATGTTGGCAGCCGATTTGCGTGCCAAATTCTATTTCGAGCGTCGCAATCTGCGTGCACTTTCCTACATCGATACTGCAATGCGCTACAGCAAACAGCTCGATCTGCTAAGTCTCTACTTCGGCTTCTATTCAAATAAAGCAGCCTTTCTGGGCAATCTCGGTCGTTTCGGCGAGGCAACCCCTATCGTCGAATCTTTGCTCGACGAGGCAAAGGCCACAGGCAATCCAGCCTATATTCTGAAGGGATATATGCAGCTGGCAATGATCTACGAGGGCTCGAATCAGTTCAACAGCGCTATTAACCAATACCTTGATATCCTTGAACTTATGAACAATAACAAGGAGATCGAGAACCCTATGCACCGCCTGCACATCTACCGTTCGCTGGGCATGCTCTATTTCTCTACACACGACTACAACAAAGGCAATCAGTATTTCGACATGGCCCTTGCCATCGATCCAAACCTGTGCGAGGCACCCTATTTCCGCGGCACACACGCCATGGACGATGACAACGTGAAGGAATTCAAGCGTCAGTACAATATCATGATGGCACAGGGACATTCGATATTAGGTACCGAAATGGGCTTCCGCCGCATCATGGAGATGATGAATCTTGCCGTAGATGGCAAGACCGAAGAGGCGCTTCAGATTGCCGATGAGATGGGTCGAGGCAGCATCGAACTGCACTCTCAGCGTTCTAATGTATATCGTCTTGCCGGCGACTGGAAGAACAGTTATCTTGAAATCAGCCAATACATGGCCGAGAAAGACTCTATCAATGCCGCCGAAACAAAGAGCATCGTCGATAAAATGAGTGCCGATATGCAGACACTCTACCAGACGAAAGAAAAAGAGGCTCAGCTTCTTAGACAGAAATATATGCTCATATCGGCTGGCATCGGTCTGCTGGCACTTTTGCTCATCGTTGTGGGCGTCATATACCGCAATCGGGAAATCAGGAAGAAAAACCGTGCCTTGGTCGATAACATCAATCAGTTGCTCGACATGCGCAAAAAAGAGCAGCAGCAACATCTGTTTACGCCAACGCACAAGGCAGCTCCTGAGCATTCGTCTGATGCTGCTCTCTCTGCAGACTCTATTGATGATGAAAAGGAGGATAATCGCGTTCAGATCTTCCTTCGCGAATTGATCGAAAATCGCCGTTTCTGCAATCCAGAATTCGATCGTGATGCCTTGCTCTCCGAACTGCACCTGCAGAAGGCCAATTTCTGGAAACTGTTTGAGGAAGAAACCGGTACAACAATTCAGAAATATGTGCAGAACCTACGCATGGAATATGCAGCAGAAGAAATTCGCCAGCATCCGGAATATACCATCGAGGCAATTGCAGCCGACTGTGGCATCCCAAGCCGTGCCACTTTCTATCGCAACTTCTCTGCCCGCTTCGGCATCACGCCAATGATATTCCGAGATCAGTGTCAGAAAGCAAATCGTTGAACAACTAATAAATAACAACAAATATTATTCCGTAAAAAAAATGAAAAGAAATCTGATTCTTCTGGGGTATGCTCCTTACCGCAATGCCCATGTTTGCCGAGCAGATTACTGCCGACCAAGCACTCCTTCGCATGCGTCACGAGAGCCCTGCTCAAATCAACGATGTTGAGCAACTGGTCTATACATCTGCTAATAATTAGCGCAACACCTACTATGCATACAATCGCGCAAATGGCGGTTTCGTGCTGCTGAGTGCCGACGATGCTATGCCAGCCGTTCTGGGCTATACCGACAAGGGTACATTCAACTACAGCGAACTCCCCTCAAATCTGCGTTGGTATCTTAGCCTGCTAGACCATGTAGCTCCGGTGCAGCAACACATCAGCGCCACAGCTGTTCAGCCCCTTTTAGGAGCTATTGCCTGGGATCAGGACTATCCATCAACTACCTTACCCCTACCTACGAAGAGGATGGTGAAACCGTGAACTGTGCCACCGGCTGTGTTGCCACTGCCATGGCTCAGATCATGCGTTACTATTGCTGGCCTGCAGTAGGTACCGGATCACACTCTTACAGCTACCAGATGGAGATTGAATCTGGAGTATTTGCCGACGAGACCAGCACGCTGAGCAGCAACTTCGCACAGCACCACTACGACTGGGACAATATGCTCGAGGTCTACTCATTCGATGAAGAGGGGTATGGCGATTTTAATGAGGCTCAGCAAGATGCCGTAGCTCTCCTGCTGCTCGACTGTGGCGTGGCTTCAGAAATGATCTGGGGCACAAATGCTGCTGGTGGTTCGGGCACACAGACCGGTACTGCCATGGAAGGCTGAATCAATTATTTGGGTTATAGTTCTGATATGCAGTTGGTTTACGCAGCCGATTATTCTGCTACCCAGTGGGAACAACTCATCTACGATGAGCTTGCTTCTGGTCGTCCTGTTATGTTCGGTGGCAATGGTGCAGATGGCAGTGGAGGTCACGAATTTGTTTGCGACGGTTTCAATCAGGGTCTCTTCCACATCAACTGGGGGTGGAGTGGTCAGGACAATGGATATTTTGCCATCAATGGTCCTGGACTTATGCCTGGTGGATCAGGCTCAGGTGGTGCCGGCGAAGGCGCAAGCTATGGCTATGACCTGGAGGCTGTTATCGGTATCCGTCCCAACAATGCTCAGTCTATTATTTCGAGCATCAACCCAACCTCCCCTGTGCAGGTATTCGACATCTTTGGTCGTCCTGCATCACAGAATCATCAGGGCATCGTTATCCGTAAAGGAGGCAAGTCTCTGACTCTCTAAAATATAGATTGCATACTATACTGCCCAGGTTCTTATTCTATCTAAGAGCCTGGGCAGTAACTATTTATCTACTTTTCTATTACCGACAAGAACATTATTTTCGCTTTATTTTGCGCTTCTCGGCTTGCGTCACGGCGTCACAGATACAGTAACACAGTAAATGGACACCCACATACCTAAAATAAGGTCTATATATATATTTAAATAAATATATATATAGAATTCTATGTTCAACTCTTCACGACGTCAAAGTGCAGGCGCACTTACTGTGTTACTGTAACTGTGACGCTGTGACGTTTTTTTGCGTGGGCCGACCCACATTCACGTTCACTCCTATCACGAAAAATAATTGAAAAAAAAATAGCCAAAGACTAAATTTTCGACCCCCTTCCGGGTATAAGGTAGTGGGAGGGTTATCTTTCGCCAAGAAAAGACTTCTACCAATAGGGGAAATGCAATATTGAACAAAGAAACGATTTTGAGGATTGCGATAAACGGAATCTCTGGCCAGGATTCTATTTCAGGCAAACCACAAAACCGAATCTGAGCACAAGATTGTATTTTGACGATTGCGAGAAATCGATTCTTTGACAATTGATGTTCTTCTGGTAAAGGATTAAGCAGAACACATTGAAAGGAACAACCGATGCACTCTGGTGTCATTCGTAAGTTCCGGATGGAATGCCGTGACGAGTTGGTTCGCTTGTCTGGCAGCAACGATACGATTGTCCACTTCTGCCAAGACTTCAACATCGTTATCATATTCTTCAATATACGGGGCACGAATGAACGTCATGGGTATTTCTCCAATCCCCTTGAACGAGGCAACAGCATTAAAACTGCCTAATTGTCGTCCGTACGCATTTCGATGAGCCATAATATCCATCGTACCGAGATGTTTCTTGTCGAGCATAATCAGTCCGGCGCAAGTACCCAACACAGGCATACCCTTCTGTATCGCTTCCTTGATAGGGTCAAACAGTTCCTCGTCGCGCATGATACGAGACATGGCTGTACTCTCGCCACCAGGTATTACTAGTGCTCCAGTATCGGCAAGTTGGTAGTTTTGCCAATCGGCGAGGTTGCGGATGAGGGTTGTCTCAGCGCCCAAAGATTGGAGCATCTGCTGATGTTCAGCAAATGCCCCTTGAAGTGCTAAAATTGCGATATTCATTTCCCACGTTCAGCCATTAAAAGCTGTATTTCCGATTCGTTGATACCTACCATTGCCTCACCAAGGTCCTCAGACAGTTCGGCCAGAATCTTGGGGTTGTTGTAGTTGGTAACAGCCTTAACGATGGCATTAGCACGCTTCTGTGGGTTGCCGCTCTTAAAGATACCACTGCCCACAAAGACACCCTCAGCACCCAACTGCATCATGAGGGCGGCATCGGCTGGGGTGGCTACTCCTCCGGCAGCAAAGTTCACGACAGGCAACTTGCCGTTCTCGTGCACATACTGCACCAGTTCGTAGGGCACGCGCAGTTGCTTGGCTGCCTCATAGAGCTCGTC
>DCIF01000127.1:0-3908 GCA_002315795.1 Bacteroidales bacterium UBA1733
ACTCCAGAAGACGTAGAGGGCTTCAACCGCTACATTGAAATCTACAAGGCAGGTCTCCCTATTGAGCAAGCTGCAGTAGATTGCAAGAAGTAACACTTCGGAAATAGAACAAATCTATCGCCATTCTTACTATATAAAATATAGTAGGGATGGTGATATTTTGATATTTGCTCTATACATTTTGCGCAGTTTTTGGCAACGAGAGACAGATATTCCAAATGAAATTTGCATTTATTGAAGAAATATGTTATTTTTGCAAATCTATTAAAATTGCCAGAAATGAAGAAAATTCTCATAATAATATTTACAGCGCTGCTGAATCTCACCGTATTTGCTCAGACAGATCCAAATACAATTGAGTTTGCATTTATCACAGACACACACAAGTTTGGACCAAGCGCGGATGTCCGTTATGCAGATAAGAATATCTCAGAATTTGTCAAATATTGTCAGAATACTCCTTCGTTAAAGTTTGCACTTTTCGGAGGTGACTTCATCAATGCTTACGACACCAACAAGAAGCAGGCACTCTTCTGTCTGGAACGTGCTCGTCAGGATTTTGTAGGCCTCGGCATTCCTTTCTATGCCACAAAAGGCAACCACGACTGTAATGGCAAGCAGCGCACTCCTGAAGGCCGACGTGACGGCACTCAGATCGTCCTCGATCATGAATTCTTCAACTTCTTCAGTCCTGTTTCTCCTACCAATCCGTTGGCCGATTCTACAGGCATCGTCTATGATGTCAACAACAAGGAAGGAAACTACTTCTATCGTGATTTCCCTGAGCAGAAATTCCGTCTGATCGTTCTCAACGACTATGACCGTGACTCTTTAGAGTATTTCGGCTATCATGGTCTGCAGGTGAAATGGGTGGCTGAGAAGGCGCTCAACTTTACCGACAAGCAGAATCCTGAAGACTGGTGCTTCATCATGGTTGGTCATGGCCTTTCTGTAAATATGTATGAGCATGCGCTTAACCGCATCATACACGCTTATGTTCGTGGTCAGTTGCTTGAAGACAGTGATCATGGTGCCATCTATCGTGGTGATTATCACAACCAGAAACGCGCAAAGATGGTAGCTTTTCTGGCGGGTCATCAGCATGATGATATGTATCAGCGAACTGAGGACTATAACATGATTACCATGAGCCGAGGTTTTGCCACAGGTGGTGAGGTCGATAGCGAACCTATCTGTTTCGACCATTTCACGCTCAATACCAAAGACAAGACTCTTTATGAGAAACGCATCGGTCGTGGACGCGACCGCTTGTTCAGCTATGATCCTCATAACCTGATTTCACCAGTATCTTCATTTACCGGTGCAGAAGGTATGGGAGACCTCACTCACGGTGGCAAGGATGGCCGAATCATCACAGTCACCAACCTTCAGGACAGTGGCAACGGAAGCCTCCGTTGGGCCATCGAGCAGGAAGGTTGTCGCATGGTTCTGTTCGATGTAGCAGGAACCATCAATCTGAAGTCTCCGCTTGTAATTAAGAATGATAGCATCTCTATTTATGGTCAATCCGCTCCTGGAGAAGGTATCTGCCTCAAGGGTGCACCTATCAGAATTCTGGCCAATGAGGTCTGCATGCGCTATCTGCATATTCGTCCAGGACTCTCAGCCGATGGCAATCAAGTAGATGCAATCAGCGACGGAGAGTTCGGACAGCACAACCTCATTCTCGACCATCTCTCGGTCAGCTACTTCACTGGCCATGGCATTGCTATACGTCGTGCCAAGGATGTTACTGTGCAGTATTGCATCGTCTCACACCTGCTGCATGAGAACCTTCAAAATACGGCAGATGCTCCTGCAGGCATTCTGGCTGGTGGCTTCATGACCACCTTCTATAAGAACCTGATTGCCGACTGTGCAAACGCTATGATGTTCCCTAATGAAGAGGGTCAGAACCGCTGGATACACGTGCTTCATAATATGTTCTACAACTGGAAAGACCACGCCATGTATGGTGGTGGCCGACAGGGAGAGATCACGATTGAGGAGAACTACTTGCAGCCAGGTCCTGTAACCAAAGACAGCATCATCCTCGACGTAGCAGAAGATGGCACAGGCCGCTATTATTTGAGCTGGAACTTCCTGCATAAGCGTCCAGAATTTAATTCAAAGAACTGGAAGCTGATGCGTGATACTCCTGGTATGCCTTATATTCCTATTGAAGAGAATGAGGCAGAACGTGCCAAGATGCATCCTGTACAGCGTCCTCAGCGTGGTGACTTCACCAAGTCTTGTCAGACCATAGCTGCGTTCCACTATAAGCCAGTATGGGATGGCAAGTCGGCCAATGCCATCTACCGCGATATTATGATGTCAGTCGGTTGTAGCAGAGAAAGAGATTCTTACGACACTCAGTTGCTCGATAATATCCGCAATGAGAAACCATTCGGCAGTAAGGACGGTCTTATCAGCAAGAATACTATGCCATTGAATTGGCCACTGATCAAGTCGGTCAAGGAAAAGAAACCGGAGCTTACCGCTGAGAATGTCAACGAGTGGATAGAAGGCCGTATCACGCAGGAGAAATCAATCGTGATTCTGTTTGAATCTACCTCTAATGGCCACCTTGAGATGTATCCTCGTCTCATCGGATATCGTGACGCTATTGATGCAGACACCGCTCACGTGGCCGTAGTCAATGGTGGAGACTTTCTTTACGGTGATATGCTGGCTACAGCCTCTCATGGCAAGACCATCATCAGCATGATGAAGCACATGAATTATGATGCCATCACCTTGGGTAACCTTGACTTCTCATACTCGATTGATGAGTTGCAGGAGATACTGAAGCCATTAGGATCGGTCGTCACTTCATGTAACCTTGTCAGCACAAAGTCACAGAAACCTGTCTTTGAACCGTATATCATCCGAGAATATGGCAACCGAAAAGTGGCATATATCGGATTGGCAACTGAAGCCATCCTCCAGAAGTACTCTTCTGCATTTAATGACAACAAGGGTAATCGTATCTTCAATCTTGTAGGTCAGAATCTGGCGAAGTTGGTACAGAAGCAGGTAGATGCCGCTCGTAAGGAAGGCGCAGACTATGTGATTCTGGTTCCTCATTTTGACAACTATGAGGGCAAAGATGAAATCAACAAAGATATTCTCGCTGTGATTTCACAGACGCACGGCATTGATATTGTTCTTTCGCACTGCAATATTTCGGACAATAAGAAGCTACAGAATGCAGATGGGAAGACCGTGTTCTATACGAGTCCAAGTGCTTCTCTTGAAGGCATCAGCAAGGTGATTATTGCCAAAGACGGCCTGATTACTACAGAAAGTATTCCTGCCACCAAGATGCTCTTTAAGAATTCTGAATCTACGCATCTCCTTGACAGCATCAATGCACAGTTTGAAGAATTCATCAATGAGAAAATTGCCGACTGTACAATTCAACTTCATGGTTGCGAGACCGTCGGAAGATACTTGGTCGGACAGGAATATAATGCAGCCAACCTTGTGGCAGACGCTTATTACAAAGCACTGTCTGGTTGCGATGTGGCCTTTGTAAACTCTGGTAGTATCAGAGCCAACATTGAGCCAGGAGTCATCACTCGTGGTCAGGTACTCAGAATGCTTCCTTTCGCTGACGTTCTCTGCAAAGCCATAGTTAAAGGCTCACAATTACAAGAGCTTTTCAACATCATTGCAAAGAATTACCCTAACCACATGGGAGAATTCCTGATTCCTTCTGGTCTGAAATATACCGTTCATAAGGGCAAGTATGCGTCTGACATTGAGGTTCTCAATCGTATGAAAGGCAGTTACGAACCCCTTGATCCGAATGCAGAATACACAGTTGTCTCGACCGGATTCTCTCTCAAGGATTCTAACTATGGTGAGGCGCTGAAGAATATCAAAATTTTCGAGAGCAAAAAATC
>DCIF01000127.1:4117-8359 GCA_002315795.1 Bacteroidales bacterium UBA1733
GAAGGGACTTTTTAAAAGCTTGAAGCCCTTTCCGAGATCACGGAAAGGGCTTTAGGATTTCATTTTCTCCTTTCATTACTTGAGGAAAGCAAAAAATACCGCCAGGAGGATGCAGCCGAATGCTGCGAAGTGATTCCAGTGAATCGGCTCGCCCTTAAAGACCAGCGTCACAACTACCGTAAAAATGATCAGAGAGAGAGCCTCTTGAATAATTTTAAGTTGCATGAGCGAGTATGGACCTCCATTGATCTGAGAACCAATACGGTTAGCGGGGATCATAAATGAGTATTCTAACAGAGCCAGGCACCACGAAAGAAGAATCACAAGATAAAGAGGCCAGTCTTTCACCTGTGGATACATCTGCTGTAGCTTCAGATTGCCATACCAGGCAAATGTCATAAACACATTAGAGATGCAGAGCATCAAAACGGTAAGTATAGCGCGATACATAAAGTTGAGTTAAGTAAGAAATCGGGCGCAAAGATAACGAATAAAATTGTATTTTAGTCAAAATATACAAGAAAATTGCTCAAATATTTTGAAATCATTCAAAAACGACCTATCTTTGCAAAGTTATATTCTCAAAGAAACGCAATGAATCCTTCAAGAATTACCGTAAAAATTGGTTCGAACGTATTGACACGACAGGATGGTACGCTCGACGTGACGCGTATGTCTGCCCTTGTTGATCAGGTTGCAGAACTTCATAAGCAAGGAATCCAGCTCATTCTGGTATCTTCAGGTGCAGTGGCCAGCGGACGCTCAGAGCTCAAAGGGAAGGTCAATACCGAGAAGCTGGAAACCGTAGATCAGCGCCAGCTCTTCTCGGCAGTAGGACAGGCCAAGCTCATTAACAAATATTACGAACTCTTCCGTGATCATGGCATTTCCTGCGGACAGGTGCTCACTACTAAGGAGAGTTTTGGCAGTCGCGGTCATTACCTCAACCAGAAAAACTGTATGGAGGTAATGCTGAGCCAGGGCATCGTCCCCATCGTCAACGAGAATGACACCATCTCAGTGACCGAGCTGATGTTTACTGATAATGATGAACTCTCGGGACTCATTGCAACGATGATGAACGCCAACATGCTCATCCTGCTCTCAAACATCGATGGTATCTACACGGGCAATCCATCTGACCCTCAGTCTCGTCTCATCCCTATCATTAGCGATGATGCCGACATCTCGCAATATATTCAGACCAACAAGTCTTCTTTCGGACGTGGAGGAATGGTGACAAAGCATCGCATCGCTCGTAAAGTTGCAGCAGAAGGTATTGAAGTGATTATTTCTAATGGCAAGCGCGATAATATCCTGCTTGAGCTCGTACACATCAATCCAGAAACAGGCAAGAATGAGATTGATCCACACTGTCGATGCACACGCTTCAAGGCCGACAGCCGCGAAACATCGAATATCAAGAAGTGGATTGCTCACAGCGAGGATTTCTCAAAAGGTTCAATCTTCCTCAATGCCGGTGCAGTACAAGCACTCATCGGCAAACGTGCAGCTTCTATCCTCCCGGTTGGTGTAACTCGTATTGAAGGCAATTTTGAAGAAGACGACATCGTTGGCATCTTTGACGCAGAAAGTGGTGAGCGTCTTGGCGTAGGCAAGGCGGCTTATTCTTCAGCAGATGCAGCATCCATCATTGGACAGAAAGGACAGAAACCTCTGGTTCACTACGATTACCTCTGGCTGGAATAAGTGTTACACATATATATAATAATAGAGCTGCGCCAATCGGCACAGCTCTATTTATTTTTTTGGTAGCTTAAAGCGAGAAGTTGATTACTCAGCAGCCTCAGCGACTACGTTAACCTCGATCTCAGCGCTAACCTCACGGTGGAGCTTAGCAACAGCAACGTACTGACCGAGAGCCTTGATGGTCTCGAGTACGATCTGCTTCTTCTCAACGTTTACGCCCTTAGCTGCGAGAGCCTCAGCAACGTTAGCGTTGGTAACTGAGCCATATACCTTACCCTCCTCAGATGCCTTAACAGCGAACTCAAGAGCGCCAACAGCCTTAACTGCTTCAGCGAGTGCCTCAGCATCAGCCTTGATCTTAGCCATCTTGTTAGCCTGCTGCTTCTGCTTCTCAGCGAGCTGCTTGAGAGCTGACTCTGTAGCGAGGATAGCCTTCTTAGTAGGGAGGAGGAAGTTACGGCCGTAACCGTTCTTAACCTCTACAACGTCGTCCTTATAACCAAGGTTCTGGACGTCTTCAATCAGAATAATCTTCATAATTCGTGTCTAAAAATTACTTGGTTAATAATTACTTCATCATATCACATACGTATGGAAGGAGAGCGATCTGACGTGCACGCTTAACAGCGGTAGCAACGCGACGCTGGAACTTCAAAGAAGTACCGGTGATGCGACGTGGGAGGATCTTGCCCTGCTCGTTCAAGAACTTCTTGAGGAACTCAGGATCCTTGTAGTCGATATACTTGATGCCACTCTTCTTGAAACGGCAATACTTCTTCTTCTTAACGTCAACTGACACTGGGGTCAGGTAGCGGATTTCTGTATTCTCTGCCATGATTATGCCTCCTGTGCTTTAGATGCCTTGAGCGAACGACGCTTAGCAGCATACTCTGCAGCGTACTTCTCGTTCTTGACGGTCATGAAACGGATCACACGGTCAGTGCGACGGAAAAAAGTCTCGAGCTTAGCGACGGCATTGCCCTCGCCATCAAACTCCATGAAGAAGTAGAAGCCAGTTGATTTCTTCTCAATAGGGTAAGCAAGCTTTTTCATACCCCAAGCCTCCTCGTTAACGAGCGTACAGTTACGCTTAGCGAGCTCAGCCTTTACAGCTTCTACCGTTTCCTTTACCTGTGCATCAGATAAAACGGGAGTCAAAATGAAAACGGTTTCGTAATGATTCATTTTAATTTGAACCTTAAGTTGTAAATTATTACTTTTGCATCAGCTCTTTTCTCAGGCTTAAGCCATCCGAATTTGCCGAAACGCGGGTGCAAAGATACAAAAATTCGTTGAGTAATTGATAATTGATAATTGATAATTGACTATTTAAGGCATAAAAAAATGTCAAAACGGCAAATTTGCCACCTTGACATTTAAAATATGTGAACCCATGGGGGGTCGAACCCCAATCGAAGGAACCGGAATCCTTTATTCTATCCATTGAACTATGGGTCCAATAACCATAAGGCAATAACTGATATTAAGTATCAAATATCAAATTATTGGCGGCAAAGATAAAACATAAAAAGGAGAAATCCAAATTTTTGATTGATTTTTTGGATAATTCGTGAAAACGCTGTACTTTTGCAGCAATAATCAGAAACACAAAAATGAACGTACAGATAGAACCTTCGTGGCAACAAGTCCTGCAATCACAGTTCGACAGTGCATACTTCGAAATACTTACCAAGTTTGTGCGCAATGCGTACCAGACCTCGGTCTGCTATCCTCCTGGCAAAATGATCTTCGAAGCCTTCAATCGCACACCTTTCGACAAAGTAAAGGTGGTCATTCTCGGACAGGATCCCTACCATGGTCCGAACCAGGCTCACGGTCTGTGCTTTAGCGTGCAGCAAGGAGTGCAGGTGCCTCCATCTCTGCAGAACATCTATAAGGAATTATATGACGAATACAGTAGACCTGGCGTGTATGGAACCGTTTTCCCGAATGCAGCTCGCAGCACCAATCTGCCAAATAGTGGAGATCTGAGCGGCTGGGCCGACCAGGGCATCCTTCTACTCAACGCTACACTCACCGTGCAGGCAGGTCATGCCGGCAGTCATCAGGGGAAAGGATGGGAGACATTCACCGATGCCGCCATCCAAGCGCTGGCCACTCAAAGAGATCACTTAGTCTTTCTCCTTTGGGGAAGTTATGCGCAGCAGAAAGGTAAATTCATTGACCGTCAGCGTCATCTGGTACTTGAAACTGCACATCCGTCGCCACTCTCAGCTTATCGCGGATTCATGGGATGTGGTCATTTTGCCAAAGCCAACCAGTATCTCATGGAGCATGGTCAGGCTCCTATCATTTGGCTGTAACCGCTTTTTCAACCGTCGCTGTAGTATCAGGAGTCAGCTCTTTGATCACAACGCGCAAGCTATCGTTGACCGACTGTAGCTGTTGTATGGTCTGCTGGTAATACTCCACAACTCCCTGCATAATGGTACTGCTCAAAGCAGCTGCATCGACCTCAGGTGCAGCCACTCCTCCTTGTACTACACGAAGACGGAAAGTATCATCCAATCC
>DCIF01000127.1:8515-10519 GCA_002315795.1 Bacteroidales bacterium UBA1733
ACATACTGAGACACTCTGCTCTCACGGACATTGTTTCTCACGATGCTCAATGTGGTAAAAGCACTCGGAACTACCAGCAGCACAAGGATGGCTGTTGTCCAGATCCAACCATAGTGACTCTTAGCAGCTTTATCGGCAGAAACATGAGGCAGACGAAGTACGTATGTACCTAACCAGGTGGCCAGACCGATATACACTGCATTGATAATGAAGAGATAGAGAGCACCACTAAAGAACTGCCACTGCATCGTAGCAATACCGTAGCCAGCCGTACAGAGCGGTGGCATCAAAGCGGTAGCAATAGCCACACCTGGCAAGATATTTCCCTTACTTTTGCTTCCGGTGGCAATGATACCGGCAAAACCACCGAAAAACGCAATCAGCACATCATAAATAGTAGGTTGCGTACGCGCTAAAAGCTCGCTGCGCGCATCATTGATTGGCGAAATAAAGAAGTATAGCGAACTGGTCAGCAAAGCGAACAGTGTGGCTACGAGCAAGTTCTTTGCACAACGGCGAACCAACTCCATGTCTCCGATGCCCATACCTAAGCCAATGCCCATGATAGGACCCATGAGCGGACTGATAAGCATAGCACCGATGATCACGGCCGTACTGTTCATGTTCAGTCCTAAAGAGGCTATGAAGATGGCACAGACCAGAATCCAAAGACTCGAACCCTTGAACTGCACACCGCTGGTAATAGCTTCAATCGATTCTGAAGAGTCAAGCTTATCCTGCTCCAGATCAAGGTATCTACGTAATGAACTGATTATTGACATAAAAATAGGAATTTTGCGTTTGCAAAAGTAATAATAATCTATCAAATAGCCAAACGCATCTCTACTTTTTGTTTCAAACACTTTGAAATATCACCTTTTTTTACTATTTTCGCACCCGTGAAAATATAGATTAACAATTTATGAGCCAACTTTTAGACGAAATCAATAAACGACGCACCTTCGCTGTCATCGCTCACCCTGACGCTGGTAAGACCTCTTTGACTGAGAAACTGCTGCTTTTCGGTGGCGCTATCCACGTGGCTGGTGCCGTTAAAAGCAATAAAATCAAGAAGACCGCTGCTTCAGACTTCATGGAAATCGAACGTCAGCGTGGCATTTCAGTTGCTACGTCTGTCATGTCGTTCGAGTATGAACTGGAAGGCAAAGAATATAAGATTAATATCCTTGACACTCCTGGCCACCAGGACTTCCAGGAGGATACTTTCCGCACTTTGACTGCTGTCGATTCAGTTATCATTGTTGTGGACTGTGCCAAAGGTGTCGAGAGCCAGACGCGCAAACTGATGGAGGTCTGCCGTATGCGCAATACTCCAGTCATCGTCTTCATCAACAAGATGGACCGTGAGGGAAAGAATCCTTTCGACCTCATCGACGAACTGGAAAGCGAACTGCATATCAATTGCCGACCAATGACCTGGCCTATCAATATTGGTGAGCGTTTTAAGGGTGTCTATAACCTCTATGAACAGAGTCTCAACCTCTATACACCCTCTAAGCAGACCATCTCTGAGAGTGTGGCTATCGAGAGTCTCGATGATCCTGAGCTCGATGCACGTGTGGGAGACCGTGATGCGAACCAGTTGCGTGAAGATGTGGAGCTGCTCTCTGGCGTCTATCCTGAGTTCGACCAGCAAGCTTATCTTGACGGTCATCTGGCACCAGTTTTCTTCGGATCTGCGCTTAACAACTTTGGTGTGAAGGAGTTGCTCGACTGTTTCTGCAAGATTGCACCTTCGCCACGTCCTACAACGACTGAGGAACGAGTAGTCAAACCTGAAGAAGAAGGCTTTTCTGGTTTCGTATTTAAGATTCACGCCAACATCGATCCTAACCACCGTTCTTGTATCGCATTCGTTAAAATATGCTCTGGCAAGTTCGAGCGAAACGCATGGTACAAACATATTCGTCTGGATCAGAAGATGCGCTTCTCGGCTCCAACCTGCTTCATGGCATCGAAGAAAGAGGTGGTTGATGAAGCCTA
>DCIF01000127.1:10628-15107 GCA_002315795.1 Bacteroidales bacterium UBA1733
CCAGAGCTTTTCAAATATATAGAGAATGCAGATCCGATGAAGGCCAAGCAGTTGGCTCGCGGCATCGAGCAGTTGACCAACGAAGGTGTAGCGCAGGTATTCACCAACCAGTTTAACGGTCGTAAAGTCATTGGCACTGTAGGACAATTGCAGTTTGAAGTGATCCAGTTCCGTCTGGAGCATGAATATAATGCCAAATGTCGCTGGGAACCGATCAAACTCTATAAAGCCTGCTGGATGCAGAGTGATGACGAGGCTGAGCTCAAAGACTTCAAACGTCGCAAGATGCAGTTTATGGCCACGGACAAGGATGGAGGCGATGTCTTCCTGGCTGAGAGCGGTTACGTACTACAGATGGCTCAGCAGGACTTCCCTCATATCAAGTTCCACTTCACGACCGACTTCTAACCGTCTGTCAATAATAAATCGTTACAAGATTGATCCATGAAAAAGATATTATCTCATCTACTGAGCTCACTGCTTTTCCTGATGGTCTGCTTCCTTAGTGGTTGCAAGCCACAGAACACAGAAATCGTCATTGCCTACACAACGGACATCAACGGAAATGTCCTGCCTTATGATTTCAAAAACGATAAGGTGACCGATCATTGTATGGCCAATCTTGTAACGCTTATCAAGGAACAGCTGAGCCTGAATCTTGAGAATCTGGTGTTGCTTGACTGTGGAAATTTCTTCACAGGAGGTATTGAGAACTATTACTCTTTCCAGATTGACTCTATCTCTGAACCTATTGTGTATAAGGCGATCAACATGTTGCCATACGATGCTATTGGTGTTGGAAATAATGACATCCTTAGCTCTGAGCTTCTTGCACCAAAGAGATCAGTATCAAAGGCGGCAGCCTCTTTGCTTTGTGCAAACCTGATCGACACACGCACTGGCAACCCTTTCTTTACTCCTTACATTATTCTGGAACGCCTTGGCATAAAAATCGCGGTTCTGGCCATGGTATCTCCCTCGCTGGTTTTGTCTATGCCAGAAACAGACTGGCGATATGCCGAAACTCAGGACATGGTAGAATGTGCTCAACGCTGGATGCCAGAGATCAAGGAGCAGAATCCTGATATTATTATCGGACTTTTCCATTCTGGTCAGGATTATGAAAGTAATGTCTCTAATGATGATAATTACAAACATCTGAATGGAGGTATCCCCGTCGCCATGGCAGTTCCCGGCTTCGACCTGATACTCCTCGGTGGAGATGGCAAACACTCCGTGCAGCAGTTGACCAACAACATCGGCCAGCGATTCATTGCCATCAATGCAGGTAAGGACTGTGAGTATGTTGGCATGGCCAGAATACATCTCTCCATGCAAGAAGACGGCACCTATAGTAAGCGTATCACAGCCTCGTGCATCAATGTCAACCAATATGAGGCCGATCAGGAATACACTGAAGCCATGTCTTCAGCTACGAGCGTCTTACAGCAATGGATGAACCAACCAATAGCATATCTTGCTGATACGCTGTCCGGCAATGAAGGAATCTATGGTCCTACCACCTATCGAAGTCTGATCCATAATGCACAACTCTGGTCCACCCAAGCGGATATCTCGCTTTGTTCGGTACTCATTGCTTCTGACACACTCTTCCCTGGTCCTATCTCCATGCGAGATATTTTCCGCATTTGTCCGAGTGACAACCATATCCAGGTACTCGACATGACTGGTTCTGAAGTGCTGCGTTACCTCGAATATGGTTTTGGCAACCAATTTGCCACCATCTCTTCTCCTAATGATGAGATGCTGATCTACAAGCGAGACAAAAAAGGACACATTGTCTATGATATGGACGGACATCCTTACCTGGCAACATCGCCAGATAACTATACGTCTGCCACAGGTATCCATTATACGATAGATATCAGCAAGCCTGCCGGACAACGCATCAGCATTCAGTCTATGTCTGATGGTACTCCTTTCGACATGCGCAGCCATTATAAGGTTGCTATTAACAATTATCTGGCTTCATCGGGTAGTTCATTCATCACCAAAGGCATTGGTTGGAATCAGGAGACGCTGGATCTCCGCACGGTCAGTCCACCTATTGAAAGTCTTAATAGTATCTTGCGTGATTATATCATGCAGAGCGATACATTGCGACTCAAGTTGCGTGGCGACTGGAATATCGTTCCTCATAGCTGGTGGCTTGAAGCAAAAAAACGCATCAAGGAAGAAGACGCTCCAGTATGGGAGCAACCAGACATATTATAAGTTTACAAAAAGGAAATCGATTCAAAATGAAAACAATCTGCTACATTGTAGCCATGCAGGCCGAAGCTCAGCCATTCATCGAGCATTATGGAGTAAAAGAGGAAGAAAATTTCTTTGCTCCCCTTCCCTGTAAGTTATATAAAGCTGAGGTTAATGGTGTTACGCTTTGCATAGTGCTCAACGGCCAGCAGCATGGAAGCGATTTGGTAGGTTGTGAAGCTGCTTCTGTGGCCACATTGTCTGCCATCCAGAAACTCGCTCCAGATCTGGTCATCAACAGTGGAACTTGTGGTGCATTCCAATCTAATGGCGCAAATATCGGAGACATCTACCTTGGCAATGCAGTCATGTTCCATGACCGACGTGTTCCTGGAGATGATGAGTGGGGAACTCAGGCTCTTGGCAACTATCCTGTATGGGAAGGTACGGATGCTTTGGCAAAAAAAATTGGAGCTAAACAAGGTAAAGTTACGACAGGCAGCAGCCTTGATATGCAGCCATGCGATCTGAAGATTATTAAGGAGAATAACGGAGAACTCAAAGACATGGAAGGCGCAGCAGTGGCTTTTGTATGCTCGCTCTTCAAGACTCCTATCCTCTTCGTCAAGTCAGTAACTGACCTCTGCGACAGCGGAGCAGAGACCTTTGAGGAATTCAGCAAAAACCTTGCTCTGGCTTGTCAGAAACTACGTGAAGCAAATATCAAGATCATTGATGAACTGACTTCAACTTTATAGCAAGCCATCCAGAGACGAGCAATCCTGGCAAGGTACAAAGAATGACTACCCAAAAGAAATCTGTGTAACCTAAAACTTCCTGTAACCAGCCAGAGAGCATGGATGGTAGGTTCATGCCAATGGCCATGAGTGCGGTAAGCAGGGCATAATGAGCTGTGGCGTACGAGCCTTTGGCTGACTGTAGCATGAAAACCATATAAGCCGTAAAGCCCAATCCGTAGCCGAACTGCTCTGTTCCGACACAGGCTCCTATGAGCCAGCGGTTATCTGGTTGTGAGATGGACATCCAAACATAGAGCAAATCCGGAATGTTGAGCGCTAAAGCCATGGGGACAACGCACTTACGAAGTCCATACTTAGAAACTAACATTCCACCAAGGATGCCTCCGACAGTCAAGGCTCCGACACCAATGGTTCCATAGATCAAACCATACTCCGCGTTATCGAGTCCCAAGCCTCCTGCCTCTATGGGAGCCTTGAGAAACAGTATGGTCATCTTGCTCAGCAATGCCTCGCCAAGACGGTAAAAAAGGAGGAAAAGAAGGATGAACCACAAACCTGGTTTCCGAATAAAAGAGATAAGCGTCGAGAGGAAAGTACCTCCAGCTGTCTCTTTTTTTATTTCTTTTCCCTGCTGTGGACGTGGCAATAACCAGCCATGAAAAAAAGCGAAAAGGAGCATCAGCGCGCTGATGCAGAACATGACTTGGATCCATGATGTTGTTAGATCGCCACCAGATTGACGTGCCAGCAACCCCACTACCGTGGTAAGCACACCGCTGGCAAAGATCATGCTGAGACGATAAGCAGTACTGCGGATGCCGACAAAGAATGACTGCTCATCTGCATTGAGTACCTGCATATAAAAGCCATCGCACGCTATATCGTATGTTGCTGAGGCAAAGGCACCAACAGCAAAGAAAGACAAAACCCAAACCAGCCAGAGACCCGTTCCTTGTGTAGTGGCTGTCAACAAACCACAAGCCACACCGACAAAGCAACAAGCCAGAACGATCTGCATCATCCACATCCACCAGCGCTTACCTTTCCAGATCTCCACCACCGGACTCCACAAAGCTTTCATCGACCATGGCATAGCCAGTAACGAGGAATAGGCCGCTATTTCTGCATTGTTCAACCCCATATCAGCCAGCATCACAACACTCAAAGTGGTGATGACAGCATAAGGCAAGCCTTCTGCAAAATTCGAACTGATGACCCAGGGCCAATGGTTAGTTTTATTCTGCTTCTCTACCATTATATATTATATAAGGTGTGAACTAGGAGAAAGTGAAAGGAGTTGCGTCAAAGAGGAACGCAACTCCTTTTATATTGTTGATTAACCGAATACGGCTTTAAAGATCATCTCAGAAGCACCACTTCCGTCTTGTACATACTTACCAGCATTTTCACCAGCTTGCTTCAAAGCTACGTCCTCAATCATAAAGTGATTGATAAGCTTGACATAGTCTTCAGAGGATGCGATAGGGAAACCACCCTTGGCATC
>DCIF01000127.1:15188-15447 GCA_002315795.1 Bacteroidales bacterium UBA1733
CATAAACCGCTGCTTCAAGTGTGTTGTGAATGCCCACACCAAAACCTCCTCCGATATATGCCACATCTCCATAGCGATAGATACCGCTCAGGAATCCGATAGCATCGATGATAAGACAGTCAATTGGCTGATCTGTTGGCAATGTATTCACAGGAACCACACCACTCTCCCATTTCTTCTTCAGTTCAGAATAACGCAGATAAGGGCGTTTCAGTTTACCAAGAATACCTTGCACATGCTCCTCATGAATCTCATGTGG
>DCIF01000101.1:0-19003 GCA_002315795.1 Bacteroidales bacterium UBA1733
TTTGTACGTGTTTTTCATGATTTGTTCGTGAAAATTTTGTTTTTTTACTTTACGAATGTATCTTTGTTAAAGATTGCACAAAACAAGATAAAAATGATTGTTTTTTGAAAAAAAATCGTATCTTTGCCGACGAATGTCGGCTAAAAGGACATTAAAAACTCTGACCCAGCTACGTTCCTACATTGCCAGTCTTCCTTATGACATTATCACGAAGAAGGAATGGATGGCGAAGAAGAAGCGTGAAGCGTTCTACAAACTGCTTATCTATATCATCTTCTCTATGCTCAATAGCAAGGTTGACACCGAGGTCAAGAGCTTCTTGGGCCGTGCAGACGTGGTAATCAAGACCAAGACAGACATCTTTGTGCTCGAACTGAAGGTGGATATCACCCAATGGCGGGCGGTTGACGCGCAAGGGAATATCATTAGCGAAAAAATATTCTTAACCCATAGCTTTGCCCATTTTTAGAGGTTGGGGAAGCAGCTCTTGTCTATTATATTATTGGCTATGGCGTAGATGGTAAGACCTGCGAGGGAGTGGATCTGGAGTTTACGTGCGATATTACGACGGTGTGTGATAACCGTATTGACTGAAATAAAAAGATGGGAGGCTATTTCCTTATTGGCCATGCCTTGCACCAGACAACGGATGATATCTTTCTCTCGCTCTGAAATCACATCGCTTCCCTGATTACCTCCTATCATATCGTTGAGCTTGGCCGTGAGGTCATTGTTCTTGGTTTTTTCCTCAAGGGCACGGATGGCTGGAATAAAGATCAGATCTTCGACCTGACTGTGATTGTTGAGCCATTCCTCATTATTATATATATCATAAAGTGTGGCTGTCAGACGGTTGTTGGTGAGACCATCATCTGGCAAATACTTGATGATGACATTCTTCAACTCAAGCAGCTTACTGGTGGTCTCGCCGTGATGTTTTGAGAATACCTCAACATTGTAATTACTCTTCTGATCGCCTCTCATGAGCGCCTCAACATAAGGGAAGAGCGTCTTCTCTTCATACATCATGTGCTGACGGATAGACTGCGAATATTCGTCATAGATGCGCACAATGAGACCAGAGAGGCTGTTATCTGGATTCAAGGCATCGATCAGCTTCTTTCTGATAGATGGCAACTGATACTCGAGATAGTATTTGTGCGATGCGTGCAGATAGGTCATGAGCGTGCCTACACTGATTTTCTCATCATGATCGACAGGCTGACATCCGTTGATAATGAAGTTGACGACGACAAGGAAGGTATAGCAATCGACGTTCTGCTTTTCACATACCTCACGTACGGTCTTATCGCCGAAACCCAATCTGATGCCAAATGCGCCAAGACCCTGTAAGACGCTATAATTATCGCGGATGAGTTCGATCATCTTATCGTCCGCTTCATATAATTTCACTCGTTTCATTGCTGATTTGTTTAATTTTCGGGTGCAAATGTACTCATTTTATCAGAAACGGGCAATACCTATTTGTTAGTATTAAGCATTATTTAACACAAAAGGACTAATCACAACAGGGTATCGGCTTAATAATTAGTGAGTAGGATGCTATGGTAACGGCACATTAAATACCGATTTCTGCGTATTGCAACGCATGGAAAAAAGGCCTAACTTTGCGCCGAATTATAACGAAAATAGCCCTAATGAAGCATACATTTATCGTATTATTGATGCTTTTATGCATCGTATCTGGCGCTAAGGCGCAGGAAGAAAATACAGCGTCAAGACTCACGCTGGGAGGCTACGGAGAAGCGGTGATGACGCGCAATTTCTACAGTCAGAGTTTCAACCGTTATAATGCTCCTGAGCGATATAAGGACGATGAGAGCCATGGACGGTTTGACCTGCCTCACGTCACTTTCAACATCGGTTATGATTTCGGCAAAGGCTGGACATTCGGTTCGGAGATCGAATTCGAACATGGAGGAACGGAGACGGCTGTGGAGATTGAGGCAGAGGAATCGGGCGAATATGAAGCAGAGACCGAGAAAGGCGGTGAGGTGGCCTTAGAGCAGTTCTGGCTCAACAAGGAGTTCCTCAACGGTCTTGTGAACATCAAAGCCGGTGAGATCATCGTACCCGTAGGATTGAGCAATGCGTATCATGAACCACTGAACTTCTTTACCTGTTACCGTCCGGAAGGTGAGGCTACCATTCTACCGAACACTTGGCACCAGTTGGGCGTTTCTGTCTGGGGACGTGTGAAAGACTGGCGCTATGAGATGCAGTTTCTGTCTGGTCTGAACTCTGAGAGCTTTACGGCCGAGAAGTTTGTGCATCAGGGTGCGACAAGTCCGTACGAGTTTAAGGTGGCCAACAGTTATGCTGCGGCTTTCCGTGTAGACAACTATTCGGTGAGAGGGCTGAGAATGGCTCTGAGTGGCTATTACGGTCACACCTTCCGCAACTCGATTAAGACCCCTGGAGCTTCGTATGATGACGTGACTGGTGCTTTGGCCATCATAGCTGCAGACTTCGAACTGAAGCGCTGGAACTGGATTGTGAGAGGTAGTTTCGACTATGCGCACCTGGCTGATGCTGAGCGAATCTCTGAGTATAACAAGGCCAATTCGACGCACCATAAGTATCAGGACGGCAATCCGTTCCACAATACCAATATCGGAAGCAACGCGCTGTCTTATAGTGTGGAAGCTGGTTATGATCTGTTCTCACAGCTGCAGAAAGTGAAGAACAAGCAGCGGTTCTATCTCTTTGGCCGATTTGAATACTACGACACGATGGCTGCCGGTACTTATAAAAGCCAGTACCGCTATTGTGCTCCCTACCAATATACGGTGGGATTCAACTACCATCCTATCAAGCAAATTGTGATCAAGGGAGAATATGCATATCGATACTTCAAGACACCTAACAATAATGGTCTGAATGCCGATAGTCCGCTCTATGTGCAGCCTTATAATAATGAGCCAAGCATCAAGCTGAGTGTGGCTTATCAAGGATGGTTTTTATAAAGTGAGGAGTTAGGAGTTAGGAGTGAGGTCCTCGCAGACATTAAGAAGAGTGAAATATAATAATGGATAATGTAAATAAAATGAAACTGTTTGTAAATGGTAAGTACGCCTTTCTTATGGGCGTAATGATGGCTGGAGCATGGGTATCGTGCTCTGATGACAATGACGTTGATACCAAGGTGGTAACCGGTTCGCAGGAGGCACTTGACGCTGCCTGTACACAGTGGAAAGTGGCTCGTGCGGATTGGGAAAACACTGAGGCCTTCCTGTTCGGTGCTGCCGATGAGTATTCTATCGATCCCCATACGGATACATGGCCTGTAGATCAGGCTGCTCTGGCAAATGTGCTGCGCGACAACAGCATCATGTCGGACATCGAGAATAAGGTAAAGCAGCTCAACTCTAGTCTGCTGGGATATCATGGCATTGAATATGTGCTGTTCCGTGAGGGTAAGTCGCGTGACATCAATCAGATCACGGATCTGGAGTATCAGTATGTCTGTGCCGTAGCTAAGGATCTCTATCAGGCTACCTGCGTACTGCAGACCACTTGGGAGGGAGCTAAGAGCGGCACTCGCTATGAGGAAACGATCAGCTATCTGAAGTCGCACAACACGTTGGACGATGACGGCAATGTGACCAGCGAAGGACTGAGCTACAAGAACTTCGGAGCAAACTTCAAGGAGACTCCATCAGATGATTATGACAGCAATCTCGATGCATCGATCCAGATCATTGAGGGTGCACGCGACATCATTGCAGAGGTGGCTGGCTCAAAGATCGGTCTGCCATGGTCTGGTCAGGATGATTCGTACATTGAGTCGCCTTACGCGTATAATTCGATCGTCGATTTCTATGACAACATCATCAGCTGCAAGAATGCACTTTATGGTTCGGTAGCTGCTTCTCAGCCGAACGAGAAGTCACTGATCTACTTCTGTCTCAATGCTGGTAATGCGAGTCTGAAGTCGCAGGCTCAGGAGGTTCAGAGCAAGCTTGAGACCGCACTGAGTGCTATCAACAATATGAAAAAGCCTTTCGCACTGAACTATACAGATGCTTCGGCTAAGAACGCTATTGATGCGCTCGACGAACTGGATGGTGCGCTTGAGACCATGGAGGAGACGCTGAAGACCTATGCGGGTAATGCGACCGTAGAGACCCAGTGTAAGGTGATTAATGCCAACTATGTGGATCAGGTGATTGTGAAGACCTACACTTCGCTGTGCGACAATGCAGAGAAACTTTACAACGCCATTAAAGCAATCAAGAAGTAATGAAGACATACAACATTTTTCGAAGCTTACTCTGCTGTGGAGGTATCCTGGCTGGATGGACATCGTGCTCTGATGACAAGGAGGAGGTACTTTCGTGGGAGATCGGTGAAGGTACTGAGATCGACTATCCAGAGGATTACTATGCCGGTGGTAAGTTAGGTACTACGACCAATAACTCATCGACCGCCTATAAGCAGCCAACGCTGGCCGTTGAGAATGCGGGAATGGTAACGGCTTTCAACGAAGGTGAATATCTGTTTGAGAAGGACTTTAACACCAACACTACGGGTGCTTTTCATGGTCTGGGTCCTGTGTATGTGCGACCTGGATGTCTCTATTGCCACCCTGGATACGGACATGGTGCGCGTCAGAATACCTATGCGGCCAATCTGCAGCGTAATGGCTATCTGCTCGTGATCTACGATAAGACGACCAACGCTTATATCCGTTCTGTAGCTGGTATGCCTCAGACGGGTGCGGTGAAGCCTTTCAAGGCTCCGATCGACGAGTCTCAGATTCAGATCTCATGGCTCTCTTATACAGACGAGTGGGGGAATAAGTTCGCTGACGGAGAGACTTACAGTCTCACCTATCCTGAGGTAGTAATTCCAGCGTCAGCCTATTATGCTCCGATCATGGTGCAGCGCAATGGTCAGGATGTCGAGATCTCGGCCGCTGAATATGCTGACAACATCGGCATCCGTCTCGAATCGACCATCGGCATCTATGGCTCTGGTCTGCTCGATGCCATCACCGATGAAGACATCACCAAACAATGGGAGTCGGAATCGCCTTACGTGACGCTGAACCCAGCGATGTGGGATCAGACTACCGACACATGGAAGAGCTACTATAGCAACTCAAAGCAGGGCAATGGCACCAAATACGTGCGTCGATATACTTACGCTATGAGCCGTGGACCTGTGCTCGATGGCCCTGGTGCCAACGCGATCTGGAACATCACCAACGTGACTCGCCGCGACCGTCCTTATCACTATCTGGATCTGGCTGGCAAGTACTATGCTGAGAAGTCGGCCAAAGACGCAGAGGTGCAGGCAGGTTTCGCTGAATACATTGCGCTGGTCGATCCTGAAAAGAAGCATGGAGAGTGGCACACAGGCGATCTGGAGAGCGATATCAAAGCCTATCTGACCAGTCAGAAGCTCGATGCAGAGATGACCGATTCGCAGTATAAGAATCTTATGATCTGGCATCGTGGATTGGCGGTTCCTGCAGCTCGCAATACGACAACAGCCGATTTCAAGGCTGGCAAGGAACTCTTCAGTCAGATCGGTTGTGCACAGTGTCATCGTCCGTCATGGACTACCGGCAAAGATGAGATTCACGACCCTAATCTTATGTTTGCTGATGCAGATATGCCTCGCTATCCGAACCAGAAGATCTGGCCTTATACCGACATGGTGCAGCACCGTCTGTTCATGAAGAACGACATCCGCACTGGCTGGTGTCGCACCACTCCTCTCTGGGGACGCGGATTGGCCAGCAAATGCGGATCAGGCACTGAACGTATGCATGACTGTCGTGCACGTAACGTCATCGAAGCAATCATGTGGCACGGATGCACCAGCGAAGGCGCAACCAGTGATGCTTATCGTACTGTACAAAAATTCAGAGAGTTGACCAAGGAGCAACGTGATCAGCTCGTATATTTCATTGAATCCATCTAATGGTTATTAAAAATAAATCGACAATTATCCTTACCCTGTACACACTCCTCATAGTGTGTATGGGGTTTGCTACTATCATTGGCAAGTTTTTTGGCGAAGAAATGGCTCACACCACAGTCTATGGCTCGTGGTGGTTTATCGGGTTGTGGACTGTACTGATCGTATTTTCGCTGGGTTTTCTCGTCGAGAAGAAAGTACATAAGCGTCTGGCCATCATGCTGCTTCACCTCTCGTTGGTCTTAATTCTCATAGGAGCATTAATAACGCATCTCAGCGCAGAGAGTGGCACGGTGTATTTACGTAAAGGGGTAGAGATCTCTCATTTCAAGAGCGACAAAGGAGAAGTACTTAAATTGCCTTTTACCCTGACTATGACCGATTTCCAGACAGAAAACTACCCTGGCACTGATGCTGTATTAGACTATCGGTGCGAGATGGATGTCAAAGATGCGGACCACACTGAACATATCTCAGTTTCTATGAACCACATCGGTAAGGTAGCTGGGTATAGATTCTTCCAGTCGTCATACGATACAGATTATGAAGGTTCGCAACTGCTGGTAGCACATGACCCATACGGCATTGCCATCACATACATAGGGTATCTGACGTTGCTGATCAGTCTGCTATGGACGTTCTGCTCTAAGCATACGTGCATTCGCCAGCTTTATCGTGAGGCCACCAAACCACTGGCATTGCTTCTCGTGCTTCTGGCATGGCCTTGGCAGCTTGTGGCTCAGCAGAACCGTAGCACTGTAGGCCATCAGGTAGAGATCGTCAGCAAAGAAATTGCAGACGAACTGGGAGAGATTGCCGTGCTTTATAATGGCCGCATCTGTCCGCTTAACACCGCAGCCATAGAGTTCGTGACCGGACTGAGCGGGAAAAGCACATGGAAAGGTTATTCGGCCAACGAGATCTTCGTGGGATGGATGATCTATTACAGCCAATGGGAGGCGCAACCTATCATCAAGATTAAGAGTCAGGAGGTGCAGAAGCTGTTAGGCATCGAGGGCAAATGGGCCTCTGTACGCGATTTCTATACTCCTGACCATACGTATAAGCTCAAGGGGAAGGCCAATGACGCCTCACGTCCTTCATCAGTACGCAAGGCGATCCGTGAGGCTGATGAGAAACTGCAGGTGGTCTCTATGTTCTATCACAGTGAGATGCTGCATATTTTCCCGTTGACAGTGGATGGTAAGATGGCTTGGTACACACCAGGAAGCACCGAACTTCCGTTAGGGACTCCTGAAGCCGAATTTCAGTTCATCAATCATGTAATGGATCAGCTGACACAGGCCATTCTGGTCAATGATGTGGCACAAGCACGCCAGATCATTGCCAAGATCAAACTCTATCAGAAAGAGAAAGCTGCTGATGTCATGCCATCGGCCACTACCCTACGACTTGAAGTGATCTACAACCGACTGCAGCAGACTCATATCCTTGTCTATTTATTCCTGCTCTTCAGCTTGGTGCTTTGTGTGGTTTCTCTGGTGAGGAACCATGCATCGAGCATAAGACTGTTTCAACAACTTTTCGTCAGAGTGGCTGCAATGTGGCTCTCCATACTATTAGGACTGCGCTGGTGGATCAGCGGACATGTACCGATGAGCAATGGCGCAGAGACGATGCTTTTCATGGCATGGGTCACACTCATCCTCTCGCTTGGCGCCAGGAGGAAGCTACCTGTGCTGATGGCTTTAGGTCCGGTAGTCTCAGCCTTCTGCATGTTGGTGGCAACGCTGGCTATGGATACACCTCAGATCACGCATCTCATGCCGGTCTTGCAGTCGCCACTCCTTTCGCTCCATGTAGCTGTAGTCATGATTGCTTATGCTCTTTTTGCCATCATCACGTTACTGGCCATCTATGGCCTGATACTATATAAAAAACAGAGCAAAGTAGCACTTGCGCGAATCACGGCGTTATCGCAACTGCTGCTTTACCCTGCAGTATCATTACTTGCTATAGGTATCTTCATCGGTGCCGTCTGGGCCAATGTGTCGTGGGGCACTTACTGGTCATGGGATCCTAAAGAAACCTGGGCGCTGATTACGCTGATGGTCTATGCCATTCCGCTGCATCGCTCCTTCATGCCAGCAGCTCCTGAGAAGCATCACCTCTACGTCCTGCTGTCGCTCCTTGCCGTACTGATGACTTACTTTGGTGTCAACTACTTCCTTCCGGGAATGCATTCCTACGCATAGCAGTGTCTATGCGCAGGAATTGCTATAAGTAGGAATTGCTATCGACTTTAGTTGGCAGACAACGGACGACCCATGCCAGAGTCTTCGGCCTCAGCATCATTGAGTTTGAAGACCATGAAGTTCTGGTTATCGTTGGTATATGGCTGCCACTCACCATCGTCAGCGCCATTCGGATTGCCATACTTGCAGAAGTTACTCCATGCGGTGATCATCTTCTCTGAGAGGTCTCGGTCACCCTGTGTCCAAGGACGCCAGCAGTGCTTAAGCGACTTGAAGACATACCACAGATCGCTGGAATGGAAAGCACCTTTGAGACGTGCTGAGACCTCAGGATGTGAACCATCATCAGGCAATGGACGAGCAAACTGATAAGCGTATGCTTTACCACCTTTCTCCTCACGGTTGAGACAGAAATTCTCGATCTGTGGACCCATGTTGCCAGCATCGTGCAGTGTGAAACCGATCATGTATGGGACATCGGCCAACGAACCATCAAGACAAGCAGCATCGAAAGTCTCAGGAAGCGCATAGTCTTCAATGTAAGGAGAGATTGGCATCGCATTGAGCGGACTGCGTTTGCCAGTGACGTTGGTATAGAAGGTGCCGAGGCTGTAGATGGTCTCGGTCGAAGCTTTGCGCAAATCTTCGAGCGACTTAAGGTTGGCCCAATCGGCAACCTCCTTAATCTGCTGAGCTGCATCATTGAGCGTAAGAGGAATAGCTGCAGGCAAAGCTCTGCCACCCATCATCGGAGCAGGATCGGTAGGCAGGGACAGACCACTACCACTCATGATAACAGCCTTATTGAAGAGACCTTTGGTCAAAGGCGAAGCACAGAGGGTCTTAACCGAACGAGAGCCGGCTGACTGACCGAAGATCATCACATTATCTGGATCTCCACCAAACTGAGCGATGTTCTTCTTCACCCACTTCATGGCCTCAATCTGGTCGAGTGTACCGAAGTTACCAGAAGCCTGGTCACCAGCTTCTGCAATGAGTTCTGGATGTGAGAAGAAGCCGAAAGGACCGACGCGATAGTTGAACGTCACCAGTACGACATCTTTGGCTGCAAACTCCTGACCATCAAACTCTGGCTCAGAACCCCAACCTTCACGAAGTCCGCCACCGAAGATCCAGAGTGCCACTGGCAATTTCTTCTCTGGCTGAGCAGAAGCCTTGGTCCAGACGTTCAGGTAGAGACAGTCCTCACTGTAGGTAATCTCCTCACCATAACCCCACTCTGTAGTATATCCACCCTCATAATGAGCACCCTGGAAAGCGGGATGTCCGAACTTATCGCACACCTTCACACCTTCCCAAGGACGAACGGGTTGTGGAGCCTTCCAACGATTCTCACGGATAGGTGGTGCAGCGAAAGGAATGCCACGATAGACCACTACACCGTCAATGTCTGTGTTCACACCCTGCACCTGTCCGCCTTCGATGGTAAGCACAGGATTAGGAGTCTCTTCTTTCTGGCTGGTGCAACTTAGCAAGGTGCATGCAGCAATCAAAGCAAATAGTTTTTTCATTGGTTTTTGTTATAATAAGATAATGTGTATAAATCAGTAAAATACCTACAGCAAGTGGCAGAAACATGAGTGGCATGATCAGGATAAGAAACGAACTGAGTTCCTTGACCTATTCTACCTTCACCCACTTGATTTTCAAAGCCAGAAACAGCAGAATAATGCCATAGATACTGGCAGGAATGGGCAGAGGGATGAGCCAGTTAAGCAACTCGCCAGCCAGCGAGAAACCGATGATAATGAGAAATTGTGTAAGATATTTCATATTTATATAGTTTCTCTGTTCCTTGATGTAATGATGAGAATGATTTCATCAGATCTTTGTAGGGCACAAATGTACTCAGAAGATTTCCATCAAAGCCATACCATACGAGCGGTTCTCGCAGAGCATGCGCAAGAACTCTTTCGTTGAGCGTTTCATATAAGCGTCCTGCAGCACATGGAAAGAACCTTCCATCTGTGTACCTGCCTGATCAAGACGCAAAGAGCGAAGTCCAGGAGTGCGTGTAACAGCGGCCTGACTTACCACCGTAAACAGTTTGTCTGATGAGCGTATGATATCGAGCAGCACATTGACCTCATTGATTTCCAGACGCACATTAAACCGATAGTCGAGCCCTTCGATGATATGGTCGAAGGTATTACGTGCCTGAAGTCCTTTAGCTGGCATGGCGAAAGGGAAGCGCTCCAGATCGGCCAGACGCACGGTCTCGTGTGTCGCTAACGGATGTGTTTCACTCACCACCACTGCCAAGCGGTTATCGAACATAATATGCGAAGCTATCTCAGGATGGACAGACGAAGACTTGTAGCTCAGCGCCAAGTCAATCTTCTGTTCTGAAAGCATCATCATCAGCGTCTCCATACTATGGCAACAGATATTGAGCTTCACCCCAGGATACTGCTTGATAAACTGCAGTACCGTCTCTTTGAGCAACGGAAGGAAAGAATAAGTAGAACCTATGTTGAGCTCACCTGAACCTAACTCCTGAATATCACGAATACGGTCAATACAGGTATTAGCCGAGGCCAGTGTCTTACGAGCCTGAGGCAGGAAAGCCTCACCCACATCGGTAACACGCACATGATGCGAATCACGTATCAGCAGTTCCACGTTGAGTTCTCCCTCCAGTTGCTTGATCTGCTGGGAGAGAGTACTTTGTGTAATATTTAGCTGACGGGAAGCCTCACTGAAGCTGCTCAGTTCGGCCACCTTAACGAAGTAGCGAAGTTGACGAAGTTCCATAATCCTATGCGTCTTATTTATAAATAGTAGCGCAAAGATACATGATTTACCTCAATCTGACTATCCGCAAGACACACTTTTTATCAATAATGCTATCGATATTGTCGATAAGCAAACTCCGATTATCATTATCGAAACAATCTATAGACATTCCTTCCTAAACCCGAAAAATACCGCTACCTTTGCGGCGTCAAACCAAAAAAAATTCGTTATATGATCGTATTTGTATTTTTCGGTGTAGTGATTTTATTTTCACTCATGCTCAATATTATCTTCAAGATTAAGGAATATAATCAGGACTCAGAGAAAAGTGTCTGGGAAGATGGTGACAGTGTAGTCGTTAAACCTAAGGACTCTCCTGGTATCGTTGGCGGTTTCGGCAAACGACTCTATGAGCAGAACCATCGCGCCTGACCATTTCGTATCAACCAATAATACCTCTTTGCCTTTATGTCAAAATTTAACACGATTGAGATCGCAAGCCTTGTCTCACTGCATCCTAAAGTAGAGAAGCACAAATTCTTAGGTCTGTTTGAACATACATTCTATCAGCCAACGCACAGCGACATAGAATCATTCCGCAACTACTATGACGCACGTGAAGCAGATATCCTGCAGCAGATTGCAGAAGGTGATGATCCGGCCGAAACGCTCGATGCTGCATGTGAAATGAATACCTCCAATGATGGGGACTACCGTCTGGATCTCTGTATCTCAGAAGACCGTCAGTTTGCAGCATTCCAAGTCTTTGCCTGTGAGCATGGCGAGTATATTCCTTACAGTCGTCTCTGCTTTCTGGAAGGCCGTCAGGCTGAGGCTTTTGAACGTCTATTAGCGTAAAAGACTATTTATAGTATAGAATTCGATTATGAGCAGGCCGTCCGTGAGGATCGCCTGCTCAACTATTTGTTTTTGAAATCGGAAAGACCTTTCATTGATCTCGGAAAGCTCTTTTTGATTTTAAAAAGTACCTTCAGAGATCGATGAAAGGACTTTTTTAAATCTCGAAGTACCTTCAGAGATCTCGGAAGCCGGAAAATGATTTCAGAATCCGGTTTCGTTGATCACGAATGCTTCTTCGCAAATCCGTGATAGATCAGGAAGGCTCCGATCAGGACGAACGGTATGCTGAGCAACTGACCCATGTTGAGGAGCATATCCTCCTCAAATGCCTCCTGCACGTTCTTGAGATATTCGATGAAGAATCGGGTACCGAAGATACCGATGAGGAAGGTACCGAAGATGACGCCATGGTACTTACCAGCCTTGGTGTACTTATAGAGGCCGAAGCAGACGATGAAGACCAGGAGATAACAGAGCGCCTCATAGATCTGAGTAGGATGCGACGGATTGCAGTAGATTGGCTCTGCACCACGCTCCCAAGCATGAATGTTCTGCACGAAGCGTGTACCCCATGGCAGTGAAGTCTCATGGCCATAGATCTCATGATTGAATAAATTTCCCATACGGATCAGAGCTGCTACAGGAGCCACGGCTATGCTGAGTCGGTCGAGTAGCCACAGCTTGTTAAGTTTGTCCTTGCTGGCATAATACATCACAGCCAGAATCACACCAATGGTGCCGCCATGACTGGCCAGGCCTCCTTTCCAAGTCTTGAAGATCTCCATCGGATTGGCCAGATAATATTCCGGATCGTAGAAGAAGCAATGGCCGAGGCGAGCTCCGACGAGCGTACCGATGAAACAGGCCAGAAAGAGATAATATACATGCTCAGGATCGAGGCCTTCACGCTTATAGACCCACTCCATGATCTTTACTCCAATGGCAAAACCGACGATAAACATCAGTGCATACCAGCGTAGAGTGAAGCCTCCAATCAGAGGAATATCGTCGGGCACAGAAAAGAGGATTGGCTTTGCACCCCAAGTGATTTCAGCTAACATTACGTAAAAATAAATGTAAAATGTAGAATGTAAAGTGTAAAATGAAAAAGAAAAAACCTTTTCGAGGTGCAAAGATAAACTAAAATGTGCGAATTACAAAATAATTAACTAATTATTTGGTGATTTTGTTTTTTTGTCCTAACTTTGCCACAACAAATAACTTCGCACCATGATGGAAAAGAAAATTATCATCTCGCTGGGTCGCCAGTTCGGAAGTGGCGGACACCAGATTGGCCGTCGGTTGGCCGAGATCCTCGACATTGCTTATTATGATAAGGAACTGATGAAGGAAGTGGCCAATGAAAGTGGACTGGATCCTGAGTATGTGGCGCAACATGACGAGAAAGCTCCGGGTTTCTTTGAGTATGCGCTGGCCGGACGTGGTGCCTCGACTCATCTCTATGGCACATCGCAGAGCTTCCTGATGCTGAGTGATACGGTGAAACGACTGGCCAGGGAGAAGTCCTGTCTGATAGTGGGACGTACGGCCGATCATATCTTGCGCGACGAACCGAACCTGATCAAAATCTTCATCCATGCCCCTTACAAGCACCGTGTGCGTTTTGTGTGCAAGGAGCGTGGCATTACCCCTGAACAGGCCGATGATCTGATACAGAAGAACGACCGTGATCGTGCTCGTTTCCATGATTTCTTTTCAGACAACACCTGGGGACAGGCCGAGACCTATGACCTCTGTGTGGATGTCTCAAAGCTGGGCGATGCAGAGGATGTGGCTCAGTTTCTGGCTGCCTACGTACGCCAAAGAGCCGAAAAGTTCTGATGGAGGCCATTACCCTGCAGCAGCTGAACCAGCGTGTAGCAAGCGTCATCAACCAGACGTTTGCCGAACCGTTATGGATCACCGCCGAGCTGAGCGATGTGCGTGTGGCCAGTAACGGCCACTGCTATATGCAACTGGTGGAGAAAGATCCGAAACGTGGCACGATGCTGGCTTTTGCCAATGCACATATATGGGCCAATCGCTGGTGGCTGTTGCGCGACAGTTTCCTGCAGCAGACGGGACAAGCCTTCCAGAGTGGCATCAAAGCAATGCTGCTGGTGCAGGTGACGATGCACGAGGCGTATGGCTACAGTCTGAACATTCTGGATGTAGATCCGACCTACACGCTGGGAGAGATGGCTCGCCGACGTATGGAGATTCTGAAGCAGCTGAAAGAGGACGGTGTGATAGATATGAACCGCGAACTCCCCTTCCCTATCCTGCCTCAGCGTATCGCCATCATCAGTGCGGCCGAAGCAGCTGGCTACGGCGATTTCTGCCATCAGCTACATGACAATGAGTGGGGACTCTGCTTCTATACACATCTCTTCCCTGCCACGATGCAAGGCAACCAGACGGAAGCTTCAGTGATACAAGCACTAGAACGGATCTGCATGTATCAGGATCTCTTCGATGTGGTGGTAATCATACGTGGTGGTGGTGCCACAGCCGACCTCACGTCTTTTGACAGCTACGAACTGGCGCTCAATGTAGCCAACTTCCCTCTCCCTGTGATCACCGGCATCGGCCATGACCGTGATCAGACAGTGCTTGACCATGTGGCACATACCTCAGTAAAAACACCGACGGCTGCTGCGGCTTTGCTCATTGATCTGCTGGCGCAACAGTTCGCTCAGTTGCAGGAACTACAAGCTGAAATTACAGAACATACGCGTGGACGCATAGAACGAGAACAGCTGCATCTAAATAGGATGATCAACATCGTGCGTGGCACACACATCTCCTTAGGACAGCAGCTCAATAAATTGCAACTGACAGGTGAACGCATCAAGATGCTCACGACTTCACGACTGCAGAGTGACCGACAGAAACTCTCATATATCGAGAAAACCGTACAGATGGCGCAACCGGATAACATCCTGAAACGAGGCTTTACCATCACGAGGGTGAATGGGCATGCAGTGAAAGCAGCAAGCGAAGTCAGTCCTGGAGAAAAACTACAAATACAGACAGCAGACGGAACGATTGAAGCTACTTCAGAATAAATGTAGAATACTTTCTCTTTTGTAGATTACTTCATCCACAGGATTTATCCAAAAAAAATACAAAAAAACACGTATTCTTCATTTATATTTGCAAATTCCAAATAAATCCATTACCTTTGCGCCCAAAGGGCGCCATTCGTCCACTAATCTAGGTTATGACAGCATCTATTATTGAACCAATCAAGGCATATTTCCGCACACAACCTATCAAGAAAGCATGGGTGTTCGGATCATTCAGTCGTGGAGAAGAACGCCAGGACTCTGATGTCGATATCCTTGTACAGTATGACCGTTCTAACCAGCATGTAGGTCTCTTCACCATCGTCCGTATCAAGCAGCAGCTCGAGCAGATAGTAGGTCGAGAAGTAGATCTCGTAGAAGACGGGACCCTCATGCCGTTTGCCGTAGAATCTGCCAATCATGATAAAATCCTAATCTACGAAAAAGCATGAGAGAGACAGTAAGAGACATCGAGCGACTTCGCCATATCCTCGAGCAGATAGATGCACTCATTGACCTTGTTCCTAAGCTCTCCTTCGAGACATTCGACAAGGACAAAGTTCGTTACTATGGCATAGTCAAGATGACAGAAATAATTGGTGAAGCTGCCTACAAGCTTACAGATGAGTTCAAAGAGGGCCATCCTGAGGTACCATGGAACGTCATTAAAGGCATGCGCCATTATCTCGTCCATGAGTACTATCAAGTCAGTAAAGAAGGTCTTTGGGATACCCTCATCAACGATCTTCCAGAGCTTCGACCTTTCATTAAGAAGTACATCGAAGAACTATCCCAACAGCCAAATTAATGTTGGCACATTTGAGGCGGTAGCAAAATCTCCACAAAAAATCAAATAACAAATATCAGCACCCCACACGACAATCTGTGATAAGGGTGCTGATATTTGCTATTGATATTTACTACTAGCTATTTACGCTTATTATCCTTTCAGCGCTGCAGCAAAACGCTCGAGGAAGAGATCGCATTCCTTTTTGGTGATGCAGAGTGGAGGAAGGATGCGGAGTACGTTGGTGCCGGCAGCACCGGTGAAGACATGCTGTTCGTAGAGGAGACGGTTACGAACCTCCTTGTAAGGATACTCAAACTCGATACCAATCATGAGACCCTTACCACGAAGTTCTTTCAAGCCAGGGATGTTCATGGCCTTGAGACCATTCATGAGGTACTCGCCAAGCTCTGCAGCATTCTGCACGAGGTGGTTCTCCTCAATGACGTCGAGCACAGTACATGCCAAAGCACAGCCAAGGTGATTGCCACCGAAAGTGGTACCAAGCTGACCATAGACAGGCTTGAACATCGGAGAGATCAGGACGCCAGCAAAAGGATAGCCATTGGCAATACCCTTAGCTACGGTGATGATATCTGGCTCAATTCCATAGTGCTGGTGAGCGAAGAACTTACCAGAGCGGCCATAACCTGACTGGATCTCATCGAGAATCAGGACCACGCCATTCTCAGCAGTGACCTTGCGGAGCTCCTGCATGAACTCGGTCGTTGGAATGTGGATACCACCTACACCAGAGATTCCCTCAATGATGACAGCTGCCACATCGCCATTAGCAATGCTGGCCTTGATGCCTTCGATATCGCCAAGCTCAAAGAAATCTACTGGGAAAGTAGCATTGATTGGAGCCTGTATCTTAGGGTTCTGTGTAACGTTGACAGCAGCAGAAGTACGACCATGGAAAGCATGACCGAATGCGATAACCTTTTTCTTGCCAGTGTAGAAAGAAGCCAGCTTCAGCGCATTCTCATTGGCCTCAGCACCTGAGTTGATCAGGAACAGCTGCCAGTCTTCATAACCACAAGCTTTACCAAGCTTCTCAGCTAACTTGACCTGTAAAGGGTTCTTAACTGCATTAGAATAAAAGCTCAGCTTTGCAGCCTGCTCCTGCATGGTCTGCAGGTATTTTGGATGTGCGTGACCGATAGAGATCACTGCGTGGCCACCGTAGAAGTCTAAGTACTCCTGGCCTTTGTCGTCATAGACATAAGCACCCTGGCCATAATCAACGGTTACGTCGAAAAGTGGATATACGTCAAAAAGTTTCATAATTAGAATGCAATTGCTTTAAGGTTCAAACCAGCCTTCTCATCAATACCGAACATGAGGTTCATATTCTGGACAGCCTGACCGACAGCACCTTTGAGAAGGTTATCGATCATAGAAGTGATGACAACTTTACGACCGAAGACCTCAACGTGAACGAGGGCCTTGTTGGTACCGACTACCTGCTTCAGATCGAGTGCAGAATCACAGTAATGTGTGAAAGTGGCGTCCTTATAGAAGTCCTTATAGAGCGCTACGATCTCTTCTTTAACTACTGGCTTATCGAGCTTGACAACCTCAGTGCAGAAGATGCCACGAGCGAAGTCGCCACGATAGGGGATGAAATCGACTGTAATTACCTCTCCATCTGTAGCTGAGAAAGCATCTGGCTCGTTGAGAGTATCAGCTACACGTGGAGTCGCTTCTGGACGCAGTTCGTTGAGCGTCTGAGTAATCTCATGCAAATGCTGATGCGTAAAGAGCTTATAGACGCTGAAGTTATCGTTACGCCAAGAGAAATGCGTGGTAGCACCTGGCTTCTGACCAGCACCAGTAGAACCGGTGATGGCATTGACTGCGATATCGTTGGTCAGAAGACCTGCCTTAGCCAATGGAAGGAGACCCTCCTGGATACAGGTAGCAAAGCAACCAGGATTAGCCAGATACTGACACTTCTTGATTTCTTCACGGTGGATCTCTGGCAGTCCATAAACCCACTGAGAGAGCTTGATGCCACCTGTGACAGTATCTTCCTTGCCAGCTTTAAGATCTGCCATTGCAAGACGGAAGTCCTGCGCTAAGTCAACGATCTTGACATGGGCAGGGATCTTATGCTCCTTAAGGAATGCTTCGCTCTTGCCATGACCGAAACAGAAGAAGATGACATCGACCTGATCAAATGGCATCTGATCGGTGAAACACAGTTCGGTATCTCCGAGAAGACCTTCGTGCACATCGCAAACGCGATTGCCAGCATTCGACTCGCTGTTAGCAAACACGATCTCCACCTCTGGGTGGTTGATTAAAATACGAAGCAGCTCACCACCTGTGTAGCCAGCTGCTCCTAAAATTCCTACTTTGATCATTCTAACAAATTATTCGTTAGGAAGTACAAGTGCACAAATGATATAAAGCAACAGGCCACAACCAGCGAAAAGTACACTACAAAGCCAAATGATACGCATGATGGTTGGATCGATGCCAAAGAAGTTAGCCACACCTGCGCATACGCCACAGAGCTTCTTATCAGTTGAAGATTTTGTCAGTTTATTTGCCATAAGAATAATGATTAATGAATAATTAATAATGAATAATATCTGCTGTCTGTGACAAGAAATCTCATGCAGCAATAACTATTAATAATACATTATCAATTATTGATTTGTTATTTATCTCTGCTCCTCAGGATGAACAGAATAGTATGCACGCAGCGGAGTAGAGGTTACCTTGATGAAGCCCTTAGCATCCTCAGAGGTCCAAGCCTTAGCGGTCTCGCCATACTCACCGAGCTTGTTGTGAACGAGATCGTCTGGAGTGTCAGCACCTACGGTCTGGAAGCTGTAAGGACGGAGCTCGAGAGTAACGACACCATTGACGTTACGCTGTGAGCTCTCGAGCATGGCCTCCATATCTGGCATCACTGGCTCAAGATACTGGCTCTCGTGAAGGAACATGCCATACCAGTTAGAGACCTGATCCTTCCAGTACTGCTGCCACTTAGAGAGGGTATATTTCTCAAGGAAACGGTGAGCTGCAATGATAAGCATTGGAGCTGCAGCCTCGAAACCTACACGACCCTTGATACCGATGATGGTATCACCCACGTGACAGTCACGACCGATAGCGTATGCTGCACCAATCTTCTCTACCTCCTGGATAGCCTTGATCTTATCTTCGAACTCAACGCCATTGACACTGCAGATCTCGCCCTTCTTGAAACCGATAGAGAGGATCTCTGACTCAGTCTTGGTAGGGTGCTTCAGATAAGCGCTCTCAGGAAGGCCCTGCTTAGAGTCGAGGATCTCGCCACCACAGATAGAAGTACCCCAGATACCTACGTTATAGCTGTACTTGAGTTTGGT
>DCIF01000101.1:19190-20321 GCA_002315795.1 Bacteroidales bacterium UBA1733
ATCTCCTTGGCATAACGAGCGATAGCCAAAGCCTGGAAGATACGCTCTGAAGACACAGAGATAGGATAGCAGTTGTTACGGAGCACATTGCCATAGACCATGTAACGGAGCGACTTGTCATAGTACTCCTTGGTAACATCGAGGGTGACATACTTAACAGCACCGAGCTTGTAAGCATTCTCCTCGTTGGTCTTGAGTTGCTCTTCGCTGAAACCACCTGTATTAGCGCAGGCAGCATAAACCTCGTATCCCATCTCCTTGGTGAGATACATTACATTATAACTTGTATCGAGACCGCCTGAAAAGGCGACGACTACTTTCTTAGCCATAAATATGAATTGTCAATGATGATTTTTGAATTAGATCTTATCCAAATCCTCAAGCTGCTCATCTGGATGCTCTGCAGGATCGTAAAGCATGGCAGTACAGATACAACGCTTGAAGTCGGTACGTTGAAGCACGTCAAAGTTGACACACGTCTGGCAACCACGCCAGAAGGCTGGATCATCGGTCAACTGCTCGAAGGTAACTGGGCGATAACCCAGCTCATTATTAATCTTGAGAACGGCTGCACCTGAGGTAATACCGAAAAGCTTAGCCTCTGGGAACAGACGTCGGCTATAAGCAAAAGAGAAGCGCTTGATGCGCTTTGCCAAGCCACAGTTGCGATAAGTAGGTTTAACAATCAGGCCTGAATTGACCACATAGGTTTTATTGCTCCAGGACTCAATATAACAGAAACCTGCAAAATCATCACCACAAAGTGCAATGATAGCCTTTCCTTCGATCATCTTCTGAGCCACATAGTCAGGACTACGACGAGCGATACCTGTGCCACGAGCCTTACTGCTCTCCTCTATCACATCGAGGATCTCATCTACATATTTGATGTGCTGCTTACCAGCTACATAAATCCTGATTACTGGCTGCTGTACAGCCTCAGGAGTTTTAACTTCTTCCATTTCCGTAAATACCGAATGGGTTCTTTTGTTTCGTCAAAATAAGGGTCACAAACGCCCTACGCCCTTATAAATATATAATGTGTACTAAAAAGTTTCTTTAGTTGACCTTTGGCAGAGCCTCGCAAAGGGCCTCAGCTACCTGATTGGTTGTATAGCCTGCACGTGGAAT
>DCIF01000101.1:20439-24221 GCA_002315795.1 Bacteroidales bacterium UBA1733
ACCTGACTGCATTCAATGCTAACCACACCCTGAACCGTCTTTGGTGGAATGAAGTGAGGAGCCAGTTTACTCTTAGCAGAAGCTGCGACATCTGGCATCACATACATGTATCCACCTTCACGCGTTGCAACCTTCGCAATCTGCATCTGCTTGAGGTCACGGCTCAAAGTAGCCTGTGTTACTGTAAAGCCATGTGACAAAAGTGCTTTAAGAAGTTCTTCCTGACTGCCGATGCTCTGATTCTGGATTACTTCACGAATAGCAGCAATCCTATCTTTCTTATTTTTCATCTACTTATTTATAAAAATATTATTTTTAACGGCGCAAAGTTAACATATTTGCGTATAAATGCAAAATATTTACTATAAAAATTGTCAGATTTGGCATATTTTAACCAATCTGACAATTTTTATGATAATTATATGCGTCAAAAATAACTATTTTGCGATGAAAAACGTTATAAAGTTGCGATTGCTTCACCGATTACGCGTGGGAAATGTGCATATTCCAAAGCATGCACTTTCGTTGCTACGGCATGAGCATCATCACCAGTCTCTACAGGACAAGTAGCCTGGAAAATGATATCGCCATTATCGAAGAATTCATTTACATAATGTATAGTGATACCCGACTCCTTATCGCCACACTTGATGACATCCTCATGCACACGATCGCCATACATACCCTTGCCACAATGCAGCGGGATCAGAGCCGGATGAATATTGACGATGGCACGTGGATAAGCATCGACCAGATATTTAGGCACAAGCAGCAGATAGCCGGCAAGCACAATGAAATCAATCTTATAAGACTTCAGCAAAGCCAGTACAGCTTCACTATCGGCCATATCTGCTTTGGTCACCAGTTTTGAATCAATGCCTAAGCGCTTAGCACGCTCAAACACGTAAGCGTCGGCCTTGTTGCACACAATCAGAGCAATGTTAACTTCTGCGTTATCAGCAAAATAATTGGCAATATTCTCAGCGTTTGAGCCAGAACCGGATGCAAAAATAGCAATATTTTTCATTTTGACCTTACAATTTAGCACAAAACAAGTTCATTTGTGCGGATTTTCTGATTTTCTATAAAAAAAATTTCGCCACATTGATATTTTTTTGTTTCTTTGCAGCGTGATTTTGCGTTTTTATGGGCACAAATGTACATATTTTTCGCAAAAAAGCCAAATTAATGTTATTTTTTTGTGCATTTTTGCATGAAGAAAGCTACAAAATTAAAAGAGAACAATCAATATTAACTTTTAATAAATACAATTATGTCAGAAATCGAAGCTAAAGTAAAGGAGATTATCGTTGAGAAGCTTGGTGTTGAGGAGTCAGAGGTTACCCTCGAGGCATCTTTCACCAACGATCTTGGTGCTGATTCACTTGATACCGTAGAGCTCATCATGGAGTTCGAGAAGGAGTTTGGTATCACTATTCCAGATGATCAGGCAGAGAAGATCGCTACTGTAGGTGACGCTGTAGCTTACATCGAGGCTAACAAGTAATTTCTTTTTCAATTCATAATTGACAATTCATAATTGATAATTGCCACTGCCTTGTTGTGCTGGTTTTTATGAATTATGAATTATGAATTATGAATTGATATTTTTTATTATATATGGAATTAAAGAGAGTAGTAGTAACCGGTCTTGGTGCTGTCACTCCTCTGGGTCTCAATGTCGAGGAAACTTGGCAGAATCTGCTTGAAGGCAAGAGTGGTTGCGGTCCTGTAACCCTGATCGACGCTTCAAAGTTCAAGACCCAGTTTGCATGTGAGGTGAAGGGTTTTGACCCTACCCTCTACTTCGAGAAGAAGGAGGTACGCAAGGTTGACCGTTACACACAATTCGCTTTTGCTGCTGCTGACGAGGCTATCAAGGACAGTGGTCTTGATCTTGAGACTGCTGACAAAAAGCGCATCGGCGTGATCTATAGCTCAGGCATTGGTGGTATCAAGTCGTTCCACGATGAGACTAAGGGATACAGTGACGAGGCAGGTCCACGTTACAATCCATTCTTCATTCCAAAGATCATTGCTGATATTGCTGCTGGCCAGCTTTCTATCAAGTACGGCTTCCTGGGTCCTAACTTCGGTTGCGTCAGTGCTTGTGCATCGGCCACACATGGTATGATCAACGCTTTCGACCTGATTCGTCTGGGTAAAGCAGATATGATCGTTACTGGTGGTGCAGAGGCTCCAATCTCAGAGCCAGGTCTGGGTGGTTTCAACGCCATGAAGGCCCTCTCTACCCGCAATGATGATCCAGAGCATGCCAGCCGTCCATTCTCTGCAAGCCGTGATGGTTTTGTGATGGGTGAGGGTTCTGGCTGCCTCGTTCTTGAGGAACTCGAGCACGCTAAGGCTCGTGGTGCCAAGATCTACGCTGAGGTCGTAGGTGGCGGTATGTCGGCCGATGCTTATCACCTCACTGCCACTCATCCAGAGGGTCTCGGTGCGAAGTATGTCATGGAGGCTGCACTTCAGGATGCTGGCTTGAAGCCAGAAGATATTGACTACATCAATGTGCATGGCACTTCGACCCACGTAGGCGATATCTCTGAGTCTAAGGCTATCAAGGAGATTTTCGGTGAGGCTGCATACAAGCTCAACATCTCATCTACCAAGTCAATGACTGGTCACCTTCTGGGTGCTGCAGGTGCTATCGAGGCTTTGTTCTGCGTCAAGTCAGTACAGTGTGACATCGTACCTCCAACTATCAACCACAATGAAGACGATCGTGATGAGGAGATTGATTACAACCTCAACTTCACCTTCAACAAGGCACAGAAGCGCGTCGTTCGTGCCGCACTTTCTAACACCTTCGGCTTTGGTGGTCACAATGGTTCGATCATCGTAAAGAAATACGTTGACTAACGTCAAAGTTAAGAGTTAAAAGTTAAGAGTTAAAAGTTGCTTGCGGCTCAACACCCTTGCTGCTTTTAGCTCTTTTCTTTTTGATGCTATTGAGGCCTCACACATTCACTCTTAACCTTTAACATTTTATTCTTAACTTCAATGAGATATTATCAGAATGTTCACGACCTAGGCGACCTGCAGGCAGCTGTCAAGGAGGCACTTGAGGTCAAACAGAACAGATATGGCTATCAGCACCTTGGCAAGAATAAGACCTGCCTGCTGATTTTCTTTAATAACTCACTCCGCACACGTCTCTCTACCCAGAAGGCTGCACAGAACCTGGGTATGAACACCATCGTGCTCGACGTCAATGCAGGTGCCTGGAAACTTGAAACCCAGCGCGGTGTCATCATGGATGGCGACAAGGCAGAGCACTTACTCGAAGCTATTCCTGTCATGGCCAGCTACTGTGACATCATCGGTGTTCGCTCGTTCGCTAAATTCGAGAGCAAGCAGGACGACTATGAGGAGCTCATCCTCAGTCAGTTTATCAAGTATTCTGGCAAACCTGTCTTCTCGATGGAGTGCGCTACAGGTCACCCACTTCAGGCTTTTGCCGACATCATCACCATCGAGGAGCATAAGGAAAAGGCTCGTCCGAAGGTTGTCATGACCTGGGCACCTCATCCTGGTCGTCTGCCACAGGCTGTACCAAACTCATTTGCACAGTTTGCCGTTGCTGCTGGCTATGAAGTCGTAGTTACTCAGCCACACGGCTATGAGCTCGACCCACGTTTCATCGAAGGCGCTACCATCGAATATGATCAGATGAAGGCTTTCGAGGGTGCAGACTTTGTCTATGCCAAGAACTGGAGCTGCTTCGAAGATGCTCATTATGGCAAGAACCTCGAGAAGGATTTCCC
>DCIF01000101.1:24270-37269 GCA_002315795.1 Bacteroidales bacterium UBA1733
GACTGGCGCAGCTGGACCGTCGGTGAGCGTCAGATGGCAGTGACCAACGATGCACACTTTATGCACTGTCTGCCAGTACGTCGTAACATGATTGTTACCGACGACGTCATTGAGGGTCCACGTAGTCTGGTCATCCCTGAGGCTGCTAACCGTGAGATCTCTGCTGAGACTGTCATCAAGCGCATCCTCGAAACAGAATGTAATCTATGAAAAAACTCCCTCTCCTCCCCCGCATTGTGATCGCCATTTTCGTTGGCGCTCTTTTAGGCCAGTTCATGCCAGATTGGGCCGTACGCACGTTCAACACTTTCAACAGCGTTTTTGATCAGCTGCTGCGCTTCATCATCCCGCTCATCATTGTGGGACTGGTCACACCGGCCATTGCGGAGGTAGGAAAGGGAGCTGGTAAATGGCTGGCCATCACTGCAGGTATGGCATACGTCTTTACGGTTGGCAGTGGTCTGTTCTCATACACTTTCACCACGGCTCTTTTCCCCAAGATCCTTGAGGGGGTCAACTTCTCTTCTTTGGCCGAAACTTCGGTCGAAGAGTTCCCTGCTTATTTTTCCATCGATATCCCTCCTATCATGCCTGTGATGACCGCTCTGGTCACCAGCTTCATGTTAGGTTTGGGCATTGCAGCTTTTGAGGCACATGCGCTCAACAAAGGCTTCTCAGAACTGAGCTCAATCGTGCAGCACACCCTTGAGAGTGTCATCATCCCGCTGTTGCCTTTCTACATCTTTGGTCTGTTCAACAACATGTCGGCCACAGGTCAGGCCAGCGTTGTACTAAGCGCCTTCCTGAAGATCATTGTCCTGATCTTCCTCTTCACCGCCGTACTGCTTTTGCTGCAATTTGCTATTGCAGGCATTGTAGCACGCAAATCACCTTTCCACGCGCTGATACGCATGATGCCGGCCTATTTTACGGCCCTTGGCACCTCATCCTCAGCAGCTACTATCCCTGTCACCTTACGTCAGACCATTGCCAATGGCGTGCGACCTGAAGTGGCAGGCTTTGTCATTCCACTGTGTGCCACCATCCATCTCAGCGGTTCTACGCTCAAGATCGTCTCTTGTTCGCTGGCCCTGATGATGATGACCGGCATGCCTTACGATCTGCCGATGTTCCTGAGTTTCATCCTCATGCTCGGTGTCACTATGATTGCCGCTCCTGGCATTCCTGGCGGTGCCATCATGGCTGCCTTAGGTCTGCTTGACAGCAACCTCGGGTTCTCGGCCGAACTGCAGGCCGTCATGATCTCGCTCTATGTTACCATGGATTCTTTCGGCACAGCCTGTAACGTCACGGGCGATGGTGCCATTGCCATGATCATTGACAAGCTTCGCAAGTAAGCTACTTGTTCCGTTCACGAAAAATACTACACGTTATTCGATAGAAAAGAATACTACACGTTATTCAATAGCAAAGAATACTACACGTTATTTTAAATATACTAAGTTATGTCCAACCCTCTAGCGGCAGTGTTTGCCATGCTTGCCCTCTCAGCAGTGGGTTTTCAACAAGCACAGGCACAGACGCTCGACATTGACACGTACCTACAGAAAGCCGGTGATTATGCGGCACTCTATCAGGGACGTATCGAACCTCCATTCAACCTCCAGCAATGGACCACACACCCTTTCTGGGAAGATAAGGAGATGCATGAAGGCACCATCAGTTTCAATGGTGTCCTCTATCCACGTGTCAGTCTCAGATATGATGTCTATAACAATCTGGTGTCGGTGGTATCGCCGGTCAAAGGTCTGGCTATCGTCCCAGATCAGCAGCTCATTAATTATTTTGTGGTCGATGGCTTTCGCTATGTACGTCTTGGCGACCATTTTGTGAAGGTTCTGTACGAAGGTCAGGCGGTGAGTCTGGTCATGAAGCGTGTCAAAGCACATGCGTCAGATGTTATCGTCGATATGCGTGCCATCAAGAATCTCAATGTAGAAGACACTTATTACGAGGTACCTTCATCGGCACTCCAGACACCGGCTATCGATCCAGCCTTAGCGCATGAGGTCAAGTCAGACAAGAGTCTGGCTGCACGCTATCCCAAGTATAAGCAGCCGCTGAAATCCTACCGCAAGAAGCAACATCTGAAGTACCGGAAGCAGACCATGGCCAGTGATCTGGCCAGCACAGTCGGCCAGCTTGACAAGCTGCTGATTGCCGATGGCGAGAAAGCCGTCGTGCCAGCCAGCGACCCACAGACCATCTACTTCTCGCAGGTGCATCCTGGCGTGAAGGCAGCTCCTGGCCAGATCTACGAGGAGCAGGATCTCAACAATACCCTTCCTTCTTACCGCTCGTTCAGCCAGGGCAGTGTAGCTCAGTATGACGCCTATGAAGAGTATCTGGGCAGTGACTATTCGCTGACGGCCGATCTTGAACCTATCAAAGAGAAGCACATCCTTGAGGAGGTCATGGTCACCGGTTTCCAGCAGAAGGTCAATGCCGTGCAGGTGGGCATGGAGAAGTTCCGTCCGGCACAGCTCAAAAACATCCCATTAGCGTTGGGCGAAGCCGATGTCATGAAAATGGTACAGACCCTACCAGGCGTCAAGTCTATGGGCGAGGCCAGCAGTGGCTTCAACGTGCGTGGTGGTGCATCAGACCAGAACCTCATTCTGCTCAACAACAATACGGTCTATAACCCAATGCATCTCTTCGGCCTCTTCTCGGCCTTCAACTCAGACGTCATTGGCGAGACCGAACTGTACAAGAGTGGTATTCCAAGCCAGTATGGTGGTCGCATTTCTTCGGTGATGAACATCACCAGCAAGGTGGCCGACCGTCAGCAGTGGCACGGATCTGCCAGCATCGGCCTGCTCACCAGCAAGGCCACGCTCGAAGCTCCTATCGTCAAAGATAAGGTTTCGCTGCTTCTGGGTGGCCGTACCACTTACAGTGACTGGATGCTCAAGATGATTCCTGAGAAGAGCGGCTACAAGAACGGTACCGCCGGCTTCTGGGATCTCAGCGGCACACTGGCCATCAATTTCTCGCGCAATCATCGCCTCAACCTCTATGGCTATTACAGTAACGACCGCTTTGCATTCTCAGAGTATAACAAGTACGGCTATAGCAACGGCAATGGTTCCCTGGAGCTGAAGAGCCGCTATAACGACCGTGTCAGCAGCACTATCGTGGCAGGTTTCGATCACTATGACTACTTCAATGACGAGAGCGAGACCGAGTATAGCGCCGCCCGTCTGTCGTTTGCCATCAACCAGTACTTCTTCAAGGGCTTGGTCAACTATCAGCTCAACGACAGTCATACCCTGCAGATGGGTGTCAACGGCCTACTCTATAACATCAAGCCAGGCAAATACGAACCGCTGAGCACGGCGTCATTCATCGCCTACTCTGAGCTCGATCAGGAGAAGGCCCTTGAATCGGCCGTCTTTGTCGAAGATCAGTGGAAGATCACTCCAGCCATCAAAGTCACGGGTGGTGTGCGATATACGGTGTTCAATGCCATGCAGGAGGGCAAGAAGAAGACCTATCAGGCCCCTGAGGTCCGTGTCTCGGCCAGCTATAACTTCACCGACGACCAGTCGGTCAAGGTGGGCTTTAACACCATGCATCAGTTCATCCACAAGGTCTCTAACACCAGCATCATGTCACCGACCGACACCTGGCTGCTCTCTAACAAGAACATCAAGCCACAAGACGGTTTCCAGGTGGCTGCCGGCTACTACTACCAGACTTACGACAGCAAGTATGAGGTGACCGTCGAGGCTTACTACAAGCAGATGAACAACTACCTCACCTACCGCAGTGCCGGTCAGCTGGTAATGAATCCGGACCTCGATCAGGACGTCATTGCCACCCGTGGTCGCGCATACGGTATAGAGTTGCAGCTTCGTAAGCCTATCGGCAAGCTCAACGGCTGGATCAGCTATAGCTACTCGCGTACACAGTTGCAGCAGCAGGAACAGGACGGCACGCAGACCCTGATCAACGGAGGCAGTTGGTTCAACGCTGAGTATGACCGTCCGCACGAGGTCAAGTTCGTGGGCAACTATAAGTTCACCCAGCGTTACAGCCTCTCGCTCAATGCCGACTATAGCACCGGTCGCCCTACCACCATCCCTGTAGGCCAGTACTACAGTCAGGAGCAGAACCGTCTGTTGCCGTTCTATACCGATCGTAACAGCTACCGCCTGCCAGACTACTTCCGAATGGACTGCTCATTTAACATTGAGCCGAGCCACCACCTCACCAACCTGACCCACAGCTGGTTCTCTATTGGTGTATATAACCTCACGGGTCGCCGCAACGCCTATTCTGTTTATTACCAAGCCGATAGCGGAGGCATCAAGGGTTACAAGCTTTCTATCTTCGGTGCGCCGATTCCATTCATTTCGTATAACATCAAGTTCTAAGCTCCTGATATGAAAAACTATAGGACACAACTGCACACTCTGGCCATGCTCTTTGCCAGCCTCTGGCTCTGCTGTTCGTGCATCGATGAATACAATGCAGATCTGCCGTCTTCCGAGACTACTTACCTGGTGGTCGAAGGCTATATCTGCGGCAATAGCGAATGTCAGTTTACCCTCAGTCGGTCGCTGTCTCTCTCTCCTACCGATAAAGAGATCCTCGCGCGCATGGTCTCTGACGCCAATGTCTCTATCTGTGGCTCAGACGGCACCAAGATCAGAGTGCCGCTCACTAGTTCTGGCATCTATACGACCCACCTGGGCGCACTGAATCCCGAGACCGAATACTGGTTGGCCGTAGAGTGGACGGGCAATACCTATACTTCTAAGGCTACCAAACCATTACAGACACCTGGCATCGTTGAGGCTCATTATGAGCAGCCTCGTGATGATAAGCAGGTCGATATCTTCATCACTCCTGCTGCCCCTAAGGCTGGCGAGACCCAGTATTTCAGATGGAGCTATGCCGAAGACTGGGAGATCCGTACCCCTTATCACACCAACTGGGAATATAACCCTGAGACCGATGATATTGAACCCATCAAGGTAGATTACTATCGCGGCTGGTGCAAGGACTATAGCCATACGTCGGTCATCAGCAACAACAAGGACTATGTCAACGGTGAGATTCACAATCTGCGTCTGCTGTCGCTCGACAATATGGACAACCGTTTCAACTACCTCTATTGTGCTTCTATCACTCAGCGCGCCATCTCGCTCGAGGAATATGAGTATGAGCGGCTCTCTCAGCGACAGAATGATGATATGGGAGGTCTGTTTACCCCTCAGCCTTCAGAGCTACCCTCGAACATCTACTGCACCGAAGGCAACGGACATGCACTGGGGTACATCGGTGTGAGTCTAAACAAGGAGCTGGTCCGTGTGTATGTGCGTGGTTCAAAGGTCGGTTGGAAAATCAAAGTCTTCCCTTCTGCGCTTACCGATGAACAACGTGGCGACAAATCACGTGCAGTGCTACACCAGCTAGGCTATCGTGTCAGCAATTACATCCCTGAGATGGGTCAGGATGAATGGATTGAGCCGTATGCCGTGGACTGCCGCATGTGGGGTGCTACACTCAATAAGCCCGACTTCTGGGAAGATGGAGACCCTTTCACTGAGGAGGATTACAAGAATTGATGCACTTAAATGATTAAATCAATGAACAAGATACTATCGCTCATGCTCGTCGTTTGTCTCTGGCTTCCCCTCCAGGCACAGGAGGTGGCACATGCCCTCCTTGACAAAGACTGTTATCTTACTGGCGAACGACTGCATATCCGCGTGGACATCACCGATGCTCATCAGCAGCCGCTCACCCTGAGCAAAGTGGCCTACGTGGAGCTCTCTGATGCTTATCGCATCTGCGCTCAGGGCATGGTGCAACTCACCAACGGCCGGGGGTGGGCCGACATTGCCCTGCCTGCTACCATGCACAGTGGCAACTACCTGCTTAGCGTCTATACCCGTGCCATGCGCAATCAGCCACAGACCTCGTTCTTCCAGAAGGTAGTGTCAGTGGTCAATACCCTGCGTGTGGTAAGGACCGACAATATCCTCTATCTGCCTGCCGACAGCTTCCCTGCTGCTTCTGCCACCGTCCCATCGGTCACCTGCCTTCCAGGGACCAGCCATACGATCCGCGTCGCTCAGGACTGGCAGGGCTGCACCGTCAGCCTCACCCGTCAGGATCTCAAGACACCGGCATACAGCACCCTGCCTGAACTCAAACCTCAGACCTCAGAGGCCCGTCAGCAGACCTTCATCCCAGAAGCCGAGGGTCACATCGTCGCAGGCCGTCCTAAGAGTTCTGCTACCATCGATCTGACCCGTCTGGTCATGGTAGGCCGTTTGGCTGCGGTGTTCGACGGTCAGTGGCAGTCTGATGGCACCTGGCATTACTACACCAGTGGTCTCTGTGGCTCGCTTCCTACCATCCTCAGCACTTACGATACAGACGGCAAGGCGGTCGAGATGGAGTTTGTCTCACCTTACGACAAGGTGCTTCCGCAGTCGCTTCCTAAGCTTGAGGTTTACTGTTCTGAGGCCGATCTGCAGCGCCGTAGCCTCTCTGCACAGCGTGAACAGACCATCACGAACTGGCTGGCGGTCGATTCGCTCACCTTTGCCTCTGACTATCATTCGGCCGAGCCACACTACTTCTACGATCTGGACGAATATACCAAGTTCTCTACCGTCCGTGAGATTCTCGTGGAGTTCATCAAGGGTGTACGCCGCTCCAAGATCAAGGGTGTCAACCAGCTCTTCACCATCGACCCTACTACCAAGCAGTTCTCACGCTGGCCAGCCGTGGTGCTGCTCGATGGCATGCCGGTCTATGATATCGACGAGATTCTGGAATACGATGCACGTCTGCTGAAGTACGTCCAGATCTACACTGATCGCTATACCTTTGGCGGCACGCTCTGCCAGGGCATCATCAGTTTCATCTCTCAGCGTGGCCGACTCTCGAATTACAAACTCGATGCTGCTTCACGTCTTGTATCCTATCACTTTCCACAAGACCGTCCGGAGTTTATCTATCCTGCCGACAATACTGCGGGTACGCTCTACTGGAATCCTTGTGTAACCGATACTGCCATCACGCTCACCCTGCCAACAGAAGCCGGCAACTACGATCTGGTCATGCAGCGCTTCGCAGCAGACGGAAGCATTGAGAAGAAGGTTGAGACACTGGTTATAGAGTAATTTTAAGCTTTTCATACGCTTGAAAGGTAGATTTTGATTTTATGATGGAGCTCTCAAGGACTTGAAAGGTTCATTTGGATTTCCCGATGAGCTTTTCAAGCCCTTGAATTGTCCATTTTGCTTTCCTGAACCGTCCCCTATTTCAATTTCAATTACAGTTCGAAAAATGCACATACTTTTGCCCTCCAGGAAGTGTGCACCGACTTCTACAAGATATATATATCTCTTGTAGGGGGTAAAATCACCACCATAGTGTGTCCCTTTTTTTAATTGAAATCTGTAATAACTGAAATATAATTCCACCTGTGTGAGTCCAGATTGAGTGACTAAATTGCTAAGAAGAAATGGCAATTAGTCATAATTCCTACCATTTTTATGGTATTTTTCCAGAGATTTTTGAAAGTTTCTTGACATATTCCAAATTATCCACCTATCTTTGCCGCAGAAAAAAAATAGAGCGTGATACAGATTCTAACTAAAAATCACACCGGACTCTATCATATCGTGTTTATTATTAGTGTTTATTTTTAGGTATTTCAATTTTTATGGTTATGAAAAGCTTATTTATTATTGCGGCAATGGCATTTATGGTTAGCAATGCCGCATTTGCGCAGAAATCAGACGCAGAATTCGATAAGAATACTACTGCTGTCGATTACTCTTTTAAGGTAAACAATCGTTCAATAAGTAAGTATCTGAAGCTCGAAGGAGATCAGGAAGAAAAGATGGCATATATTTGTGACCGCTTTGACAATGATCTCGCAAGAGTGGGTCACAGCAAAGAAGAGAAGCGTGCAGACCGTTTCATGAACGCACTGTCATACAACCTTTCTGCAGCACACCAGACCCTCTCAGCAGTGCAGTATCACAAGTACCTTGTCCTGCTCAACAGTTCGTTGAAGAACAAGGGACTGGATATGTATGTTGCAAACAGAGATATGGCTTTTGCAGAATAATCTCTTCCTTTTACTTTATACAATAAGTAGGAGCACTCTGAGTCCGGCAGAGTGCTCCTACTTTACATTTCAGTATTTCAATTTCAATTAAAAAAAGATGCACACACCCAGTTATTGCGACTGCGGTGATGCTGGTAGGTGAGGCCACACTCGGCAGCACGTTGGCGGATAACGGGGACATCCTCTTCATAGAAACCGCTCATCAGGAGGGTGGCACCAGGACGCATGACGCTGACATAACGGGGCATATCTGTCACGAGGACATTGCGGTTGATGTTGGCCAGAACGAGGTCGTAGGCAGGTCCTTCGGTGAGTAGAGAAGCATCACCGCACTCTACATGTACCTTGCTGGCAAGGCCATTGAGCAGGACATTATCGGTAGCATTGTCGGCCACCCAGTCATCAATCTCTATGGCACGAACCTGCTCTGCTCCTACCTCTGCAGCCAGGATGGCAAGAACTCCGGTACCTGTACCCATATCGAGCACTTTCGTGTTGATATTCAGCCGCATAATCTCCTCCAGAAGCTGTGAAGTAGTCTCGTGTGTACCACTACCGAACGACATTTTTGGATCGATGATCACCTCATATTTTGAGGCAGGAATCTGCTGTGGAGGGGTAGCTGGACTGTGCACGCAGCAGACCGTGTCAGGGTCGGAAGGATGACTGACGATGATAGGCTCGAACTGCTGGCTCTGTTCCCAAGTCTGATTCCAGTCCTGCATCTCGACGACGGCCGACGTCCACTGCACAGAAACGCCCTCGAGAGGGAGATCGAGTAGCAGTGCTTCAAGCGAAGAAGACTGCCAGAGGTTCTGCGGGATGTAGGCTTTCAGGCAGTCTGACTCATTGGCGAACGAGTCAAAACCCAGTGGACCAAGCAGCGCAGCAAGGACATCGCATAGCTCTTCGGTGCAAGGAGATGGGGTGAGAGTGACTTCTATATAGTTCATAATGGGTAACAAAATTTAAAAAATGAACATTTTCGGTGAAAAAGAGGATAGAAAATATGTTAAATCACCGATATTTGGCACAAAGGTACGAAAATATTTCTATCTTTGCACTAAATATAACTATTTTTTAAACTTGAGTGAAGATTTTCACTCTAAAACATAAAATAACCAAACCAAATATTTACTTTTTAGACCTATGATGAAGCGTTTTTTTATTGCAGCTATTGCGCTTGCGACAACCATCCCCGCCGCTGTCAGTCTGAAGGCGCAGGACGATGACGATATCTACTTCAGCAAAAAGGCCAATAAGAAGGCCACGCAGGAGGCTATTTATGGACAGACGGCTGACTATGACTGGTCAACGGATGCCAATAATGACTGGGACCTCGACGACTACAACCGCCGAGGCAAGGAGGTTGCTGAACCTGTTGAGACCAAGACTGCAGCTACTGCTACAGCCAACACTTCGACCGAAAAAGTGATGGAGATCTCGCCTGAGCCGGACTTCTATTATGAGGTTCCCGACGGTAATGGCGGCACGACCCTGGTGCCTGGCAACAAGAAAATACTGAAAAAAGCAGATGCCAGTAAATATAAGGTGGTGCGCGATACGCTGGTTTTGGTAGAACAATATTACTTCTCAGACCTGATCCGCCGTTTTCACAATCCATTCTTCGGCTACTACCGTTACAGTCCCTGGTATGATGTGGCTTTCTATGATCCTTTCTACTGGGATTACTGCTACTATGACCCATGGTGGTATGTAACGCCGAGCTTCGGTTTCCACTGGGGCAGCTGGTATGGTGGCTGGAGTTTCGGCTACTACTCAGGCTGGTATGGCGGCTGGTATTCGCCATTCTATCACCCTATGCCTCACTACCACCACTTCTGTTATGAGGACTATCACCATGGCATCTGGCACGAGCCTGCTCATAGACCTGTGCACCACAGCGCTGGCCGCAATAATATGGGTGGCCACTTCGAGAACCGTGGTGGATGGCGCAGAGACGGTGGCAGCAGTCGCTTAGCATCGGCCAGCACTAACCGCAGCTACCGTGCAGCTAACGGTGCTCATGTAGGCCGTGCCAACAACAATGGCTCTTATAATGAGGGTCCTACCCTGCGTGGACGTAATGCCACCAATGGCCGCATTAACAACAGCAACATGCGCAACGACAACAGTACGCAGTCAAGATTCGAGCAGCGCTCACGCTATGCAGATAGTCGTAGCAGCAGCTCAATGAACAACAGCAGCTCACGTCGTGAATCAGCAGGCATGCGCCAGACTGACAACGGCAGAACACGCAGTGAACGCAATTCGAGCTTTAACCGCAGCAACAGCTCGCGACAGGAGAGCTATAGCAACCGCAGTAATAACACCCGTAGTGAGAGCTACAGCAACCGCAGCAACAACAGCAGCTACAGCCGTAGCAGCAGTAGTGGCATGAGCCACAGCAGCGGCGGTGGATTCTCAGGCGGTGGTCACTCTGGTGGTGGCGGCGGCAGTCGTGGTGGCGGTCATGGTGGTCGCAGATAAGACCGGTAATACAACTAAAGTGCAAGACAAGAAATGAACAAAAATAAGAACTTAGTTTTGGCGGTGCTGATGGCATCAGGCTGTACACTGGCTTATGGTCAGAGTGTACTTGATGCTTCTCACATGGCTTCTGAAGGCCTCTATGGCACGGCCAGATATATGGCCATGGGAGGTGCTTTCGGTGCACTTGGAGGAGATCCGAGCTGTATGAAGGACAATCCGGCAGGTCTGGCTATCTACAGAGGTACGAGCCAGTTCTCTATCACGCCGAACTTCCAGATAGCCAATGCACCAGGAGCCAGTCACAAATCGTCCACGGCTATCACAAACCTGAGTTTCATCCTTTCGTTCAAGAGTGACGACTGGATGGACAATCTGGTGAACTTCAACATCGGTTTCGGATTCAACCGCAATGAGGGATCGCGCCGTCGCTATGGTTTTTACAACTATGGTAACCCCGGTTCGTCGATGGCCAGCTATGTGGATGACGCCAACTGGAACTGGGGCACTCAGTCGATTCTGGGACAGTTAGGTGAAGACCTCTACCCATATCTGATTATAGATAACGGCGAAGACAACCAGATGTCTGTAGATGCCAAGTATGGCTGGGATCATGACAGATATTCGAAGATCAGCATTGCTTCGCGTAATGATGAGTACGACGTCAGTTTCTCAGGCAATTGGAACGACATCTTCTATGCAGGCATGACGCTGAGTTTCATTGACATGAACCAGACCACGACTTCGGAAATCGACGAGATATATGATAACCTCGGTGATAATCCGAGCTGTTTCTATAGCACCGATCAGGAGATCAAAGGTTCTGGTTTTCAGGCGAAGTTAGGATTCCTATTCAAGCCTACAGACGAGTGGCGCATAGGTGCTGCAGTGCATACTCCTACCTGGTATGACCTGCGTGAATACCAGTATGCCTACCTGGACTATGGCTGGGATGATGACTATGTGAGCACAGATACTGAAGGCATCTGGGACATCTATGGCAATGTGCTGGATTATGAGTATTCGTTCAGATCGCCTTGGGCTTACCAGTTCTCAACTGCATACGTCTTTGGTGCCAACGCGATCCTGAGCTTCGAATATGACATGAAGGACTATACGACCATGAAGTATTCAGGCATCAAGAGCACTGAGCACCATAAGTTCGACTATGTTAATGAATACATCAAGAACTATATGAAGATGCAGCATACGTTCAAGGGTGGTCTGGAAGTGCGTGCTACAAAGAATCTGAGTGTTCGTGCCGGCTATGCCTATATGACCGCCGACAGTGACATTCCGAGCAATGCGCCGGTTGATAACGTATATGTAGGTTATAACAGCTACATCGGCGAGGCTTCAAGAACAGACTATGCCAAAATCGGTGCTCAACAGTTCTTCAGCGCAGGTCTGGGATGGCGTGGTAAGCAGTGGTATGCGGATCTGACCGTACAGGACCGACTGATGAAGGAGACTGTGGCTTCATTCCCTAGTACTGACTACACAAGAGCCACTGAGCAATGTGTCAAGACCAACTTTGTCAACACTGCATTGACCCTCGGATATCGTTTCTAAATGAACATTTTTTTAGATTCACTCAATAAAAGCCAGCGGGCCGCCGTAGAATACTGCGACGGCCCACAACTTGTTATAGCCGGCGCTGGTTCGGGCAAGACACGTGTGCTGACCTATAAGATTGCACACCTGCTGATGCATGGTTACAGACCCGATGAAATCATCGCGCTGACGTTTACGAAGAAGGCGGCCACTGAGATGCAGAACCGCATTCAGCAAATCGTAGGTGCACAGGCTGCTAAACGGCTGTGGATGGGCACTTTCCACTCTCTGTTCAGCCGCATCCTGCGCCGTGAAGCTGGTCGTCTGGGTTTTAAGTCAGACTTCACCATCTATGACCAGTCAGACTCACGTTCGCTGGTCAAGACCATCATCAAGGAGATGGGTCTGGACGACAAGCAATATAAGCCTAATGCCGTGCAGGGCCAGATCAGCAATGCCAAGAACAACCTGATCACGCCTGGGATGTATTCGGCCAACCGTGAGCTGCGCGAGTATGACACACGCTCTAAACGACCGCTGCTGCATGAGATCTATCAGCGCTACTGGAACCGCTGCTATCAGGCAGGTGCGATGGACTTTGATGATCTGCTGGTTTATACCAACATCCTGTTCCGCGACTTCCCGGATGTGCTGGAGTTCTATCAGCAGTACTTCCGTTATGTGCTGGTAGATGAGTATCAGGACACGAACCGCGCACAACATCTGATTGTGGAGCAGCTGGCGCGCAGTCACAAACATCTGTGTGTAGTGGGTGACGATGCACAGAGCATCTACTCTTTCCGCGGTGCAAACATCAGGAATATTCTGGATCT
>DCIF01000100.1:0-2591 GCA_002315795.1 Bacteroidales bacterium UBA1733
TTTTTCATGATTTGTACGTGAAAAAGATGATTTTTTCTTTATGTAGTGCATAAAATCTGTCACAAAACCAGGTTTTCTGGCTACTTATCTATGTAATCTATTTTATTAAAAATATGAGACACATTAATACGAAACTCTCTGACAAGAAAGCAATCAGAGAAACCTTCAAGAAAATGACGAGAAGAGCTCAGATTATCAGACGAGCAAAAAATCAAATTGAGATTGCTGAGGAAGCCAGAGAACTAATCAAGCAGATACTGAAGGACGTAAAGCCTGTAGCGACCGAAGAATCCATTGATGAGGTTATCTGTCAATATACGTCAATGATCCTGAGCTACTCAAGAAATGTGCGAGGGAAGCCCCAGATGTATGCGATCAATGAGTTCTACTATCTTGTGAGTGCCATACTGAAAATGGAGCAATGTGCTACCTATAATGATATCAGGAAAGTCTATGATCTTAATGAAAAGATATAATCAGCGGCTATGAAACATGCGATAAAAACATTTTTGAAAGACCTGACTGACTTTGGGCAATTTGAGCCAGAGAAACGCACTTATGAGAAGTTTACCGGAAGAAGATTGCAAAAATAATTTGACGAAAAGTGTCACAAAACCAGTATTAGCTATACTTATAGATAGATGCTATTCTAAAACAAAAAAGCAGACTTTTGAGTCAATTTAGTTACAAAAGCTTTTTGTAGATAGCATCTAGTTTTACAATTAGCACCAAAAAGTTTTGCGAATTAATAGAAAATCATCATATTTGCGGCAACAATGAAATACGAGAACCTGACCAAAGAACATCTGCTGGAACTCATCAACAAGGGTGGCGAGAGTGGACAGCGTGCGCTGCAATATATCCTGTATAATGCGGAAGCTGACAGACTGCACAAGATCTATCTCAAGAGCGGATTGGAGAAGTCCATTATGTATATCGAGGAAGAGGAAGCCATCGGCAACTTCTATCTCTATCTTTGGAATGGCGGCTATCTGAAGAAGCTGAACGAGCCGGCTGCGCTCAGTGCCTGGATGGGCAAGGTATTTTCTCGGTTCCTATGCAAAGAGTGGCAGACCATCAAGAAGCTGAAGCGAGCAGTAAACGCTTCGTACGATGACCGTTATGAGATGGATCCGAGCGAACAGCAGCAATTGGCCAGGAACAAGTCTGCACTGGTCATAGCGCTGATCAATCAGAAGTACGAGCCTGAGAGACGTATCACGATATTACGGTATCTGCTCAAAGGCTATCTGAAGAAATGCAAACAGAAGCAACCAGAATACGAACTGACCGATGCTGACGTGGCTTCGGTGATGCGAATCAGGTACGACCGTTACCGTCAATGGCTTGTGAGATTGAGGCTGGAATTGAAGGTCAAATACAAGAAGATGAATCCTGATCAGCTGGTATGCCAGTTGACCACAGAGTCTCTGGAGATAGCAGATAGTCTCTGTACAAGTACCGATGACATGGTGGTAAACTGGCTGAAACAGCTGATCGAACAATCGGAGAGCGAACTGCCTTATGCTGAGGACTTCAAGAGGCTGCGCGAAGATCTGAAGTCCGGTATTGCCAAACATTGCGTGACGACTAAATTCACACTATCGTACGACACCAGTATGGTGGTTCCCGAAGAAGAACCTATGCGTCTTGAACCAGAGAAGATGCGCTACGCGATACCTGAGCCTTCGCTTATACCTGTCAAGAGGGAAAGAAAATCAAGGGTACCAGAGCGCAAACAGTACAAGTCTGTACTGGAGCAGATGCTGGGAATCTGATGAGTTTTTTACTCTTTTTTGAGTAACAGATATTGCTATATCCACCTACAGGTTGATACTACGTGAAAAGATACTATTTATATGACTTTTGGTTTTTGTAGGATGAGATAAACTCAATATCCTGATGGTGAAGTAGATATCAAGACATCATAACAATATGATATTATGGAAGAAAAAGAATTTGATTGTGTTGACTACAATCATCCATTCATTTGCGAGATGTGTCAAAACAAATCGGGCTCATGGATGCCTCCACGAATCCACTTAAGTAGAACAATTGAAGGATTGTTGAAGGAGGAGGGGTATGATGCTCATTGCAAGATTCTATGCCGTGGTTGCGCCCAAAAGATTATGGACAAAATGGATGAAGAGTATCCTTTGACTCCTTATGCTCCCCGTTCGGTTGAAGATATGTCACCACTCTTAGTAGAGTTGTATAATAAACTTGGACAGGCATTGCCTGACGGAAAACCTGTTCCAAGAAAAAGATATGCTTCAGACTTCAATTCTTTGTTTTTTGTCCGCAAATCTTTAGAGACTCCTTATTATATTACCTTCGGAGGATTCCAATTAGACGTTTTATACGAAGCCGAAAGGAATTTGCTTCATGAGTTTGTAAAACAAACAATAGATGAGGGTATTACCGATCAGATTATAGATAAAATCGATGGGATTTCAAAATAATGGGTCTTGCTCATTGCATTACGATTCTTGATGCTCCGGTACTGAAGAAGTACGTTGCTGCCTATATAAAAGATAACTTAATGAACCTAACAGTATAAACTATACTTAATGGATGTTATTGCATTCTTC
>DCIF01000100.1:2705-4075 GCA_002315795.1 Bacteroidales bacterium UBA1733
AGGACTGGGAGGATGATGAGGAGGATTGATAATGTAACTTTTAGTTTTCAAAATAATTGAATGAGTGTTACAATAAACATAAAAGTTGATTTTATAGATAAAAAAACTTGCGACAATCAACTTTTATGTTTATTTTTGTAGCATAATTTAGCATTCTATGGGTAAGAACTTATTTATTGAGCTTCTTGAAGATGGGGACAAGGTCAGCCTTTATTCTCCTAAGTTTGAAGGTGAAGATTATACTGAGTTTGAAAAATTCCTGTTACAATACAAGGATTCTCATAAAAGAGATATTCAGATCTTGATCAAACGTATTGATTTGATAAAGCAGTATGGAGCTGAAGACAGACACTTCAGGTATGAGGGTTCTATGAGTGATCGTGTCATGGCTTTGCCTTCGCATATTGACACTACTAACCTCAGATTGTATTGTCTTAATCTCAGCCAGAGGGTTTTGATTCTGGGTAATGGAGGAGTAAAGACTACTAAGACTTACGAAGAAGATGAATATCTGCATCGCTGTGTGAAGACTCTCCAGAAAATAGATATTGAGATAAAGATAAAAGAGCAGCAGCAAATAGTTACTATTAAGGGTACTAGCCTAATTGGTCCTCTTTCGTTTACAATTGATGAATAGTTATGGGAAAGATTAACGCAATAATGCAGGAAATAAGGGAGACTACTCCTCCTGATGTGAATCGTCAGGTTGAACTATCGGTTCTTATCGCCAACAGAGTATATGATCTATTGGAGAAAAAGGGTATGTCGCAGAAGGATCTGGCAAAAAAACTAGGTAAGACTGAGACTGAAGTAAGTCGTTGGTTAAGTGGTACTCATAATCTTACTTTATCGACCATCGCTAAACTTTCTTTGGCTCTTGAGGATGCGATTGTGATTACGACAAGTGATATCAATAATCAGAAAGATCACTATTCTTTTGATGCAGATAACCAGAGGTGCTCTTCGGTGGCAGATGACAGTCAAATAACTTATAGATAGTTGTACAGATTTTGCTTACTTGCATTATCTTTGCATCGAATAATCCTGAATTACTATGGCTAAGAAACGTAATACGCTACCGATAAATAAGAATAAGCAGACGAATAAGCATCTGCTGACATCGCCAGAGTGCTTGCTTATCATCTCTATGTGTATTTTTTTTGGACTTGCTATTTCTCTGTTCGTCCATGGTAATGCTGCGATCTTGGGTCATATCTGTAATATATCGGTCATGTCGATCCTGCTATTCGTGGTTCTTACCAACATGAAGATAAGGATCCAGAAGGAGCAGGATGATGCTGTCAGGGCTTCATGGAGAGCGAAAGCGAAGGCCAGACGTGCAGAGAAGGAAGGGCTTGTGACTGGAGACT
>DCIF01000100.1:4103-6023 GCA_002315795.1 Bacteroidales bacterium UBA1733
CTGAAGTATGGGATTGCTACGACTGTGCTGATGGAGCACTTTATAGGTAAGAAGCAGAAGGAAGTGTGTAGAAAATCGGAGAGCTCGTTCATTCATGACTATTATGCTGCTGATCCGGATAGCTATGAATATATGCTGTCAAGGGGTCTGGATCCGCATGACAGGAACCAGAAGTTGACCGATGAGGAACGTTTCGATCTGTACGATGAATTATACTTTGGTGATGAGGACGATTATGATGACGATCGCGGTTTTGATGATGAGATGTCATTCGACGCTGAGTGATGGATCGTACTGTGATGGTGTGCAGCCAAATTTCTGCTTGAACAGACGACGGAAGGTATGATCGTTGTTGAAGCCGACGGCATAAGGGAGCTCGGCAGCTGGAGTGCGGCCTAAGCGGATCAGCTCGGCAGCATACTCAAGGCGCAGGTTGTTGACATAATCGTTGAAGGTGGTGTGGAGCACCTTATTGAAATAGTCGGAGACATAATGACGGTTGGTGCTGAGTGTATTGGCTACCCAATCGATATTGACATCACTGTCAAGATAGAAACGCTTGCGCTCAAGCTTACGCATCTCCTCACTGAAGTCCATCTTGAAGTGCAGACGTGAGAGGATCTCCTCCCAATTGCCGGCAATGCGGTCCTCGAAATCCTTACGTGCTCTGGCTGCTTGTTCTTCTGTAGGTTCGCCATTGAGAACGAGACGGGTAAAGTCGCGGATCATAGACAGGGTAACGATGTTCTGACGGTTACGCGCGATGGTCTCATCGGCCTCCATATCGTAATAGACGTCGAGTACCTCATCAAAGAAATCGCCACGCTGCTCTTCGGTGAGCGTAGAGTAGAAATGCGCCAAATCGATTACCGGATTGCCATAACCGACTTCGTGCATATCCATCATGATGGGTGATCCGTCACGGCAGAGGGCCTTGTCGCCAGTGAAATTACCATAGAGCAATGAAGAACCGTCTGGAATGGCCGAGAGGATCTGCAGGAACTTGGCAACAGCATCGTCGCCGAGATAAGGCTGCAGCTTCCTGATCTGTTCCTTTTCTGTAGCTATGGCCGATGGAATGAGGCCACCTGGTTCGACGATATGCTCATGAAGATCGCGCATCAGTTCTCCGCGTGTATCTGCATCGATAGCTGCAGGGATCACGGTCTCGTAGATGAGGCCATAACGGTCACCAACCTTCACTGCATCGAAGGTCATTACGGTAGGAATACCCAGGACGAAAACGGCTTTGGAGATCTCGACTTCACGATCGAGATCTTCCTTGGTGGTGCCAGATGGGAAAACCTTGAGCATGGTCTCGTCTGTGAGCTTATACACATCGGACATACCAGGAATAGGCTCCAGACCTTCGACCGAGAGTTGTTCTAATGCCTTCTCGACGGTGAGGATTTTGGTGAATCCTGTCATTGCAAACACATTATAGACTTCAGGTGCACAGTTGATGATGCGCATGGTCTCATGCTTCTGCTTGAGCTGAAGCATGACACGAAGGCCCATACTTGAGATGAAACTCATCTGATCTGCATCGATGACAAGCTGCGTAAGCTCTTCTCCACAACTGGCGATAGCTTCGTTAATTTCCTGCTGCATAGCAGGAATCTTACTGCTGTCTATATGACCATTAACGAAAATGGTAAGGTGACCTGACTGGTAGGTATAGCTGGTATTCATTGGCAATAGTGGCACTTTAGTTGGCCAAAGATAGTCAATAATTGTGAAAAGACCAATTTTTTCGACTAAAAAAGCTTGGAAATGAATCTTTTTGACGCATTTCCAAGCTTTTTATCTTATTTTGGCTGTTATAACGGTGTCGCAAAGACCGTTTTGAGCCGCGGCTTATTAATAAGCGAAGAGTGGATAGTTGGCCATAGTAGCGTTCACCTCACCACGAACCTTAGC
>DCIF01000100.1:6126-7467 GCA_002315795.1 Bacteroidales bacterium UBA1733
GCTGGAGTACCGAGGCGGATGCCTGAGGTCTGGAATGCTGAACGTGAATCGAATGGGACCATGTTCTTGTTAGCGGTGATGTCAGCTGCAACGAGTGCCTTCTCTGCTACCTTACCGGTGAGCTCTGGGTACTTGGTGCGGAGGTCAACGAGCATGGAGTGGTTATCGGTACCACCAGAAATGATCTTGAAGCCACGCTTGGTGAGCTCCTCTGCAAGAACTGCAGCGTTCTTCTTGACCTGCTGTGCATACTCCTTGAACTCTGGCTGGAGGATCTCTCCGAAAGCTACAGCCTTAGCTGCGATGACGTGCTCGAGAGGGCCACCCTGTGTGCCAGGGAAGACTGAGCTATCGAGGCAAGCAGACATCATCTTAATCTCACCCTTTGGAGTCTTGATGCCCTTAGGGTTAGGGAAGTCCTGACCGATCATGATAGCACCGCCACGTGGACCACGAAGGCTCTTGTGAGTAGTGGTGGTTACGATATGTGCATACTTGACAGGGTTCTTCAGCAGACCAGCAGCAATAAGACCAGCAGGGTGAGCCATATCGATCATGAGGATAGCACCTACCTTATCAGCAATGGCGCGCATACGCTCGTAATCCCACTCACGGCTATATGCCGAACCACCACCAATGATGAGCTTTGGCTTGTTCTCGAGAGCCAGACGCTCCATCTCATCATAATCTACGCGACCGGTCTCCTCGTTGAGATTATAAGCCACTGGCTTGTAGAGGATACCAGAGCTGTTGACAGCCGAACCGTGTGAAAGGTGGCCACCATGTGCAAGGTTAAGACCCATGAAGGTATCACCAGCATTGAGGACAGCTGCAAGTACAGCCTCGTTAGCCTGTGCACCAGAGTGTGGCTGCACGTTGGCCCAGCATGCACCGAAGATCTCCTTCAGACGATCGATAGCCAGCTGCTCAACCTTATCGACTACCTCACAACCGCCATAATAGCGCTTGCCAGGATAACCCTCAGCATATTTGTTGGTAAGCACAGAACCCATGGCCTCAAGGACCTGGTCGCTTACGATGTTTTCTGACGCAATGAGTTCAATACCTTTCATCTGACGCTTACGCTCTTCGGCAATCAGATCGAACAGCAAACTGTCTCTTTTCATTTCTTTGTAGATTATTGTTAAATTGTATAAATGTCTTTGTCTGGATCTTATTTCTTCTCCTGTGAGTCTTTGGTCTGACTGTCAAGAGGGGGCCAACACCAGGCTGGCTGTATATATTTGACAGGCTTCCTGGTAGTTTTTTCACTTGAGGCGACAGTCGCTTTCAGCGAAGCTATACCCTTTTCCGGACCAATAATGACTGTCATACCTACCT
>DCIF01000100.1:7479-13657 GCA_002315795.1 Bacteroidales bacterium UBA1733
GCATTCCTGTTCTCAAGACGGATGCAGCCTTCGGTGGCACGAGTACCGATGCTCTTCGGATCGTGTGTGCCATGGATACCGATGCCATTGAAGCCTGTACGTAGTCGCATGAAACAGGGTCCGTATGCGCCTTTAATCACACCTTTACCATCACCGAAATCATGTGACCAGGTATGTGCATCCTGTATCTGCTGCAGCGTAAACTTACCTTCTGGAGTTCGCATATCTCCTTTCTTCTGCTTATGACCTTTTACCTTGCCACAAGCCATAGGATAGGTCACCACTTCATGACCTTGAGCATCGAGCAGAGTGAGCTTCATGTCGAGCTTACTGATATAAATCAGACCCTTCGACATATCTGGTCTATAATGGGAGATTACTTTCTGCAGGTCTTCTGCAAGACATGGGGTAAGAATGATAAGCAGAAGCGCCAAGCACAACAGAGTTTTTTGCATGGGCACAAAGTTAGCGTTTTTCAATAAAAATAATAAATAATAGACAACAAATTTTGTATTTTGGTAAAATATACGTATTTTTGCACCCAAATAAGCATATTTAAATAGCAAAAATGACAACCGACAATATCAAGGAGCAAATCATCAGACAGATGGGTTTTGCTCAACTCAATGAGATACAGGAAAAGATGCTGGCTTCAGCTCCATCACAACAGGATGTGCTGCTGCTTGCACCAACAGGAAGCGGCAAGACCGTAGCTTTTCTGGCGCGTGTGTGGTGGCAACTGGAGAACGGACTAAAGCACGCGATGATCATTGCACCATCACGAGAACTGGTGCAGCAGATAGCTGAAGTGTGGCAGAAACTACATACAGGAGTGCGTTGTGTGGCCTGTTATGGCGGACATGATCTGCGCATCGAGCAGAACCGCCTTCAGGAGCTCTCAGACGAACGATCGTTGCTCGTAGGTACTCCTGGCAGGCTGAAGGATCACATCGAGCGAGAGAACGTTAAAACAGCCTCTATGGACGTACTGGTGATTGATGAATTTGACAAGTCACTGGAACTGGGTTTCGAGGACGAGATGAAGGCGATTATGGAGACACTGACTGGTCTGAACCAGCGTATCTTCACATCGGCTACTCATGCATTGCCGATAGCTCCGTGGACAGGCTTTAAGAACTATGAACAGATTGCATCAGATCGCTCTGATATCAAAACTGTTAACGACGGAAAGGAAGAGGAAGGAAAACTGGAAATCTTTCAGGTGAAGTCGCCTGTTCCGGACAAACTGGAGACACTGCGTGACCTGCTGCTTACCATTGCGCAGAAAGCCGACTATAAGGAGCGTGGTGGCATCATCGTCTTTGCGAATTACCGGGAGGCGGCAGAGCGTATTGCGCACTATCTAAGCGAAGAAGGGATAGAAAGTGCATTGTATCATGGCGGACTGGATCAGGAATTCCGTGACAAGGCCATCATCCGTTTCAAAGGACAGAGTATCGCGCTGCTTGTAAGCACAGATCTGGCTTCACGTGGACTGGATATTCCTGAGGTTGCACATGTGGTTCATTACCACTTACCACAGAGTGAGGAAGCATGGACGCATCGTAACGGACGAACAGCTCGTGCAGGGGCTTCCGGTGCATCCTATATCATACTGGGACCTAACGAGATACTGCCAGAATTTATAGACAACACGCAGAATGCGAAACTGCCATTCTATGCCTTGGCTAAAGATACCAGCAAGGGACGCAAGATGATTGCCTCGCCAAATGTAACCGTGTACATCGGACGAGGCAAGAAAGAGAAAATCAGTAAGGGTGATGTCGTGGGTTTCTTCACCAAGAATGGCGGATTAGCAGGCAGCGATCTGGGACGTATTGACGTCATGGAACACTGCGCATACGTGGCCATCAAGCGAGAGAAAGCCGAAGCTGCTCTGGCTAAGGTCAAAGGTCTCAAGATCAAGGGAGAGAAGACGCACTATCTGATTGTGAGCGGAAGCTGATGATCAATATTTCCTGGCTTTCTTGAACCAATCATCATACTCATAACGCTTCTCAATGCGATCTTCAATATCATCAGGGAGGATGGCAAAGAAGTCGATACCCGTTAGTTCTTCGACACGATCGATGCTGACAGCAAAATCCTTGACAGGAGCATTGCCTCGGCCATCGCGTCGAAGCACGTTTTCGTTAGGCATGATGAAGCCAATGGCCTTAGGATGATCGCCAAACGGACTCAGAACCACCTTGAAGAAATGCTCAGGCACCAGTACTTTATTACGGCCGATGGTGGTAATATGGTAGGTCTTACCTGTGACTGGATTGATATACTGGCCTGACTGGTCTTTCTTCGGAAGGACAGGACCACAAGCAACACAGATGGCAGAATCACGCTCAGCCCAACGACGCACCTGATGCTCAAGATCGAGCCAGATACCTGAGTTGAAGTCATGATCTTGCGGACACATATTACTCAGATAGTACGTCTCGTCTTCGATGTCGACATCCCAGTTGAAATCCATAGACGGTGCCATGTGGCCACGGTCAAAGCCTGAACCACGATAGTCTGTGAGTTGTGCCGACTGACGGTCAGGGACGTTCGGATCTGGCTGGAAGTTATTTGAGCGACGCAGACGACCCATAGTTTCGGCCAGAGTAAGTTCGTAGAATGTCCAGTTCGGAATCTTGTACTCTGCATTATAGCTGGTACTGTAGGCCTTGTGGTGAATCAGCTGCGAAGTAGCAGGAACGGTGAGTTGTGGCTGTGCTTCCTGTTCATAGTTGATCGTGAAGATATCGGTGACTACACGCTGTTTCTTAGGTTGAGGTTGCTGCTGTGCATTGCTCTGCTGCTTCTTTTTCTTTTTATTGGAATTAGATGCAAAGAATGTATCGCTCTGTGCATCGGAAGCATTGGCAGCTACAGCAGAATCTTCCACAATCGAAGATTTTGACTGCGCATTGCTGCGAGGCATCATATAGAGAACGACTAAGAGGAGTGCAAAAACGGAAAGCAGACCAACGGCCATGGTCTTTGGCTTGATTTTGCCACCACAGCGTGACGTTTTAGCCTTTTTGCCGGTGATATTCTTATTTTTTGTTGACATTGATGAGGGTAAAAGAATAATAAATAATATCTTTGTACGTTAATATAACGCGTAGGCGTGCACATTATTGTGCATACACGCAAAGAACGAATCATAAAAACACAAATAATATGGAACTTGTAGAAAGATTCTTGAAGTATGTAAAAGTCTTCACAACAAGTGATGAAGAGACCGGTGTGACTCCAAGTACACCTGGTCAGATGGAGTTTGCCAAGATGCTGCGTGACGAACTTGAAGCTCTCGGCTTCGACGAAGTAGTATTGGATGAAGTTGGCTACGTATTTGCTACGGTGCCATCGAACCTCGATCATGACAAGCAGGTACCAACCATTGGTTTCATTGCACACATGGATACTGCTCCAGATATGAGCGGTAAGGATGTAAAGCCTCGCATCGTAGAGAAATATGACGGCAAGGATATTGTGCTCAATGCAGCAGAGAATATCGTCATGAAAACGGAGAAATTCCCTGAGCTGCTGAGTCATGTGGGAGAAGATCTCATCGTGACCGATGGCACTACCCTATTAGGAGCAGACGACAAGGCTGGTATTGCTGAGATCATCTCGGCAATGATGTATCTGCGCGAACATCCTGAGATCAAGCACGGCAAGATCCGTATCGCATTCAATCCGGATGAGGAGATCGGTCTGGGTGCACACAAGTTCAATGTAGCGCTCTTTGGCTGTGACTTTGCCTATACGATGGATGGAGGTGAAGTCGGCGAACTGGAGTTTGAGAACTTCAATGCGGCTTCGGCAAAGGTGAGCTTCAAGGGCGCTAACGTACATCCTGGTACGGCAAAGGACAAGATGATCAATGCTTCGCTCCTGGCTATGGAGTTTGCGGGTCAGTTGCCTGAGGAGGAGCGTCCTGAACACACAGAAGGTTATGAGGGATTCTATCATCTGATTCACATGGAGGGTTCTGTAGAGAATGCACAGCTGAGCTATATCATCCGCGATCATGACCGACAGCTCTTTGAGGAGCGTAAGCAGAACATGCTGCGTGTAGCTGAGAATATCAATGCAGAGTATCCTGGCAGTTGTGAGGTAGTGCTGAAAGACCAGTATTACAACATGCTGGAGAAGGTGCAGGAGGCCGATGCAGAAAACATCAAGAAGGGATGGAAGAGCATCACAGAGATTGCTAAGCAAGCAATGCTGGAGGCCGGTGTACCGGTGAAGGTTCAACCTATACGTGGAGGTACAGACGGTGCACAGCTGTCGTTCAAAGGTCTGCCCTGTCCGAACATCTTTGCTGGTGGCATGAACATGCATGGCCGTTATGAATACGTACCAATACAGAGCATGGAGAAGGCGATGATGACCATCGTCAATATCTGTAAGATCGTGGCAGAATAAGAAATAGTTAGAATATGCAATATAAAATTATAGCGCCGCAACAGATTACTCAACCATTGATCATAGACCTGCCTGCGTCAAAGAGCCTCTCTAACCGTGCATTGATCATGAATGCACTGGCTGGAGGAAAGGGTACTGTGAAACACGTGAGCGACTGTGATGACACTCAGGTAATGCTGGCTGCTTTTGACCAGGATGCTTCGAAATATAGCTCTGCGACTGATGGCGCACGTATTGTTGACATTGGCGCGGCTGGTACTTCGATGCGTTTCCTGACCGCTTATTTTGCCACACGCGAAGGTGCTGAGGTGATAATGACTGGTTCGGAGCGCATGAAGAAACGTCCGATAGCTCTGCTGGTGGAAGCACTACGCACGTTAGGTGCTGAGATTGACTATCTGGAGACCGAAGGCTGTCCGCCTTTGCGAATTCATGGACATCAGTTGACTGGAGGAGACTTGAGCATTGATGGCAGTGTGTCGAGCCAGTATATCTCGGCATTGCTGATGATTGCTCCTACCCTTACGCAAGGACTGAAGCTATCGTTGACAGGACGTGTGACATCGACGCCGTATATTGAGATGACGCTGAAAATGATGCAGGAGTATGGCATCGTGAGCGAATGGGATCGAGAGCAGCAGGTGATTATGGTGGCGCCTCAGCAGTATGCCACACGTGAATATTTCATCGAAAGCGACTGGAGTGCTTCGAGCTACTGGTATGAGATCATGGCTCTGGCTGACAACGATGACATTGCACTGGATGGTCTTTATAAAAAAGATAGCCTGCAAGGTGATGCTGCAATTGAGGATATCTTTGCACAGATCAGACAGAAGCCTGAGGTGCTGAAGTTGGATATGACGTCACAACCTGATCTGGCACAGACAGTCATTGCTGCCTGTTGTGCGCTGGATCAGCATTTCGAAATCACAGGACTACATACACTGCGCATCAAGGAGACCGACCGTGTGGCAGCACTGGAAATTGAATTGCGCAAATTAGGCTTTGTGGTGAAGGATCTGGACGCTGATGGAACGATTGTGATGAGCTGGAACGGCGAACGCTGTGAGACGGAACAGGAGGCAGTCATCGCGACTTACAAGGATCACCGTATGGCAATGGCTTTCGCTCCACTGTCACTGAAGTTCGGAGAGATCAGGATTGACGATCCTGCCGTAGTAAGTAAATCCTATCCTACTTTCTGGAACGATCTGAAGAAAGCAGGTTTTGAAATTATAGAACTGTAATGATATTCTTGATATTAGCACTGGTTGTACTGCTCGTGGTAGTGGGTGGAGTGAGTTTCATCGGACATAAACGCTATGAGAAGCGCGTGGCTGAGGGAACAGCTAAGCCTGACGAGACATCTCCGCTGGAAGTAACTAAGGAGGTTCCAGAGGAATGTTGCGGACAGCATGCTACATGTGAGCGAGACTCTCTGCTGGCTGCAGTCTCAAAAGAAATCATCTACTATGATGACGAGGAACTGGACCGATACCAGGGACGTGAGGCTGACGAATACTCAGAAGAGGAAGCAGAGGAATTTGCGACTGTGTTCTATGAACTCAAAGAGGTAGAAGTCGCCGGTTGGGTGCGCTCTCTGCAGTTGCGACAGATTGCATTGCCAGAACAGATTCTGGACGAGGTTCTGCTTGTAGTGAGAGAGAGAAGGTTCCAGAGTGTCAGCGAGGGTGGAGACCACTCGAATGACAAAGTGAGTTCGAAGGGAGATTAAGGGAGATTAAGG
>DCIF01000116.1 GCA_002315795.1 Bacteroidales bacterium UBA1733
AGAAGAAGAGACAAGGCTTTCTGGGCTACGCACTGGCTATGGAGCAATAATAATCGTCGTAAAGGAGTATCTTCTGGATAGAAATGATAGATGATGTCGAGTGCCGTCATTTTTCAAAGAAAAATTGGATAGAAAATTTGGTAATACAGTTTATTTTTGTTATATTTGCGCCGCAAAAGTACAGAATCTTTTTTACATTGCCAACAATGAAGCGTCTTTTTTTGCTATTATTGGTCCTGATTACCTCTATCACTTTTAGTAACAATACTATTTGCTCGGCAAAAGTCGTTACCGGAGCAGAGAGCATGTCTGTATATTTACCGATGCTTGAAGGTAAACGTGTAGGACTGGTTGTCAATCAGACAGCAGTAGTTACCAGGCCATCTGATGGTGTTTTGATTCCTCTGCCAGACACATTGATGAGTCGTGGTGTTGACGTCAGATGCATCATGGCACCTGAACATGGATACAAAGGAAGTGCTGAAGCAGGAGCGCATATCACGAATGGCAAAGATGCAAATACCGGACTCACAATCTATAGTCTGTATGGCAAGACAAAAAAGCCTCAACCAGAATGGCTGAAAGATCTGGATATCCTGGTGTTTGACATTCAGGATGTCGGCTGTCGGTTCTACACCTATCTCTCTACGCTATATTATGTAATGCAAGCTGCCAGCGAGTATCATGTCGAACTGATTATCCTGGATCGGCCTAATCCAAAAGACGTAGTTGACGGACCGACACTGGATGTCAAATTCACCTCATTTGTCGGCATCATTCCCATACCTTTGCTTCATGGGTGTACGCTTGGTGAATTGGCTCGAATCATGGCAGAGCTTAATTGGCTAAATGAGAAACGTCAACCTAATCAGGAAGAACCGGAGCTAAACTTTTCGGTGATTCCATGTTCTGGCTGGAAACATGGACAGCCATATTCTCTTCCTATTGGACCATCGAAAAACCTCCAGAATGATCATGCTATTGCCCTCTATCCGAGTCTTTGTCTATTTGAGGGTAGTGAAGTCAGTGTCGGCCGAGGAACTGATCATCCTTTCGAAATGTTCGGCAAACATGATTTGCGAGAAACGGAAGCTCCTGAAGGATTCAGCCTTCGCTTTTACCTGCAGCATCAGAAAGAGACTGGATGGGGATGGATCACCCGACGTCAGTTCTTCAATCAACTGGCAGGTAGCGACAAGCTGTATAACCAACTGAAGGCCGGCATGAGCGAAGAGCAGATTCGTGCCACATGGAAGGCAGATCTGGAGCATTTTCGCGCCATCAGAAAAAAATATGCCATCTATCCGATTGAATAAACCATTATTTGCAAAATTCACATCTCCAATATCTTGAACAGAATATCAACCATCATTCGTCGCAGTTTGCACACCATCGTATATACGCTGGTGCTGTTAGCTGCAGCTTTATATATGGCGGTTCATTTCAATCTGGCAGGATTAGTTGCAAACAATGCTTTGACCACGGCCCTAAGCGAGAAATTGGGGACAAAAGTAACCATTGAGGGTGGTGTTGACGTTGATTGGCGCAATCAGGTAATCCTGAATGATTTTACTCTATACGATCGACAGAACGACACCCTGATTTATGCTCGTCGTCTGATGATGGCCTACGATATATGGCCCTTGCTTAACAAGAATCTGGTTCTCAGTACCTGTCAGTTAATTGACTTTAAGATCAAAGGCATAAAACAGGAAGGAGATAGCGTTGCAAATTTTCAATTTGTAATAGACGCATTGAAAGACAAGAATCCTGACAATCAGTCACTAATAGAGAAACTGGATCTGAATGTCATCTTATTACGCCAAGGCAATCTTTCTTATAACCAATATGCGATAGAGAACCTCAGTGCGAATCTCCACTTGCACGATTCCCATTTGCTGATAAAAAAAGTCAGTTTTTCAAGCATAGAAGCTGAAGTGGAAGCCAAATCTCTCAGCATCGAACTTGACAGACTTCCATACCTCAAAGAAAGACCTTCTGAAATGAAGGAAATCTTTGATCTGAAAGGTCTGGCCATTACACATCCTGACTTCTCTTGTAAGGCCATTGCCAAAGGAACCTCAGAGGGTGTTGCCCTCGAACTTCAGCAACTTCAGTTACCTCATGGTCATCCGAGAGTGAAAGGTCTCCGGAGTGCATCTTTACGGTCTTCTCTTTTTGTTTCAAACTTAGCATCGTCCTTTGACAGTCTTCTCATTGAGGCAGATATCCGTGATGCAGCGCTTAAGATAGACACAATAGGTGCTGTTTCTTTCACAGCTCATCTGGAAGGTATGCCTTGCGATGCCAGTTTAAGCAGTGATATCTCAACAGACGTTGGTTCTCTGATGCTTGAGAGCCAGATTAAAAGTGAGATTAAGAACCGAAAGGTGAGAATTGAAGGCCATTGTCTTTCTCCGAACTTTGAGCTAACCTCTATCCTACCGCCATCTACTCAGTTGGGGGCCATTGCACTAAACTCAGATTTCAAGGTTAATTATGCACCAGATTCGCCACTTTGGATTGCAATCGACGGAGATTTCGATCAGGTCGAGTATAAAAAGCATTCGTATCAGGACATCCGATTCAAAGGCAATGGCGCAGTGGGAGAATATATTCGTGGATCCATTGCTTTTGCCGACTCTCTCGGGAACATAGACTTGGATTTCGACATTGACGTATCCCAACCGCAAAAACGATACAAGCTTGATGGTGTCGTTCATCACCTGCAGACCAATGCACTTAACCTGACAGATTATGCACTCATCGATAGCCTTTCTGTTAATGCAAAGATCCATGCAGACATGATGGCCAGTGGTTGGAAAGACGTCGAAGGAGAAGTACAGATCTCGGACATACACCTCAAAAGAGATAAGGATGAACTCTATTTAGAGCCTATTGTATTTGAAGGTACTGCCTATAGAGGATTGTTAACCAGTCAGCTATTGCAGTTACAATATAGACGTAACAGAAAGCAGAATGCCTACAGTATAGAGGGTAGTATTCCTGTACTGAATGATGTAGCAGCATTACTAAGACGTCCGGAACGTATGACCAACATGGCTCATTTTGCACTTGAAGTAGATTCGCTACAGCATATCAAGTCTCTCAATGTCGATCTTCCTACAGTATTCTTTAGCGCTAATGAAAGAATGTCGATGTTTGCTGAAATGGAAAAAGATGAGCAAGGACTTCTTCTCCCCGTCATAGACTTCAGCATAGGCAACAAATCTCATAGTCTGAATGGCACACTGAAAGGAGAGGTTGATCTTGATAATCGTGAAGTCACCCTCTACCCTACTACCTTATTATATAACAATGAGGATGAACTGACCTTAAATGGAGGCCACTTTCTTCAGACCGAAGAGGGGAACTATGCTGTGCAGAATTTCAGTGTTCAAGGTGCTGACCAGTCGGTATCAGCATCAGGTATCCTTGGCAAGAATGGAAGTAAGGATTTCATCGTACAGCTTGAGCGTTTTGACCTAAGTCAGGTTTTCAGAAATTTTGACAAAGGATATCTCCAATTTGCAGGTCAGGCCACTGGTGATCTCGTATTCTCAAGCACTCCAGAAAATAAGCTCCATACAGAAGGTCTTCTTATTGAGAATTTCTGTTACATCGACACACTTGTAGGAGATGCGCATGTTGACCTGGATTTCGATCTTGACAAAAAAACCATTGACGTTGACTGCAATATTCAGTCTGGCAAGGATTATCAGTCCCATGCATACGGAGAAATCAAGCTAAACAAACACGATTCTCTGGATCTGTATTTCGATACGGATCACCTTCCTCTTGGCTTCATCAACTACTGGACGGGCAATATACTGCAGCAGTTTACCGGAACCATCTCTGGCCAAGCCAGATTGTTCGGTGATGCAAAGCGGTTGGAGCTGGCTGGTCATCCCACCGTTGACGGCAAGTTTACACACAGTCTGCTCGATGCTCATTTCCATCTGAATGATGTCGTACATCTGGAACACAATTTGCTTTATCTGAGCCATGTGACTGTAGATGATTGTCATGGACATCCATTACGCCTTGATGCGCAGATCAAACATGATCATTTATCGAAATTTGAGTATGACGTCAACATCCAGATGCCAGAGGCCAACCAAGGCTTTTTGGTTCTGGACCGTAAACAGGCGCCAGGTCGAATCTATTGGGGACAGCTGTATGCAACAGGCCAAGCTCATCTGCGTGGTGGAAATGGCCAGCACCGAATCAATCTGAATGTTGGCACCACCGATAAATCCTGGTTCTATCTCTCTCCTCGAGAACAGAGTTTCGACCAGGACAACTCTGCATACACCTTTTTATCTTTCAGAGATAAAGCGATACTGGAGCCGGAGGAGGAAGCTACCAAATCACATCTGCTGAATCCTCTTTCTTACGAAGAACTTACAACGATACAGGAACATCAGCAAGAAAGTCCGACCGACCTGCAGGTTGACATGCAGATCAATGCAACAGAACAATGTCAGGTCTATGTCCAGATGGATCCGTTGGCTGACGACAAACTCACTTGCCGTGGACATGGCAACCTGGCGCTGCACTATGACCCACGCAGAGACATCACTCTTTCTGGTACCTATAATATCAATAGTGGCTCATACAGCATGAATATGCGAGGAGACCTGATGAATAAGGTCTTCCAGTTGGAAAACACATCGACGGTGCGGTTCAGTGGTGTTCCAAGTGAAGCCGAGCTCTCTCTGGATGCTCGTTACAGCATCCCTTCGGTCAACCTGCGTGATCTGGATGAAGGCATTACAACTCTAGGGTCTCTAAGCAGGAGTTCCGTTCCAGTCGACTGTAAACTGGCAGTTACCGGTCAACTGACTGCACCCCAAGTCAGCTTCGATCTGGAAGTAAAAAGTGTGAGCGATGAAATTCAGGCGTATGTACACAACGTCATCGGAACGCAGGAGATGCTCAATCAGGAAGTTTTATATCTGTTGCTGTTCAGTAAATTCTACACACCTCAGTATGTACAAGCCTCACAAACGCGTAGCGGCTCTGAGTTGACCTCCTTTGCCAGCGCTAGTATCACATCACAGTTAAATCAGCTACTCAGCCATGTCAGCAATAACTTCACGATGGGAACGAATTTCCGTTCGGACAAAGGTGATTTTTCAGATATGGAGATGGATCTCAGTCTGAGTACCCGACTTCTGGATGACCGTCTATTGCTGAATGGCAATGTAGGATACCGAGATCCAGCCAATCATCTGGGAGCGAATAGCAATTCCTTCATTGGAGACTTTGACCTTGAGTTCTTGTTAAATCAGAAAGGAACCGTACGTGTCAAGGCTTATAGCCATTACAATGAAAGAGACTATTCTATCAACAATGCACTCACGACTCAGGGCATCGGATTTATTCTCCGCAAAGACTTCAAGAACTTCCATGATTTGTTCTTAAGACGCAAAAAATAATACTTTTTGCGTCTTTTGTATTTTTTTCTTAAAATTTCAGCAAAAAATTTGGCCATTCCAAAAAATAAGCGTACATTTGCGGCGCATATAGCAATTCCCTACATTTTATTGCAAAAAAACACGAATCCTGAACGGTTTATATTATGACCGTGCTATATGCTGTTTTCCCAGATATATTTCTTTCCAAAATAATTATTATGCATTCTGCAAAAGAACTGGACATTATGGAGCCAGGAGAGCTCGTACAGTTAGTGCGTGATCTCAACATTGAAAATCCCGACTTCAACAACAAAGAGGCTTTGATCAAACAGATCAGAAAAGCCGAACGCGCAGCCAATAAGTCTTCTCAGGAAGTAGCTCCTGAAGAAGAGGAAACCACTGCTGCGCCAAAGAAACGTGGTCGCAAGCCAAAAGCTGCAGCCGAAGAAGAACCAGTTAAGCCCAAGCGCTCCACTTCTAAGAAGAAAAAGGAAGAAGAGCCAAAAGAAATGGTTCAGGAGGAATCTACGGAAGAAGCAAGCACTCCTGCTATTGAAGAATATGCTCCTGATGTGGACCAACCTCTATATGGCAATAATCCTGACTACTACGAGGAAGGTCAGGAAGATTTTGATCCTGAGCCGGATTATAACACAGATAGAGAAGAGCCTGTCTATAATGATGAGCAGGAATTTAGTTCAGAGTCAGATTTTGACCCTGAAGTGCCTTATGTAGAGGATCCTGAAGATGCCACTCTTCAGTTGATTGAGAAAAACAAGAATGCATTCTCAGACATGTTCGGCTTCGGTCGTCCATCGCGCAAGATGAATAAGCGTGACGATCACAAGAAGAAAAAGACACGCAATGACAACGAGAGTCAGCGCTTTGTACCGCAGCCACAACAACCAGTTGTAGATACGCCATTGACCGAAGAGCCAATCGTAGCAGAGGCAGAGCCAGAAGAGCCTATATTCCAGGCACCTTCACGCGACGAGTTTGATGGTGTTCTAACCGGATGCGGAGTACTTGAGATCATGCCAGATGGTTTTGGGTTCTTACGATCAAGCGATTACAACTATTTTGCGTCACCAGACGATATTTTTGTCAGCCAACAGCAGATCAAGCAGAACAATCTGAAGCAGGGTGATGTCGTAGAAGGTCCAATACGTCCACCTCGCGAAGGTGAACACAACTATCCTCTGGTACGTGTCTCTGAGATTAACGGAAAGAGTGTTGAATATGTACGTGACCGCGTTCCATTTGAGCATTTGACTCCATTATTCCCTAATGAAAAGTTCAAGTTAACCAAGGGCAATAACGATACTGATGCATGTAGAATCATTGACATGTTCGCTCCGATCGGAAAGGGCCAGCGTGCCATGATCGTAGCACCGCCAAAAGCCGGCAAGACCGTATTGCTCAAACAGATTGCCACAGCTATCAGCGAAAACAATCCAGAGGCATATATGATTGTTCTGCTCATTGACGAGCGTCCAGAGGAGGTTACCGACATGCAGCGAAGCGTCAATGCAGAAGTCATAGCCTCTACTTTCGATGAGCCAGCCGACCGTCACGTCAAAGTTGCCGATATGGTTATCGAGAAAGCCAAGCGCCTCACTGAGTGTGGGCACGATGTCGTGATCCTGCTTGACTCTATCACACGTCTGGCACGTGCCTATAATACGGTATCGCCATCGAGTGGTAAGGTTCTCTCTGGTGGCGTTGAGGCCAATGCCCTGCAGAAACCAAAACGTTTCTTTGGTGCCGCTCGAAATATTGAGAATGGAGGCTCTCTCACCATTATTGCCACAGCGTTGATTGAAACAGGCAGCAAGATGGACGAAGTGATTTTTGAGGAGTTCAAGGGAACCGGCAACATGGAGCTTGTCCTCGATCGAAAGATTGCCAACAAGCGTATCTTCCCTGCCGTAGATCTTCTTGCCTCAAGTACGCGTCGTGATGATCTGTTGCTCGATCAGGCCACCTCTAACCGCATCTGGATTCTGCGTAGATTCCTGTCTGACCACACTCCTATTGAAGCAATGGAGATGCTCCAGAAACAACTTAAGAATACACGTAGCAACGAAGAACTGCTCATGAACGCCATGTCGCGTTGATCAATATGGTATCTATAGAAAACCTTAGTGTAGAGTTCGGCGTGAAGCCACTCTTCTCAGATGTCAACTACGTCATCAACCGGCACGAACGCATCGCTCTGGTCGGAAAGAACGGAGCGGGGAAAAGCACCATGCTCAAAATCATTGCCGGACTCCAGCAGCCCACTTCAGGCCGAGTAAGCAAGCCGAAAGGGATGACCTTTGGCTATCTGCCTCAGGTGATGGTTTTAAGCGACTCCATGACCGTCAGACAAGAAACCGAAAAAGCCTTCGCCTCAACGATAGCGCTCGAGGAACGTCTGGCCGCCATGAATGTGGAGCTGGAGACTCGTACCGATTATGAAAGCCAGTCTTATGCTGATCTGATCGATAGCATGACCGAACTCAACGAGCAGCTCACGGTCATCCAGAGTCAGAACCGCGATGCTGAGATAGAGCGCACATTACAGGGTCTAGGCTTTGAACGCTCTGATTTTGATCGTCCAACGAGTGAGTTCTCTGGCGGATGGCGTATGCGTATCGAGTTGGCAAAAATCCTTTTACAGCATCCCGATATCCTTCTTCTCGATGAGCCGACCAATCACCTTGACATCGAGAGTATCCAGT
>DCIF01000122.1:0-4190 GCA_002315795.1 Bacteroidales bacterium UBA1733
GCTTCGAACTCTGAGCCATTGACACCTTGCGCATGTTCGTCGAGTTCTGCACGGCCTGTCTTTCGAGCCACGACCTTGATCTCCGGGATTTGCATCAGGATCTCTTCTGCACGCTGGCCGAGCTTATCTGATTCTTCAAGCGAAATACCCGGGACGGTGCCCAGGTTGATGGTCAGAGAACCCTCATTGAAAGCCGGGAGGAAGCTGTGTCCAAGTGTAAAAGCACCAATGAGCGTGACCATAAAAAGGGCCAAAGTACAACCAATGACCGTGCGATGATGCACCAAAGACCAATCTAATGCACGAGCATAAAGCGAACGCAGATGAGTCGTAACCCAAGGTTCACGCTCGCCAGCAGTCAAAGCTTTGGCATGTGGCAAGAGATAGGAACAAAGCACTGGTGTGAGTGTCAGAGCTACCAGCGTAGAGGCAAAGAGACTGACGATGAATGCTATGCCGAGAGGTGCCAGCATACGGCCTTCCATACCACTCAAGAAGAACAGTGGCACAAAGCTCACCACAATGATCAGCGTAGAGTTGAGAATGGGCATACGCACCTCCTTTGAGGCCTCATAGATTTCATGAAGATAGTTTCTGTCACTCCTCACTCCTAACTCCTCACTCCTCACTGACCGTAGTCGTCGCCACACATTCTCCACATCGACAATGGCATCATCGACCAACGAACCAATGGCAATGGCCATGCCACCAATAGACATGGTATTGATGGTCAGATCCATGAAACGCAAGGTCAGGATAGACACCAACAGGGCCAACGGAATGGTGACGAGTGAGATCAGCGTAGTGCGCCAGTTCATCAGGAAGATAAAGAGGACGAGCACGACAAAGATCGCACCTTCTATGAGCGAATGCTGAATATTGCTGATGCTGGAATCAATAAAACTCTGCTGGCGATAAAGATCAGTACGCACATCGACACAGGCAGGCAGTTGTTCCTTGATTTCGGCAATGGCTTTGTCAAGATCCTCGGTGAGCTGCAAAGTACCGACAGAAGGCTGTTTGGTGACCGTCATCACGACCGAAGGACGGCCATTGATCGACGCTAAACCCATCTTTGGTGTCTTGGCTCCTATCTCAATATCGGCAATCTCATTGAGCAGCAACGAACGGCCGGCATCATAGCGGACAACGGTCTGTCCGAGCAGTTCCACATCGTTGGTGGCTACAACTCCACGGATGATATATTCGTTGCCATACTGATAAAGGACGCCACCAGAGGCATCCTGGTTCATGGAATTGGTGACTTCAAGCACATCACTGAGCGAGACACCATAATGCTGCATACGCTCAGGATGAAGCTGTATCTGGTATTCCTTGATGTCGCCACCTAAAACGGTAACCTGTGCGACACCTCCGGTACTGAGCAGACGCGGACGGATGGTCCAGTCGGCCAACGTACGCAGATCGAGCAAGGAGAGACTATCCGCTGCCGGTGTTCCTTCCTTGACATTGAGTCCGATGAAAAGGACTTCACCGAGGATGCTGGACTGTGGACCTAACGTAGGATTTCCGACATGTGGAGGTAGTGTCTCGCCAATAGACGCCAGCTTCTCTGTGACAATCTGGCGAGCGCGATAGATGTCTGTTCCCCATTCGAATTCTACCCATACGACACTGAATCCGGTGGTGGAAGAACTGCGTACACGACGCACATCCGCAGCGCCATAGACCGCAGTCTCAACGGGGAAAGTGACCAGTCGTTCTACTTCTTCTGGTGCCATGCCCTCTGCTTCGGTCATCACCACGACGGTGGGAGCATTCAGATCTGGGAAGACATCGACCTCCATGTTCCACGCCGTGAAGCAACCTGCAATGAGCAGGAGGACGGCGAGCAGACAGATAGTCGGGCGGTTGTGCAGTGAGAATTTGATAATACGATTCATACGCTGCACGAATTAATGGTGATGATGGCCTTCGGCAACCGTAGCTACACTGGCCAGCTTCACCTGATAAGCACCAGAAGTTACCACCTCGTCGCCTGGATTCAATCCTTGCAGGATCTCTACACGTTCAGAGCCTCGCTGTCCGACCTTGACTTCCTGCTTGCGGAAATCGTCTTCGCCAATCTTGGTATAGACAAAGAAGAGTCCCTGTTCTTCGGTCAATGCAGAGAGAGGTAACGACAGGACACCCGTGCGCTCGCCGCATAGAAGGAAGACATCGGCAAAAGAACCGGCAAAAAGTCCTGGTGCATAGTCGAACTCAAAGATTACAGGGATATAAGGAGAGGCCATGGCAGCTTGCGATCCATGAAAATCGGTAGCAGAAGTACTCAGGCCTGAGGCTTTGCCGATAGACAACAGTCGGCCATGTAGATCGCTGAGGTGGAAAATCTCTTCGCTGTATGGCAACTGCAGATCGGCAGAGACAATGCCATTCAGACGGTCATAATAACGCGCAGAGACATCGGCATGCAACTGTAGTTTCTGATGACGACTGACGACCGCGAGAGCCTGACCTTCTGAGACATAACTACCCGAAGAAACCAGACACTGCAGTAGATACCCTGAGAATGGCGAAGTTACGACATCTGCTCCTTTGACGGACACCGACTGCTCATAGCGCATCTCTGCTGCTTCATACTCTCCTTTGGTGATGAGCTGCTGTTCATAGAGACGCTGAGCTCGCTGCCATACTTCTTCTGCCTGACGGCGCTCGGCCTGAACGGTAGAGACGATATCACCACTAAGCAGAGACTGTGAAGAAACATGAAAAAGCGTCTGGCCCTGGCGTACGGCAGCACCATCGGTCAACGTAGCATTTTTTGCATAAGTAACTACTCCTGCCGAACGGGCTACAAGTGTCATCTCATCACCTTCGGCAGAGAGGATCTCGCCATTGACCTTCAGTACTTGCGTAAATGACCCTGGCTGAATCACCTCGGTCTGCAAGTTGGCTGCTTCGGCCTGTTCCTCACTGAAATGAATGACTCCTGCTGCATGTTCATGCTCAAGTTCGTCTTCATCATGATCGGTTTCATGGTCATGATGATGTGCACAACCCGTGAGGACTGCGACCGACAAAAAGGAAAGCAAAAAGAAATTTTTCATATTCTGTAAACGATTTTGCTGATAAAAACTGCAGCAAAGATAAGGCTTTCTGACTGCAAATGAATTGCAATCACGATAGAGGAGTGCAAATCAGAGTACCCGGAACTCGTATCCTTGAGCGATGAGCCACTCTATGGAACGAGGAAGAGCCTCCTGCAGGTTGTGCCAGGACTTCGGTTGATCATGAAACGTGATGATTGAACCGTTACGTGCATATCGCTTGACATTCTCAAAAACTTCATCGGCATTCAGACGTGAGGAATAGTCGCGTGTCACAAGGTCCCACATGACCAGTCGGTATTTCTTCTGCAACAGGGAGGCCTGACCGAAACGAAGCCAGCCATGCGGTGGACGGAAGAGATCGGACTGTATGAGGACATTGGCTTTCTCTACGTTGGCAAGATATGCTTTAGATTCGTAAGTCAGCGCAGAGATATGGTTCATAGTGTGGTTGCCAAGCCGATGACCTGCGGCTTTGACCTGTTCGAAAACGGTTCTATAGCGAGCCACGTTATCACCGACACAGAAGAACGTTGCCTTGATGCCATAATGCGACAAAAGGTCCAGCACCCAAGGGGTCACCTGGGGTGTAGGGCCATCATCGAATGTCAGATAAACACACTTTGGCTGCGCAGGAAGGCGCCAGAGGGAGTCCTGAAACATAAGGCGGCGAAACCATGTGGGCGGCTGCTCTATGAACATAGAATGAAAAGGTCACTCTGCACCCTCGCTGCAGTCTTTTCAAGGGCTGCGGTGGTGCAGAATGACTTTTATATAGTGTTTTTAATTAAGTAGCTTGTACTTGTTGTAAGCCAGTTCGAAGAAAGTACGGAACTCCTCTTCGAAGCGTCCGGTGATCTCATCGTTCTTCTGTGCAGTGGCTACCTCGAGCGCCTCACGCATGGTGAGGATATGCTCACGTACGGTGCGGCCCACTGACTGCAGGTACGATGGCTCAAGGGTAAAGGCCCAGAGCAGGTACTCTTCGTTCTGCAAGAGGATATCGGTCAGGATACGGTCTCCATCGGCTTTCTCACCAGCAGCATAATATGCATCTGCCATGGTGATGGCCGTGTAGTCGTATGGGATGTTGGCCGAAGGAATGGTCTCATCGCAATA
>DCIF01000122.1:4273-12098 GCA_002315795.1 Bacteroidales bacterium UBA1733
GTGAACATCATACGCTGCGTACGGCACATACGACGGTTGTTCTCATCCAGATAGATGGTGGTATCCTGGATGTTGCCCCAGACGAACTTGTTCATCAGGTTGTCATAGCTCTTATCGATATCGGCCGTTGTAGTGCCGCCACCTTCGAGAGGTACAATCTGGTAAGCCAGACCAACCAGACGGAAGTAACGGTTCAGGCTGAGATACATATCAGAACCGACGGTAGTAGCGAAATAGATAGGACGCTTCCAACCCTCCTTGGCAATGTTCTGAATCATGGAGAGCATAGCAATCTCGTTCTTGGTGATATAAGATTTACCACTCAGATCGATGTGCATGCGCTTGCTGATCTGATCGTCTGCAGCAACGTCAATCACTGGAGAGTTAGCCACTGCCGCTGTATCGATATCCAGATACATCTTCGATGCTGGAATGTAGTCGATCTCGCCAGAATAACCTTCAAGGCGCTTGTAACGTGTATCATCGCTGTAGAGCCAGTTCATCACCTGATCCATTGGCTTCTCTTCGCCCTTGAACATATCTACGATGTGTGCGTAGTTGAGCTTATCGGCCACATACTGCTCTGGACGGAAAGAGATCGGCAATGGCTCGCTCTCGTAAGCCTGTGACTTCATCTGGTTGATATACCAGTCGGTCTGGAGGTAAGAGAGGTTGCAGACACGTACATCAGTGCGATAGCCTTCTACTTCCTGACTGTACCAGAGTGGGAAGGTATCGTTATCGCCATTGGTGAAGATGATGGCATTGGGTTCGAGCGACGAAAGATAGTTACGACCGAAGTCACGCGCAGTGTATCGGCCAGAACGGTCATGATCGTCCCAGGTCTGTCCTACCATCTGGAAAGGTACACCCAGACAGATCAGGCCAAGGAGACCAGCCATGACGGCACTTTCTTTCTTCGTGACGAACTTCTCAACGAGGCGAACCAGACCGGCAACTCCCATGCCGACCCAGATAGAGAAGGCATAGAACGAACCCGCATAAGCATAGTCTCGTTCGCGTGGCTGATAAGGTGTCTGGTTGAGATAGACAACGATGGCCAGACCGGTCATGAAGAAGAGGAAGAAAACGATCCAGAAGCCCTGAATGCCTTTCTCGCCACTATAAGCTTGCCAGAAAAGTCCCAGCAGACCCAGGAGCAATGGCAGCATATAGAACACATTGTGTCCCTTGTTGTCCTTGATGCTTGATGGCATATCTTCCTGGGTACCGACCAGCATCTCATCAATGAACGAAATACCAGTGATCCAGTTACCGCGGTCAATCTCGCCATAGGTCTGTACGTCACTCTGACGACCTGAGAAGTTCCACAAGAAGTAACGCCAGTACATGAAGTTTACCTGATAGCGGAAGAAATATGTCAGATTCTCAGCGAAAGTAGGAACGGTAATGACTTTGCCATCTACATTCTTCTTCTCTCCCTTGAAGTCGCTCCACTCCTTGTATCCCTGGATATGATTGGCCTGCTTAGAGTACATACGTGGGAAGAGTACGGTGTAGTTATACTCATACTTCTCCTTATGGCCACTCATGAAATAGCGGTCCGGATCATCAGGATTGGTCTTGACTACCTTGGTATAGATAGGAGCTCCCTCCTTGACGTCTGCACGGCCACCGGCATCGCGCTTTACGTCGCTTGCGAAAGTCTGACCGATGAAAAGCGGACTCTCACCATACTGCTCACGATTGAGGTACTTGGTAAACGAGAAGATCTCGTCTGGAGAGTTCTGATCCATTGGCAGCTGTGCCGACGAACGGATGATGATCTGTGCAAAGGTAGAATAGCCGATGAGGATCGTAAGCAGACAGAGCAGGATATTGCTGCAGAGACGTGCATTGAGCTTCTTCCACAAGAAGACACCAGCCACGAAAGCAGCGGCTACCAGCAAGCAGACAAACCAGCTGTCGCTGATGAATGGCATACCACTCAGCACGATACCGGCTGACAACAGGATGCGCATGGTTCGGTCTGAAGTCTTCTTCTGATAGCTCTTCCAGACGCCGAAAGCAAGAAGTGCCAGGACAAAGAAGAAATAGAAACCCGTACCTGTGTTGAATGAGAAGCCAAGGGTATTGACCGCAAAGAGCTCAATCTGTCCGGCGATTCTGATGAAACCTGGAATCATGCCATAAAGGATAAAGGCGATCATCAGGACCGAAAGGAAGAGTGCTCCTAACGTTCCCTTCAGGTTGGCATTCGGCACTTTCTTGAAATAATAGACCAGTACGATGGCTGGAATACAGAGCAAATTGAGCAGATGCACACCAATAGAAAGACCGATAATATAAGCCAGCAGGATGATATAACGGTCTCCTTCTACGCCTGCAGCATGGTTCTCCCACTTCAGGATCAGCCAGAATACAAGTGCTGTCATGAAGCTTGAGAAGGCATACACTTCGGCTTCGACTGCCGAGAACCAGAACGTATCTGACCAGGTATATACCAGCGAACCCACCATACCGGAAGCCAGGATGGTAATGATCTGGCTCCAGGTGATCTCTTTTTCCGATTCGTTCTTACGACAGACGACTTTCTTGGTCAGCGCTGTGATCGTCCAGAAAAGGAACAGGATAGCACCAGCCGAGAAGAGTGCCGACATACGGTTCACCCAGATACCGGCCTGTGCCATATCTCCGCCAGCGAAGTTGACAAAGAAACGACCTGTGAGGTTGAAGAAAGTGTTTCCTGGTGGATGTCCCACCTCGCCTTTAGCGGCGCAAGTGATAAACTCCGGACAGTCCCAGAACGATGCTGTTGGCTCTACCGTAGAGAGGTAGGTGAAGGCAGCCACCGCAAAGGCAATCCATCCAAAGAGATTGTTGAGCAACTTGTATTGCTTCATCATAATTTTTTTATGTTTGTTTAGTTACTATTGTTACAATAGAAAAGTTTGCATTGATAGTGCATGTACGCACATTTGCGCGGCAAATTTAATAAAAAAACAGATTCACTGGTATTTTTCCAAGATAGAAAATAACATTATATAATAGGTTGCCGGTGGTTTTAAACGTATATTAAGCATATTTAATCTCAAAGTTTTGTTTATTGGTTCGAAAATAAGTATCTTTGCAGCGTTATAAAATCATTTTCCTTTCTTAAAAATCTATCAAAAAAATGGGACCGATCGGTATCTTTGACAGTGGCTTTGGCGGGCTCTCCATCTACAGAGAAATCCACCGTCTTCTCCCTCAATATGACTATATTTTCTTAGGCGACAATCAGCGTGCTCCGTATGGTGATCGCTCGTTCGAAGAGGTGAATACTTTCACGCGCGAGGCTGTTGACAAACTCTTCAGCATGGGTTGTCCGCTGGTTATCTTAGCCTGTAATACGGCTTCTGCTAAGGCGTTGAGAAACATCCAGCAGCGTGTACTTCCTTACACCGACGACCCTACACGACGTGTACTCGGTGTGATACGTCCCACCGTGGAGCGCGTGGCTGAATTTACTTATTCCGGACACATTGGTGTCATTGCTACTCGTGCCACGATTTCATCAGAGTCCTACGATATGGAGATCGAAAAAATACCGACTTCCATTCGGCTTGATTTCAAGCCACTGGTGGTCAATAGCCAGGCTTGTCCGCGCTGGGTTCCGATGATAGAAGCAGGGGCGCAGCACACGCAGGAAATGCACGATGCTGTCTACGAAGATCTGAAACAATTGCTCGATAAGGATCCGCTGATTGACACTATCATCCTGGGTTGCACACACTATCCGCTGGTAACAAGTCTGATCCAAACCGTGCTTCAGGAACTTGATCATCCTGAGATTATTCTCATGCCACAAGGAAAGCCTGTAGCTTACGGCCTGCAGGATTATCTGCGTAGGCATCCGGAGATGAACAACCGACTTGAGAAGCATGGCACGACACATTTCTATACTACGGGCGATGTAGCGTCTTTTGAAAGCCAGGCGTCGAACTTTATCGGACATATTGAGAAAGTGAAGGCAGAACCTATCCAATGGGAAGCATAAATCAGGAAGTACTATCATTGACCGCTGAAAGGACTTCAGACAAACGTGAAGTCCCTTCCGCGACGAATGAAGGCACATTTTAAAATCACGAAGTCCTTTCCGAGATCTCGGAAAGGACTTCGCACAATTGGGAGGTCCATTTCGGGGCCACGAATATCAACACATCCGCGGATGTGTTGATATTCGTGATCAAGGAATGGCCTTAGGAAATTCCAAACATGCGGCTGACTCTTTTGATACCAGCAACCAACTGATCGATCTCTTCGACCGTGTTATAGAAAGAGAACGATGCTCTGACCGTACCTTGAATTCCTAAACTTTGCATCAGCGGTTCGGCACAATGATGGCCAGTTCTGACCGCAATGCCTAATTTGTCGAGCAACATACCCATATCATAATGGTGGATGTCTCCTACCAGAAAACTCATGACAGCCGACTTCTGATCGGCATTGCCAAAGATACGCATACCTGGCAATTTCTTGAATTCTTCAGTGCAATAACTAAGCAACTGATGCTCATACGCTGCGATTTCTTCCATGCCAATAGCCTCAATATAGTCTAAGGCTGAAGCAAAAGCGACAGTATTGATGAAATCCGGAGTTCCTGCTTCGAACTTATAGGGAAGCTCGTTGAAAGTGGTATGCTCAAACGTCACAGTCTTGATCATCTCGCCGCCTCCCTGATAAGGAGGGATCTTTTCAAGCCACTCGCGCTTGCCATAGAGCACACCAACGCCTGTCGGTCCATAGATCTTATGAGCCGAGAAAACCAGAAAGTCACAATCCAGGTCCTGCACATCGACCTTGATATGAGGGGTAGATTGAGCGCCATCTATCAAGACCGGGACATGCTGTCGGTGAGCAAACGTGATGATCTCCTTGACAGGATTGACCGTACCTAATACATTTGAGACATGCGTAATGCTGACCAGTCTGGTGCGATCTGAAAAGAGACTGCGGAAATGATCCATGTCAAGCTCCTGTTTTTCATTGAGAAGGACATGCTTAATTACGATGTGTTTCCGTTGCTGCAGCAACTGCCAACTGACAATGTTGCTGTGATGCTCCATGTCTGAAACAATCACTTCGTCACCTTCCTGCAGAAATGCATCTCCGAAAGATGAGGCCACCAGATTAATACTCTCGGTAGTTCCTCTGGTGAAGATTATCTCAGCAGACTCTCTGGCGTTGATAAACTTCTGCACACGCTGTCTTGAAGCTTCATGCAGATCAGTTGCATCCTGACTCAGGAAATGCACACCACGGTGCACGTTGGCATTGTGATGCAGGTATCCGTCAGAAATCTTGTCAATGACACAGCGCGGCTTCTGCGTCGTGGCGCCATTATCGAGGTAAACGAGAGGCTTACCATAAATCTGGCTGTCAAGTATAGGAAAATCCTTGCGGATGGATTGAACATCAAACATGGGGAAAATATGATAAAGAAAAGCCCGAACCAAAAGGTCGGGCTTCTCGTATTTTTTGGTTCGTATAACCAGAATTACTCAGCTGCTGGAGCCTCTGCTGCTGGAGCAGCCTCAGACTTCTTGCTACGTGAGCGACGGGTCTTAGCCTTCTTCTCACCAGACTCCTTGAGGAGGTTCTCGTTGTAATCGACGAACTCGATCATTGCCATCTCAGCGTTATCACCGAGGCGGTTCTGGCCAAGCTTGAGGATACGGAGGTAGCCACCAGGACGATTAGCAATCTTTACAGCGATATCACCAAAGAGTTCCTTAACAGCTTCCTTATCCTGAAGATAAGAGAAGACAACTCGACGGCTGTTAGTAGTATCTTCCTTAGCACGATTGATGATTGGCTCAGCATAAACGCGGAGGGCCTTAGCCTTTGCAACAGTAGTGTTGATACGCTTTGCCTTGATCAATGATACAGTCATATTTGAAAGCAGAGCCTCGCGGTGAGACTTGGTGCGTCCAAGATGATTGAATTTCTTATTATGTCTCATTGTTGTAATTAATCTTTATCAAGTTTATATTTTGAGATATCCATACCGAACGAGAGGTTCAAGCTCAGGAGGAGCTCCTCAAGCTCAGTAAGTGACTTCTTACCAAAGTTGCGGAATTTGAGAAGATCAGTCTTGTTGAAGACAACAAGCTCACCAAGAGTCTCAACCTCGGCGCTCTTCAAGCAATTGAGAGCACGTACAGAGAGATCCATATCTGTAAGTCTTGTCTTAAGAAGCTGACGCATGTGAAGGATTTCCTCATCGAATTCCTCATTAACGTCGGTCTCTGTAGTTTCAAGAGCGATCTTTTCGTCAGAGAAGAGCATGAAGTGATAGATCAAAATCTTAGCAGCTTCACGCAAAGCATCCTTAGGGTGAATTGAACCATCGGTTGAAACCTCAATCAACAACTTCTCGTAGTCAGTACGCTGCTCAACACGATAAGGCTCAACAGTGTACTTAACGTTACGGATTGGAGTAAAGATTGAGTCAATGGCAATGGTAGTCAACTCAGCATTAGGATTACGGTTCTCCTCTGCTGGAACATATCCACGACCCTTGTTAATGGTCAATGTAATATCAAAACTTGCACTATTGTCCATGTGGCAGATAACCAAGTCAGGGTTAAGAACCTCGAACGCGCTCATGCCTGAATTCAGATCACCTGCTTTCAGAACCTCTGCATTCTTGATCTTAACAGAGACTACTTCGTTCTCTGTACCTTCGACGACCTGCTTCAAGCGGACCTGCTTGAGGTTAAGGATGATATTGGTAACATCCTCAATTACACCCGGAATAGAGGCAAATTCATGCTCTACACCGCTGATCTTTACAGAGGTGAAAGCATAGCCTTCGAGTGAAGAAAGCAGAATTCGGCGTAACGCATTACCAACAGTAATGCCATAGCCTGGTTCCAAAGGTCGGAATTCAAACTTACCAGAGAACTGGTCAGCTTCCAACATAAGAACCTTTTCGGGTCTTTGAAATGCTAAAATCGCCATGTGGACTATTTATTATTTAGAGTACAATTCGACAATGAGCTGTTCCTGAATGTTCTCAGGGATATCAGCACGCTCTGGAGTGTGGAGATACTTACCACTGAGTGAATTCTGATCCCACTCGATCCAAGCATACTTTGCGTGGTTGAAGCCTGCAAGTGCATTCTCAACTACCTCAAGTGACTTAGAACGCTCACGAACGCCGATGATCTGACCAGGCTTAACGCTGTATGATGCAATGTTTACTACCTTGCCATCAACAACGATGTGCTTGTGGAGAACGAGCTGACGAGCAGCTGCGCGGGTTGGAGCAATACCGAGACGGAATACGAGATTGTCGAGACGGCTCTCAAGAAGCTGGAGAAGTACCTCACCGGTAACACCCTTGGTACGCTCTGCCTTCTCAAAGAGACGACGGAACTGTGACTCAAGAACACCGTAAGTATACTTAGCCTTCTGCTTCTCACGAAGCTGGATGCCGTACTCAGATGTTTTCTTACGACGGTTAAGACCATGCTGACCAGGAGCATAGTTCTTCTTAGCGAGAACCTTATCTGGTCCGTAGATAGCCTCACCAAGTTTACGGGCAATACGAGTTTTAGGGCCTGTATATCTTGCCATAGTTTTTTACAATTTAAAGCATTAAATTAATTAAAAACCACACAGAATTAAACGCGGCGACGCTTTGGAGGACGACAACCGTTGTGTGGAAGTGGAGTAACGTCAATAATCTCAGTTACCTCGATACCAGCACCATGGATGGTACGAATAGCTGATTCACGACCATTACCTGGACCCTTAACATATGCCTTCACTTTGCGAAGACCAAGATCGTAGGCGATTTTTGCGCAATCCTGAGCTG
>DCIF01000056.1:0-4497 GCA_002315795.1 Bacteroidales bacterium UBA1733
CCTTCTTCCCTGGAGTTGAGCAAGTAATCACTTGCGAAACTTGAATAAAAAAGAAAGAAGAAGTGAAATCACTTCTTCTTTTTCTTTTTCTTCTTTTTGCTGGCGGTCTCAATGGAGGCAGCATCATATTGGCTGTTAGCAATCAGTTCCTTGATGCCTGGCAGGGAGATACTTATGATTTCGTCAGCGAACCGGCCTCGGGTATATTCCAGCAGATCGTTGATAATCTTGGCATTATCTTCGTCGGCATTCGGATAAGTCTTATGGAAATGCAGCTTCATGTGATTGGCACACAGGGCGAAGAGACGTATTCTTTGTTCGGCATCGGTGAGCACAGTGGCACGCTCGATCATGTCTTCAACGACCTTGCCATACATACGCCAGCGGATGCGCTCTTTCTGCGGATTGCTCAACACATTGGGACGCTCTTCAAATTTCTCCTTGGGGGTGATTGCCACCGGATAGTCAATGTCGAGCTCATAGTTTGAGATCATAGCCAACTGATCCCAGAGAATCGGTTTCAGATCCTCAACACCAGCCGCATCGGGTTTCAGATCGGCCATAATGGCTACAATACCATGAGCATAGCTTGTACGTTTATCACGTTCGGGTATGGTCTTACAATATTCAACCAATTGCTGAATGTTTCGACCGAACTCAGGGAGAACGATAGATGGAAGTTGTGTATTGTATTTTTGCATCTGCTTCAAAAAGGGTGGTTAGGAGAGGAGTTATTCGATACCGAAGGGATTCTTGGCTTTGGTGGCCTGGAACTCTTTGAGGTAGAAAGGCACAAAGTAGGCAGTATCTTCAAAGCGACCGCGGTTGAAAGCCTGCACAGAAAGTGCCATCATATCTCGAGCCAGAACGCGTACATTCTTCAGGATGCGTGCATTCGGGTGGGTGATCACACCCTCGCACTTATCTGCGCCATCGCCAAAGAAATAAATGATATGATGATCGAGCTGCTCCTGGAGGAAATGCTCATCGACGACCTCGGCTGCAACGGGCTTGACTTCGCCCAAGGCCTGATCGTAGAGCGCACAATATACTTCCATGCGACGGGCATCGATCATCGGACAATAGAGCGCACCCTCTTCCATGTCATTCTCAACATCGGGACGGAACATGATCTGGCAGCAAAGCGCCTTGAGCGTATTCACACCGATGAGGGGTTTGTTCAGGCCGAAAGCCAGACCCTTGGCCTCGCTGACACCGATGCGAAGACCGGTATAGCTGCCAGGACCGGCTGAGACGGCAATAGCATCGGGCATGATATCATGCTCACGGGCATACTGCATGGCTTCCTCTACAAAGGTTCCGAGAGCAACGGCATGATTCGGACCCTCTAAGGTTTCCTTATTAAATTCTATATTGAAATCATGACTCAAGGCTACGCTACAGGCCTTCGTCGATGTTTCTATCATCAAAATATTGGCCACAATTCTATATTTAAATTGATTTTCGCTGCAAATTTAATAAAAAAAGAGACGTGTTGGTACAAGTAATCGAAAAAATCATTATTTTTGCACAAACTTTACGATTATACACCACAAATCGTAATTCCTAATTCGTAATTTTTTACTGAAACATGATACAATCTATGACGGGTTTCGGCAAAGCAACCGCCGAAATTGCCCATAAAAAAGTGACTGTTGAGATAAAGTCGCTCAATTCGAAACAACTGGATCTGATGTCAAAGGTATGCTCACAATACCGTGAGCGTGAAATGGAATTCCGCCAGATGATTCAGCGCGAACTGCAGCGTGGCAAAGTGGATCTGCAGGTCAACGTAGAACTGATAGCGGCCGAACAGACCCCTCGGATCAACACAGAGGTTGTCAAGAGCTACAAGACTCAGATTGACCAGTTGCACAAAGACCTTGCATTGGCTCAACCCGGATTGAACGGCGACTCTTCGGCTCTGCTGCTGCAACTGCTGCTAAGACTGCCAGACACTATCACGGTGCAGCAGCAGGTGATAGAACCAGAAGAGCTCAATGAGGTGACTGAGGTCGTAAAACAGGCATTGGCAAATATCGTGTCATTCCGTAAGCAGGAAGGAGAATCGCTCTATCGCGTTTTCACGGAGAAGATAGCTAATATCCGTGCATTGCTGGCAAGTGTTGAGCCTTTTGAGAAAGAGCGCACCGAGAAGATTCGCCAGAACCTCTTAGAAAAACTGGATAAACTGCCTGTAGATTATGACAAGAACCGTCTGGAGCAGGAGATGATCTATTATATAGAGAAACTCGATATCAATGAAGAGAAGCACCGTCTGAGCAATCATCTGGACTATTTCATGGAGACGATGGACAGTCAGATGGATGCGGGTGGACATGGTAAGAAACTCGGGTTCATCGCACAGGAAATGGGACGTGAGATCAACACCTTAGGCAGCAAGAGCAACCAGGCAGAGATGCAGCGTATCGTCGTCAGGATGAAAGATGAACTGGAGCAGATCAAGGAACAGGTGCTCAATGTACTTTGATATGTCCCTAATATCCCCAAATTCCTTAAGAACAATGAAAGGTAAACTTATTATATTTTCAGCACCTTCGGGTAGCGGCAAAAGCACTTTGGTGCAGTATCTGATGTCACAGCGAACCGACCTGGCTTTCTCTGTATCGTGCACTTCACGTGCTCCACGTGGTCAGGAAGTGCATGGCAAGGACTATTACTTCCTCACCCCAGAAGACTTCCGTCAGCGCATTGCCAACGACGAATTTCTGGAGTACGAAGAGGTATATACAGATAAGTTCTATGGTACCCTCAAGAGTGAAGTAGAGCGTCTTTCTGAGGCAGGTTATACCGTCCTCTTTGACGTGGACGTGAAGGGTGGTGTCAACATCAAGAAGTACTATGGTGAGCGTGCCATGAGCCTTTTCATCCAGCCACCATCGATTGAGGCGCTTTCTGAGCGTCTGCACAAGCGTGGCACCGATGCCGAGGAGGTCATACAGCAACGTCTGGCCAAAGCTGCCTACGAGCTTACCTTTGCGCCTCAGTTTGACAAGGTGATCGTCAATGATGATCTGGAAACAGCCAAAGCTGAGACACTCAAGGCTGTAGAAGACTTCATCAACGCTGAGTAAACCTTCGTTACGAATATGAAGATAGGCATCTATAGCGGAAGTTTCAACCCGGTGCATGAGGGGCACATAGCGCTGTGCGACTACCTCGTCGCCGAGAAAATCGTGGATGAAGTGTGGCTGATTCGCAGCCCGCTGAATCCGCTCAAAGCCAATGCCACTCATTCATTAGCTCCGAATGAAGACCGCCAGAAGATGCTTGAACTTGCAACACAAGGACATTCAGGCCTGAAGGTCTGCTGCATAGAAGACACCCTGCCTGTGCCAAACTATACCGTCAATACGTTACAGGCGCTCAAACAGTTGTTTCCTGGCGAAGAGTTCCATTTGATCGTCGGCATGGACAACTGGCTGATCTTCGACCGATGGCGCGCCTATGACACCATCCTGCAAGACTTTCATCTGATTGTCTATCCACGTCCCGGCTACGAAAAGAATACCGTAGAGCAGCTGAAAGACTTTACCTCACATGTACGTTTTGTAGAGGCTCCGCAATTTGATATCAGCAGTACAGAGATACGTGAAGCCATCGCACACCAGTTTACACCCAAACTGATTGACAGCAAAGTTTTAGAATACATTAAAAGTCACCAATTATATATATGAATCAAAGCAATCTGATGCAGATGCCAGGGGTAATTGATATGGTTACCGTATCGGCCGAATACTGTGTCTATCTGGAGAAACTGCGCATCGCCGGCACCGAACGTGAAGATTTCTTGAAGAAAATCACCATGATTCTGCCACTTATCTACGTCAAGGCATCGTTACTGCCTGAACTGGAAGAACAGGGCATTGACGAACTGCAGGAAATCGTGACTGAAGAGGACTATGAAGACGTACGCCAGGCAATCTGGAACCTGCTGCGTGCCGATGACGAATATCTGGAGGTCTTTACACCCGATATGCAATACAGCGATGGCCCGATGATGGCTACGATCAGCGAAGACCTGTCTGACATCTATCAGGATCTGAAGAATTTCGTTGCCGCTTTTGCCGAACAGAATGAGATCACGATGAACGATGCCATCATCAAAGTGAAGGAAAACTTCGCCACATATTGGGGACAGAAACTGGTCAATGCCATGCGACCATTACATGAGTTAAGATTCAAATAATGAGAACAAGCATTACCAAAGAAGAACTGGCAGCATTGCCAATGGTAGCCTTTGATGGTCATCCTGTGACGGTCATCAATGAAGAACAGGCAGAAATAGCAGTTCGCCAGATACGCGAAGGGAACTGTCCGGTAGGGTTCGATACCGAGACAAGACCCTCGTTCCGCAAGGGCGAACACCATAAGGTATGTCTGGTGCAACTCTCTATCGGAAAGTTCTGTTTCCTGTTCCGTCTGAATAAAATCAAAGGATTACCCGCTTGTCTGAAAGCTTTGCTCGAAGACCCT
>DCIF01000056.1:4611-6183 GCA_002315795.1 Bacteroidales bacterium UBA1733
CAGTACGGAATCACAGACATGAGTCTTGCCAAGATCTATGCCGATGTTTTTGACATGCGGCTATCTAAGCGTCAGCAGATGACCAACTGGGAAGCAGATCAGCTTTCTTTTGCACAAATGTCATACGCCTCACTGGATGCCATTTCGTGTGTGCGCATCTATCAGGAACTCTTGAAACAACCGAAGGTGGAGAAAGACTAAGATTAAAATGTCATTAAGGTTATGAGAAAGTATCCGAAATACATCGTTTTGCCATGCTGCATGCTGGTATATTTTATCGTCATGTCTGTCATGGGTTGGAAAATGAACCACTGGCAGATGCCAGAAGATTTTGTATTGACGGCCTGTGGTGAAGTCGCTATCATTATCATTCTGTTTTTCTCGCTGCGTTACCTACACCGTAGAAGACAAAAGGATTGATGCTTATTAAAGCAGTCATTAATCAAAAAAAGGACAAAAATAAAGGGGCTCAAAAATGAGTCCCTTATATTTTTGCCATTGTAATCAGTAAGCAGCAATTTACTCTGCCTCAGCTGGAGCATCTGCAGGTGCCTCAGCAGGAGCTTCATCGCTAACAGCCTCTGGAAGTACTGGAGCAGTACCCTCAATAGCCTCGATAGCAGAACCCTTAACATCATTGCCAGAGTGACCAAGGATCAAAGTGCAGCAGATACAGAAAACTGCTACTACAGCCATCAAAGTCCAGGTTGCCTTCTCAAGGAAGTCTGTAGTCTTTGGAGCACCCAGAATCTGGTTACCACCTGCCATACCAGCAGCAAGACCGCCGCCCTTAGACTTCTGAAGCAATACTACAGCAACAAGAAGGATGCTGATGATTACAATAATTACAGTAAGAATTACCATTTTGTTTTGTGAATTATTTGTTTATTATTTTTCTTATTATTTCTTTCCGAAAGCAAAAAATACTTTAGGCTGAAAAGCGGCTTATTTCTGCTTTGAATATTCGATAACCTTCTCGAGATACCGAATTTGGTCTGCAAAGTAACAATTTTTTTTTGGATATTTCAAATTTAATTCCGAAAAAATAGCTAAAGCCTGCTCATATTTGTGCTGTTTGACATATACCTTTGCCAAACTCTCGGTCAAAAATGCACGTTCTGTAATTTTATCGAGCACAGAAGGGTCATCATCAACAGGTTCTTTCGGATCGGCCTTGGGTACGAAGAGTGTACCTTGTGATTCTGCCAGCAGGAAGTTGTCAATGATCTCATCCTGCGATGAATCAGCCTCAGAAATAGCCTCATCGGCAAAGTAGTCTTCGCTCTCTTTTATATCAGGTTTTGATACAAGATCATCGACTGAATAAGAAGACTCATTGCCCAGGTTATCATGTACGGTAGAGAGGTATTTTTCAATGAGCTCAAAGTCATTGACCTCAGGTCTGGATTGACGGGCTTCGTCAAGTTGCTGCATGAGTGATACCCACTCATATTCGCCTTTATTGACCAACTGGAACATTCTGAGTCGCTCTGGCAGATAAACCGACTGCTGACGTACTTCCTGCTCTAATCGGGTAGAGTGGACATTGGCCAGCGCTACGGCATAAAGCAG
>DCIF01000056.1:6197-6915 GCA_002315795.1 Bacteroidales bacterium UBA1733
CGATAGGTAGCACAATAGGGATATTTCTCTATCAGCTCAGGCAACTTAGCCACAGCCTCAGCGCCCATCTCCTCGGGATGTTTTATCCAGGTCTCGATCATTGTTTACCAGTTAGCAACGGTTGCATTGAAGATCTGTTCTACCAACTCCTTGATGATCTCATCGCACAAGCCATCCTGAACGTCGGAAATCATCTGTGTAGCATCAAAGTCGCGGAAGGCAGAGAACTCCTTGTCGAAGTTATCGTTCTTATTCTTTTTATTGACGAACTTGATCTTCACCTTAACCGTCAGACGAGTCTCGGCAGCGTAAGCATCCTCCTTAACCGCTTGTGGCGTAAGGGAATAACCTGTAATGGCACCGCTCAACTGCAGGTCGCCATCGGTCCTTACCTGCTCTAAACTCGTCTGGTTGATATACTTTGCCTGAAGTTCATCATTGAAATTGATTTCCAACGGAGCATAGACCATAGCGGCCTTGATTGGGATGTTCTCAAAGCTGATGGTCTTGACTACAGAATAGTCGATACTGGCGCCATTTAACTTATAGCTGATGGAACATGAAGTGACAGCCACAGCCGTAATCAATGATATGAGTGCAAAGATGAAATACTTTCGCATGATATTTAAGTTTATCCCTTTAATACCTTTTGGTTAAGCTTGAGGATTTATGTTGAACCTTAAAACTTGAGTATAGACAGGACCAAATCAGAGTCCGT
>DCIF01000130.1:0-1009 GCA_002315795.1 Bacteroidales bacterium UBA1733
GAGGGCGGACATCGCGACGATTCGCCTCCGCTGGTATCGCCCTACGAAGATAACCGCACGGCCGAGCAGAAGCTCGCGCTGCATGAGCTGCTCACGGTGCTGCATGAGCTCTTTCCTGAGGCGCGGATCTGCGGGCATCATGATCTGAATCCGCAGAAAGCCTGTCCGTGCATGCATCCGCCTCCTTCGGAAGAATATAGCTACCTTTTTGGGTCTTGAAAAGGGCTTCAGAAAAGTAGAAAGCACCTTTCAAGGCGTTGAAAGGTGCTTCAGTAGATCCAAAAGAAGGTTTCAAGGCCTTGAATCCTCCATCAGGAAAGTCAGATGGGGCGTTCAAGGCCTTGAAACGTAGCATACGATTGTCATATGTGAAAAAAAAGATTATTTTTTGTAAAAATAATATACTACTTGTCAGAAAAATCAGTATCTTTGCACACACATTGCTATTGCCATCGACTGGCCGATGAGCCACTGTGCTCAACTGACGAAAAGGAAAAGATCCCCAAATGAATAAAATATCAATACGATTCTACAACGACCGCGAAGTGCGTGGCGTTTGGAGCGAGGAGGACAATAAGTGGTACTTCTCTGTTCTTGATATCATTGGTGTGTTCAACCAACAGGACGATTACGAGAAAAACCGTAACTACTGGAAGTACCTGAAGGCGAAACTCAAGAAGGAAGGTAGTCAACTGGTTAGTGTCACTACCCAGTTGAAACTGAAGGCAGCCGAAAGTGTAGCCGATGCCACTCGGATAAAGACTCTGCTCACCGGTGCACTCACCGACAAGATCAACGACCGCGAGATGTTCCTTAAAGGCATTGATTACTCATATTATTACGAAGAGAGCTAATCTTTAGCATCAACCGGATTGATAACAAATAACAACCATTATATTGCGAACACAGAACTCACAGAACACACAGAAAAAGACCTTATGTTCATTCTGTGATTCAAGAATTAAGGTGCATCAGATCAGAAACGTAGATATCATCTGGGGCGAATAAT
>DCIF01000130.1:1064-25626 GCA_002315795.1 Bacteroidales bacterium UBA1733
CTTCAGAAGATCCAAAAGAATTACATTCTTCTCAACCACATCGAGAAGAAATGATTATAGATAATGTAGCCTTGAGAACTGCGATAGACATGCTCGTTCTCATATCTTCTTGCTCATTGCGTAAAATGCGCTGCGTAATTTACGCTGCGCATTTTACGCTGCAGACTCTTCTGTGCTGTAGCCAGATACCGGCTTCTATTTGCCAAACAACTCTTCTGCTGAAATGACAGACTGGAAAACCTCCTTGGCATTATCGTACGGATTGGTGCTTACCAGCGTCATGTGAATCGTTTTATCGGGAAACTCTCGTTCAACACTCTCCATTCGGGATTGAATAGTAACTTGATATTCAGATGTCATGTGTCCCTGTGATCTTAGGTATTTCATTTCACAGACATTCACAATATCATCAGCACGGTCAATAATCAAGTCAACCTGAGAACCTTTAGTATTCTTGTCGCCATGGATAACTAACGCCGATTCCTTACTTGCAACTGCATACACGCCAAGTGCGCCTTTTATCTGTGGCACATGCTGCATGCACACGTTTTCAAAGGCAATTCCTCGCCATGTGTTAATCTCTGGTTCCTTCAGATGATGTTGCCAGAAGTCATGTTCTGTAATATTTATTTCTTCTTTGAAACGAAGCCAGAACCAGCAGAAACAGTCTGTCAGTTTATAATGTTCCTCACGTTTTCCATAGCCAAAAGGTACGTATCTCTCTATGAAATTACTCTCAGCCAGGGCCTTCAGGACCTTGGTAAAGTCTCCGTTGGGGTTGATTCCAGTTGCCTTTGCAATCTCATCGCGTGTAAAACCATATCTACGCTGGTATAGTTTTCGTATTACCTTCATACAGTCACCCGCATTGTCAAAAGCGGAATTGAACAGCAGCTCAAACTCATCCTTCAACTTTGCTTCCTTCTGGAAGAACAGTTCGTCAATATTCTGTGCAAGACTGTACCCAGGATTGAAGTAATTCATATAATATGGGATGCCGCCCAAAATCATGTATGACTGTATGATATTGTATCGTGACATTTTAATATTCCTATCAAGGTAGAAGTCCTCGCACTCCCTGAGTGTAAAAGGCAACAGCTTCATCTTACCAGTCACTCGACCATACAGACCGCCTTTATCATCAATGAAATTATCAAGCATCCATGATGTAGCAGAACCGCAAACTACAAGACAAAGATTATGGCGGGTATTGCCCCAGCCATTCCAGAAGGCCTCAAATGCCGTGAGGAACCCTGACCTTGCAGTATCCATCCAAGGCATCTCGTCAATGAAAACCACCTGCCTTGAACCATTATCGAGCTTCTTCAGCAACTGTTCGAGCATAAAGAATCCCTCCAACCAAGATGTTGGTACAGATATATCCTCTGCACCATATCTAAGCAAGGAGAAATAGAAATTCTGCAGTTGATCCTTCTTCGTTACTTTTCGCTTTTTGTTGTAGGGAGAAAGTCCCGTATGATGAAATGTCATATTATCTCTGAACACCTCATTTATAAGGAAAGTCTTGCCTACACGTCGGCGACCATAAACTGCAATAAGTTCTGCTCGCCCGCTATTATAGTATCGGCCGAGTTCTGCGATTTCTTTTTTGCGTCCTATTACTTCACACATATCAACTTATTTTGGTGTGCAAAAGTAATTAAAAATATTGATTTGTGCAAGAAAATAGCCTTTATTTCGCTACGAAATGATAAAATTGGGTATTTGTAGCGAAATAAAGGCGGTTTTTTAGATCAAAAGACAAGGATTATTTACTTAACTGAAGTTTCCCTCACCCCCAGAAGCAGCTGAGACGAGAAAGGTCTTCAATTCTTTCTCGAGGGCCTTTTCGGTGCCACCGAGCAGCGTGTCGAGTTCGGCATGAAATGCGGCGCTGTGATCCATGTGGTGCGTATGGACGAGCTCATGAAGCATGATCATGCGCTGCAGGTGATCTGGCAGGAGGATGCAATAGAGTGAGAGATTGATGGTATATTCCTTACGGCTTAAGAGTCCTTTCTTCCTGGCCACACAACTGCCCCACTTGGTACGGGCACTGCTGATCTTGACTTCCTTGACCTTGAAGCCATATTGCTGAGCCAGAGCCAGGAGCTTGGGTGGCAGATCACGCTTGGCCAAGGCACGCATACGTTCGATGCGACGACGCTCCTCAAGCAGCTGCTCGGGCGTAGGCTGCCGTTCACGCTTCTTCTGCTCGATGGCTGCATCTTTCTCTATCATATCCTGAAGACGAGGGCGCATCTCCTCGACAGACTCCTTCAGGTGGGGCATAGAGAAGAGGCGCGGCACGGTGATGAGAATGCCCCGACCGCCATCGTGTGCAGGACGGAAGGTGTATCGGACTGCACGGACATTCCTTTTGATATAAAGGTGTCCGAAATCCTTATCTTCGAGGATATAATCTACTGTCATATCAGTGTGCTGCCAGCCAATTCTCTCCTCTGCCACAATCGGCGATGAGCGGTACAGACAGCTTGACTACACCTGCCATCTCCTCAAGGACGAGCTTCTGAAGGCGGTCAAGTTCCTGGGGTGGTACGGAGAAATTCAATTCGTCGTGCACCTGAATCAGCAGCTTGGCATGGAGTTTCTCCTTACGGATGCGCCTGGTGATGCGCACCATGGCAATCTTGATGATATCGGCCGCCGTACCCTGAATAGGGGCATTGATGGCATTGCGCTCAGCATAACCACGAACGGTGGAGTTGGCGCTGTGAATATCCTTGAGCATACGCTTACGGCCGAAGAAGGTCTCGACATAACCCTTGTCACGCGCCACGGCAATGCACTCGTCCATATATTCTCTGATGCGCGGATAGGTGGCGAAATAGCCATCGATGAGCTCTTTGGCTTCAGCACGAGGGATGTTGAGTCGCGATGCCAGACCAAAGGTTGAAATGCCATAGATGATGCCGAAATTGGCAGTCTTGGCCTTGGTGCGCTGCAACTTGGTGACTTCTTCGAGCGGCAGATGATAGATCTTGGCTGCAGTGGCGCGATGAATGTCATCGCCCTCATTGAATGCCGCAATCATGGCAGGATCCTGCGAGAGATGCGCCATCAGACGAAGTTCGATCTGACTATAGTCGGCCGAGAAGAAGACTTCGCCAGGATCGGGGACGAACGCCTTGCGGAGTTCGCGACCCATAGCATCGCGAATCGGGATATTCTGCAGATTCGGATTGCTCGATGACAGGCGGCCCGTGGCAGTGACCGTCTGATTGAACTGACAATGGATACGGCCCGTCTCAGGATTGATCTCTTCGGGCAAAGCCTCAATATAGGTGCCAAGCAGCTTGCGGATGCCGCGATAAGAAAGAATATCCTCGAGGATCTCTACCTTATCGTCATCGGTCTTTTCGCCTTTGATTTTCACGATGAGCTGCTGCAGGACCTCTTCGGCCGTAGAGCGGGACTTGCTCTTCGGATCGAGCTGCATCTCATCGAAGATCACCTGAGCCACGACCTTAGGAGAAAGCGGATTGAAAGCATGGCCGGCAATCTGCGTCATCCGCTCTTCAAGACGCTTCAGCTCTGCTTCGAGCACCGTCTTCGATTCGGTGAGCGCAGAGACATCGACACGGACACCCGTGAGCTCCATGTCGGCCAGTACTTTGACCAGCGGCATCTCTATCTCCTGGAAGAGCCTGACCAGCTGCTGCTCCTTGAGTTGCTGACGGAGGACCTGTGCCAGCTGGTAAGTGACGTCAGAATCCTCACAGCAGTATTCTGCTACGCGCTCGATGCTACAGTCGCGCATGGTCTTGGGTTTCTCGTCTTCCTCGGCTGCATCCATCATGGCAAAGAGATCGAGCGACTCTTCTGCAGCCTTTTTCTTCTTGCCGGTCTCTATCAGATCGCTCGTCGGAATCGGCTTATAGTTGAGCAGCAACTCTGACAGATAATCCATATTGTGCGGCAGTTCCGGTTCGAGCAGATAATGAGCCACCATAGTATCGAAGAGCGGATAGCTGACCTCCATGCCATAGCGCATGAGCACAGAATAGTCATATTTGGCATTCTGCGCTATCTTCAGCGTAGCATCATTCTCGAACAGAGGTCGCAACTCCTCGACGACGGCCGTAGCCTCAGCACGATCGGCAGGAACAGGGATGTACCAGGCCTTATGACCCGCGACGGCAAACGAGAGACCGACAAGCTCGGCCTCCATGACGTTGAGTGAGGTGGTCTCGGTATCGAAAGCCCATTCGGTCGTCCAGAAGAGTTCGGCAATCATCTCCTGACGCTTGGCAGGCGTATCGCATATAATATAATGTGTCTCAACGTCTGCAATGGTCTGTAGCTTTGGCGCTGGAGCTTTGACCTGCTGCAAGGCCTCGTCGCGCATCTTACGCATCTCAAGAGACTCAAAGATCTCTGACAGTCGCGCATAGTCAGGTTCGACGACCTGTAAGGCCTCAGCATCGAGCACTACGCCAGGAACCTCACGGCAGATGGTGGCCAGGTATTTTGAATCCCTGATCTGCTGCACGTTCTCAAGCACCTTGGCAAACATGCCTTTCTTGAGATTCGGCAGTTCTTTCCTGCCTTCTGCAGCAGCGGTCTCTACGGCAGAAAGGAGGCCTTCGACCGAATCGAAGTCCTCTATCAGTTTCTGTGCCGTCTTAGGACCGACACCCGGACAGCCAGGAATATTGTCGGCCGTATCGCCCTGAAGTCCCAGCATGTCGATGACCTGATCGGTGCGCTTGAGGCCATACTTTGTCAGAACGGCCTCTACGTCGAGCGTCTCATAACCGGGACCGAAAGACTTAGGTTTGAAGATACGCGACTGAGAAGTCACCAGCTGCGCATAGTCCTTGTCAGGACTCATCAAGTAGGTGTCAAAGCCACCCTGCTGGTCGGCCAGACGCGCCAGTGTACCTACCACATCGTCGGCCTCATAGTTCTCAACTTCGAAAGTAGGGATGCGATAGGCCTCGATGATCTGCTTGATATAAGGGACGGCGAAGGTGATGTCTTCTGGCTGTGCCTCACGCTGCGCCTTGTAAGAAGGAAACTCTTTGTGTCGGAACGTACCACCCTTCGGATCGAAACATACGGCCATACAGTCTGGCTGCTGTTCACGCAGCACGTCCTGCAGCGTCTTGGTAAAGCCATAGATCGCCGAGATGACCTGTCCTTTACTATTGGTCAGCGGCTTGTTGATAAAGCCATAGTAGGCCCGATAGATCAGCGCATACGCATCGAGCAGAAAGAGTTTCTTCATGAGGTCTTAGACATTAAAGAGGAAGTGCATGATGTCGCCATCCTGAACGACATAGTCCTTACCCTCAATACCGAGTTTGCCAGCTTCCTTGATGGCAGCTTCTGAACCGTACTGAAGATAATCGTCGTACTTGATGACCTGTGCACGGATAAAGCCTTTCTCGAAATCGCCATGGATGATGCCAGCACACTGTGGAGCCTTCATACCCTTGCGGAATGTCCAGGCCTTGACCTCCATCGGACCTGCGGTGATGTAAGTCTGCAGACCCAGGAGATCGTAAGCTGAGTGAATCAGACGGTTCACACCGCTCTCGTTCAGTCCCAGTTCCTCAAGGAACATCTGACGCTCTTCGAAAGTCTCGAGCTCAGCAATCTCAGACTCGATCTTTGCTGAGATCACAAGCACCTCGGCATCCTCGTCTTTCACAGCTTCACGCACCTGCTCTACGTAAGCATTGCCATCCTTGGCCGAAGCCTCATCGACATTGCAGACATAAAGGATAGGCTTGGAAGTAAGCAGGAAGAGGTCATGATAGGCACGCTCCTCTTCAGGTGTCTCTGGCTTGATGGTACGGGCCGACTTACCCTGCACCAGGGCTTCCTTGATGCGGCTCATCAGCGAGAACTGCACCTTGGCATCCTTATCCATACCTACCTGTGCCAGCTTGGCCACCTTTGGCAAGCGGGTCTCGATGGTCTCAAGATCCTTGAGCTGCAACTCGGTATCGATGATCTCCTTGTCGCGTACAGGATCTACACTGCCGTCAACATGCACCACATTGCCATCGTCGAAACAACGAAGCACATGGATGATTGCATCTGTCTCACGGATGTTGGCCAGGAACTTATTACCGAGGCCCTCTCCCTTAGAAGCACCTTTGACCAGACCTGCAATATCAACGATCTCGACCGTGGCAGGGACGATACGACCTGGATGTACGATCTCGGCAAGCTTGGTCAGTCGCTCATCGGGTACTGTGATGATGCCGACCTGAGGATCGATGGTACAGAATGGGAAGTTAGCAGCCTGAGCCTTAGCGCTGGAGAGGCAGTTGAAAAGGGTTGACTTGCCTACATTTGGCAAACCGACGATACCACACTGAAGTGACATAATATATGATAAAAATAGTAAATATTAAATGTTAGATTATACCTGTGCGGCCTTCTGTCCTGTATCAGAAACATAAGAAACACCGCATTATCAAGTATGCAAAGATACTGATAAATAAATAAAAATCCAAAAAACGAGGGGTGTTTAGACGAAAAACAAAGTTTTCTTTACTCTTTTGACACAAAAAGTGTCCTCGACGTACCAACCTATTGTTTTTTTTACCAAATTTGCAGCAAATAATTTTTAAATACACATGCGAAAAAAATATGACTTTCTGGTAATCGGCACTGGAATTGCTGGAATGAGTTATGCGCTGAAGGTGGCACATGCAGGTAAGGTAGCTCTGATCTGCAAGAGTGAGCTTCAGGAATCAAATACAGATCTGGCACAAGGCGGTGTCTCTTCGGTGACAGACTTTACGGTCGATACCTATGAGAAACATATCCATGACACCATGGTAGCCGGTGACTGGCTCTCTGACCCTAAGGCCGTGGAGCTGGTGGTGCGCAATGCACCTTCACAGATTGCCGAACTGGTCAGATGGGGAGTGGACTTCGACCGCAAGGAGAATGGCGAGTTTGACCTGCACCGTGAGGGCGGACACTCAGAGTTCCGCATCCTGCATCATGCAGACAATACGGGTCATGCCATACAGTCTGCACTTATCGCAGCCGTAAAGCAGCATCCGAATATCGATGTGCTGGAACATCATTTTGCCATCGAGATCCTGACACAGCATCATCTGGGATTAGAGGTGACACGTCGCACACCAGACATTGAGTGTTTCGGAGCCTACGTCCTCAACGAAGAGACCGGACAGATTGACACCTATCTGGCCAAAGTGACGATGATGGCTACAGGCGGTGTGGGACAGGTCTATAGCACCACCACCAATCCTCCTATCGCGACAGGCGATGGCGTGGCTATGGTCTATCGCGCCAAAGGTACGGTGAAGGATATGGAGTTCGTACAGTTCCATCCTACAGCGCTGTATCACCAGGGCGACCACCAGAACTTCCTTATCACTGAGGCTATGCGTGGCTATGGCGGCATTCTGCGCAATCTGGATGGCACGGAGTTTATGCACAAGTATGATCCGCGTCTCTCGCTGGCACCACGTGACATCACTGCACGTGCCATCTTTAACGAGATGAAGCTGCATGGCACCGACCACGTCTTCCTTGACGTGACACACAAGGATCCTGAAGAGACCAAGCACCACTTCCCTAACATCTATAAGAAGTGTCTTTCTATCGGCATCGACATTACCAAGGAGCCTATTCCTGTGGTACCTTGTCACCACTACATGTGTGGCGGTATTCTGGTAGATTATGACGGACAGTCGAGCATCAACCGACTCTATGCAGCTGGCGAATGTTCATGTACCGGTTTGCATGGTGGCAACCGTCTGGCCAGCAATTCGCTGATCGAAGCTGTAGTATATGCCGATCTGGCTGCTAAACATTCTATTCCCCGCGTTGCAGCACTCACTCATCGTGACGACATCCCAGACTGGATTGACACAGGTACCGTGCCTCATGAGGAACTTTACCTGATCAGTGACTCGAAGACTGAGGTGCAGCAGATCATGCAGACTTATGTCGGTATCGTCCGTTCGAACCTGCGTCTGAAGCGCGCTTGGACGCGTCTGGACAATCTGTATGAGGAGACCGAGAAACTCTTCCTACGCTCAAAAGTAAACATGGATATCTGCGAACTGCGTAATATGATCAACACAGGTTATATCATCATGCGTCAGGCCATGGAGCGGAAAGAGAGCCGTGGACTTCACTTCTCGATCGACTATCCGCCAGCAGATCGCGGCATAGAAGGATTCTGATAAAGCAGCACCCTCGCCACAGAGAACTGTAGCGAGGGTGCTGTTTTTTTAGAATGATATCTGAAACAATCAGGCTGTGGCAGAACCACAGCCTGTTGTTTTTTTATGCATTGACCTTCTTAGCAGCCTTCTTGCCCATTACATAGTAAGCGCAAGGAACTGCAAGGAAGATGGTAGTCAATGGGTCGACAACGATACCGAGCAACATAGCGAAGATGAAGCTCTGGATAGATGCACCGCCGAAGAAGAAGATTACTACCAATACCAGGAGGGTAGAGATAGAAGTATTCAACGTACGTGGCATGGTAGCGTTGAGCGCCTCGTTGATGACATTGTAGCGATCCTTGTTAGGATAAAGGGTGCTCACCTCACGGATACGGTCGAATACGACCACGATATCGTTGATAGAGTAACCGATAACGGTAAGGATAGCTGCGATGAATGCCTGGTCGATCTCCATTGAGAATGGCATGATGCCTGGGAGCAAGCAGTAGAGACCAAGGATTACCAAGGTGTTAGCTGCAAGACCTGCGATAGCACCGATAGAGAAGGCTACGTTGCGGAAACGAACGAGGATGTAGAGTGCGATAGCAATGAGCGACAGAAGCACTGCAATGATAGCACCATAGGTGATGTCCTCAGCAATAGAAGGACCTACCTTCTGAGTAGATGGGATATAGTCCTCATTGTTGAAGCTATCGAAATCACCATTTACATAACCAAGCTCCTTGCCTGCCTCGTAGATAGCCTTCTTCATGGTGAGGTTAGCCTCTGCGTCGTCAGTAGCGTTGAGAGCGAAGTTGGTGGTGATACGTACCTGATTGGCACGGCTGATGGTGATGACCTTGATAGAAGCACCCTCGAGTGATGCGTTCTGCTCGAGCTTCTCAGAGATAGCCTGGTTGTCAACAGCAGCAACGTCGTTGTAAGCAACTACGTAGTTACGACCACCGGTGAAGTCGATACCCTTGTCAAGACCAGGGAAGAACATCAGGATGAGAGCAAGAACAGCTACAACAGCGTAAATCCATGAAGTGGTGTGGCCCTTCTTCACGAAGTCGATGCTGGTTGGCTTCAGGAGACCTGAGAGAGCACCAGTGAAGCTAAGACCCTTGAACCAGCCCTTAGCCAGAGCACCCTCAAGGAAGATGCGGCTCAGGAATACGGCACTTACGAACGAGGTGATGATACCTACGATGAAGGTAACGGCGAAACCACGGATAGGACCTGTACCGAAGTAGTAGAGGATGATACCTGTGAGGAGTGAAGTTACGTTAGCATCGAGGATGGCGCTGAATGCATTGCTGTAAGCAGCACTGACAGCAGTGCGGAGTGGCTTACCAGATGCAAGCTCTTCCTTGGCACGCTCGTAGATAAGTACGTTAGCATCCACTGCGATACCCATTGAGAGTACGATACCTGCGATACCTGAGAGGGTAAGCACAGCGTGGAAGCTTGAGAGGATACCGATGGTGAAGAATGCGTTGACCAAGAGGCAGACGTCGGCAATCGAACCAGCTACTGTACCATAGAAGAGAATCATATAGATGAACAGGAGCACGAGCGCGATAAAGAATGAGATAACGCTCTGGCGGATTGACTCAGCACCGAGGGTTGGACCAACGACGTCCTCTGATACGATGTTGACCTTAGCAGCCATCTTACCAGACTTGAGCACGTTAGCAAGGTCGTTAGCATCTTCAGTATCGAAGTCGCCAGTGATCTCTGAACGGCCACCGGTGATCTCAGTGTTGATGCGTGGAGCAGAATATACAACGTCATCGAGGACGATAGCTACACACTTACCTACGTTCTCCTTGGTGATCTTAGCCCAAGACTTACCAGCCTCTGGGGTCATGGTCATGTTAACAACGTATGAGTTGTTGATCTGCTTGAACTCAGAACCAGCATCGGTAACGATGTCGCCACCCTTAGAAGCATCTGGAAGAGATGGATGACCGAGGTTGTCATGAGCCTTCAAAGCATAGAGCTGATAGTAGAGACCCTTCTCGTCAACAGCCTTAACGCTCCATGCGAGCTTGAGCTTGCGTGGGAACATATCCTTGTTAGCCTTGACAGCAAGGAGTTTGTTGATAGCAGCAGTATCGCTTGAGAGCGCGATAGCTACGATAGGACCCTGACCGCCCATTACCTGTACGCGGGCAGCAAGGCTGTTCTGCATAGCCTCAACCATTGCGATTGAGTCGGTATTAGCAGCAGCAACCTCTGCCAGGAGAGAGTCGCCCTCTGCTACTGGAGCAGCCTCAGTGGCCTCAGCAGGAGCAGCAGCTGCTGCCTTCTGAGCCTCAGCGATGAGGATCTGCTGCAGACCACCTGCGATCTCCTCAGCCTGATAGGTCTCCCAGAACTCAAGGTTAGCAGAACCCTGGAGAAGCTTCTTTACACGCTCTGGCTCCTTAACGCCAGGAAGCTCGACCAGGATACGGCCAGCCTGCTGAAGGCGCTGGATGTTTGGAGCAACGACACCGAAACGGTCAATACGGTTACGGAGTACGTTGAATGAGTTGGCAAGAGCATCGTCCATCTCCTTCTTGATGATGGAGATAACCTCTGAGTCGCTGGTATTCTTTGTGATCTTCTCCTTGAGCTGGTAGGTACTGAAGACATCAGCCAGCTTAGCAGAAGCATCGACCTTCTTGAAGTTTGCTGCGAAAGCGTCAACGAAAGCGTCACCGCTCTCTACCTCACCAGAGTTTGAAGTCATGTTCAGAGCCTCTACAAAAGTAGCGTTCTGAGCATTCTCAGCAGCGAGTGACTTAAGTACGTCAGCAACTGAAATCTCGAGAATAACATTCATACCGCCCTTCAGGTCAAGACCGAGACCGATCTGCATTTCCTGAGCCTGCTTGAAGGTATAGCCGAACCATACATTCTCAGTAGCGATGGAATCCAAGTAGAACTTGGCTGGAGTACCTGTAGCCTCCTCGTAAGCTGCAGCCTTCTTCTCCTGGTGGCGAACCACAAACGAGAAAGAAATGTAGAAGGCACAGACAATGGCGAGAAGCCATGCAAGCACTGTTACGAATCCTTTGTTTTGCATTGTTGATATTTATTGATTTTTAAATAATTTTTCGCATATTTCGGGCGCAAAGATAGTGAAAAATATTCAAAAGCAACAAAAAAAAGTTGAAAAATACACTTTTTGAGGCGTTTTTTGATTGATAATGATGTTTTTTGCGTATCTTCGCGACATGTTTCGACACTTTTTAAGACATAATAAAGGGCTTTTGGCACCTCTTTCCATCCTGTCGGTAGTAGGACTGATGGGGTGCGCCAGCATCGGCAATCCCGGTGGTGGATGGTATGACGAGACCCCTCCGGTGCTGGTAAAAAGCAATCCGGCAGAAGGTGCCACAAACGTCAACAAACAAAAGATCACGCTACGCTTTAACGAGAATGTCAAGCTCGATAAGGCCAACGATAAGCTCACCGTCTCTCCGCCTCAGGTCAAGAGTCCGGCCATCATGAGCAATGCCAAAACGGTGACCATAGAGCTGATGGACAGCCTGATTCCGAACACCACCTATACGCTGGATCTGGGCGATGCCATTCAGGACAACAACGAGGGAAATCCGTTAGAGAATTTCTCGCTTACGTTCTCTACAGGCGACCATATTGACACGATGAAAGTCAGTGGCGTGGTGCTGAATGCCGAAGATCTGGAACCCGTCACGGGCGCGTACGTAGGCATATATAAGGTATTTGATGACAACTCGCTGGTACAAGGCGACTCGCTGCATGGTGCAGATTCCATCATTGCGCTCTACCCTGATTCGGTATTCATGCATCGCCCCTTTGAACGTGCAGGTAAGACCGATGCGTATGGCCGGTTTACCATCAGTGGTATCGCTCCTGGCCGCTATCGTCTCTATGGACTGATGGATGGCAATACAGACTACAAATACAATGTCAGCACCGAAGATGTGGCTTTCCTTGACAGCCTCATCGTTCCGTCTATGGAGCCTTGCAAGATTCATGACACCATCTGGAGCAAGCTCAATCTGCATAGCGTCGAGAAGGCCGTAAACAGCGATAAGAAAGGCAAACAGCTGATCGACACGCTGGCATACGACTCGATCATCGTGCGCGATGGCTGGCGTTATCTGCCAGACAATCTGCAGTTGCGTATGTTCAACGAGGGGCACAACACCCTCTATCTTGACGACGTAATCTGGAAGGATTCTATCCACCTGAATGTACGTTTTGCTTCCCGTATGCCATCCCTGCCAGTCATTACTTTGCTTGACGAGGAAGAGCGTGGAGAGGCTGCAGTAGATAAGGACAGCTGGCTCATCTGCGAACCTAATCTGACCAACGATACGTTGACCTACTGGATTCGCGATTCGCTGGTCTATCAGCGTGATACTCTGGCTCTTTCTATGTCGTATCTGTTTACCAGAGACGGCAGGGATATACTCCGCACAGATACGATTTATCTGGAGAATCCACGTCCGAAGATAGACGAGAAACAGAAGGCCAAAGAGAAAGAAAAAGCCGAGAAGGAGAAGAAGAAAGAGAAGAAGCGCAAGAAAGGCAGAGACCTCGACGAAGCTAAGAAAGACTCCCTCCCTAAGACGACCTTCATGAAGATGTCTTTGATGGCCAAGGGTGATCTGGATATTGGCGCTCGTCCGAAGATCGAGATGTCTGCGCCCTTAGACTCGCTGGATCTTGAAGGCCTGCATCTGTTGCAAGAGAAAGATTCTGCCTGGCACGAGATGAAGTACAGTCTGGTGCAAGACAGTCTCAACCTGCGTCTTTACACCCTGCATGCTATCCCTCATTTCTCGCCAGGAACCAGTTACCGCGTCATTGCCGACTCTGCTTCGATGCACGATGTCTATGGCAATCCGATAGACTCTACCTGCCTCTCTTTCAAAGAGAAGACGCCTGAAGACTATTCACACCTGCTGATTCGCGTAACCGGTGCACAGGAACCTGCTTTCGTGCAGTTACTCTCTGAGAAGGATGCGGTCGTGCAGCAGGTCACTGTCAAGCACGGACAAGCCAAGTTTGTCAACGTTCCTGAAGGCAAATACTATGCCCGTCTGGTGGAAGACCGTAATGGGAACAGCAAGTTCGACATCGGCTCTATCGTAGATCACATACAGCCTGAAGCCGTATTCTATATGAATACGTTGCTCGAGTTGCGCAAGAACTGGAACCTCGAACAGAGCTGGAATATCCACGCTTTGCCGCTCGATAAGCAGAAGCCAGAGACGCTTAAGAAGAATAAGCCGAAAGAGAAGACCGAGAAAAAGAGCAAGAACGAAGAGTACAGAAATAAAATGAAGAAAAAGTAAAATGAAGAAATTCCTGATATACCTCCTCATCGCCGTAAGCGTTTCAAGTCAGTTCCTGCCTGCCTCGGCAGACAATAAACCCAGCGAGAAGGAACAGACCGAGAAACTCTCATACGATGTCTATTTTCATTTAGGATTCATCTGGGCCAAGGCCGGACGTGGCGACCTCTCTACCTTCAAGGAGACCTATGCCGACGGTACCACATTGACACAAGGGCACATGACAGGACAGTCGCTCAACATCGTAGAGCACATCATGAAGGTGCGCGATACGCTCGACACCTGGATCAACGATCAGATGATTCCTACTGAGTTCTACAAATTCACTCACGAAGGCAAGTATAACTGCATAGAGCACAACACGTTCTTCCCGAAGAAGAAAGATGCCTCAGGACTGCTGGAGCCAAAGAATATCGCCTCTTCTGAAGTGCGCGTGCACCGTTGGCTCAAGAAGGGCAAAGAGCCCGAAGAGAACTGCGATACACTGCATAGGGTCAACGAACCGGCCTACGACATGCTCTCAGTTTTCTATAAGGTCCGTAGCCTTGACTTCGCCACCCTGCAGAAAGGCACTAAGATGAAATATGCCTGCTTCAGCGGACTGAAGAAAGATTGGATCAACGTCGAATTTCAAGGTGCTGAAGACATCGAGCTACGCAATGGCAAGCAGCATTCTGCCTACCTCGTCTATCTCACCTTTGCCACCAAAGGACAGGAAAGTACACCGCTCAAAGTCTGGCTCTCGAAGACCCAGGATCACCGCCCTCTCAAAGTCATCATCGGACTGAAGCGTATCGGCAGTGTGCAGTGCGAGATTGTGGAATAACCTTTTGAATAGACTTTTCTATCTTCTGAAACAATGTTTTTGATTTTACTTTCTCCTTTTCAAGGCCTTGAAAACCTCATTTGGATTTCCCGATGAGCTTTTCAGGGCCTTGAAAGCTCCATTTGGATTTCCTGATGAGCTTTTCAGAGCCTTGAAAACCCCTTTTGGATTTCCCGATGAGCTTTTCAGGGCCTTGAAAGCTCCATTTGATTTTACTGATACGGAACAGCTGCTGGGCTATGTAGGCACATTACTTCTCAGCGAAAGTTGAGAAGTAAACCTCGCGCAGCGGTTTGGTGAAGACCTCACCGGTAAGGGTAACCTCCTGCTCCAGACGGATATCCTTCGAAGAAGCACCTACACGCACCAGATACTTGCCTGGAGCCACGTTCCACTGACCGTTGGCATAGTAGCCGAACTGCTCAACGTTGAGTGCACAGGTCAGGGTCTTGGTCTCACCAGGAGCCAGAGAGACACGGCCGAAGCCCTGGAGTGCAATAGGCTTAAGAAGCTCTTCGGCACCCTCGGCAGGAGAGAGATAGATCTGTGCTACCTCATCGGCCTGCATATTGCCGGTGTTCTTAATCTGGAAGGTGAGGTTAACTACCTGATCTGAAGTGGCGGCAGAGGCATCGGCCGAGAGATTCGCATACTCAAAGGTAGTATAGCTGAGACCATAGCCAAAAGGCCATGCGATGCGTGGGTCATCGGCCGTAGAATAGTTATAGCAGACCATCTGATCCTTGATCTCACAGTTTGGATAGCTGACGCTGAGCTTAGCCGAAGGAGCCACATTGCCCAGGAGGATATCGGCCACAGCATTGCCACCCTCCTCGCCAGGATACCAGGCCTGGATGACGGCTGCACAACGGTCGGCAATCTTAGAGATGACCTGTGGACGACCGCCAAAGACGACGAGGATAACGGGCTTGCCAGTAGCCAGAAGCTGCTCTACATACTCTTCCTGACGACCAGGCAGACGCAGGGTCGGACGCTCGCGGTTCTCGCCACAGAGCAGTGGATTCTCGCCTACAGCAGCTATGATCACATCGGCCTGCTTAGCCATCCTGAGGGCCTCAGCGGTATTGATCTCGTCTGGGTTGGTCACCTTACGGTCCAGGAGAGCGCGCATCCATTCTGCACGTGAGTCACCACCTTCTTCAATCCAGGTCTCAACGATCTCTGTCCAGTCACAGCCACGGCTGTAAGTGAGCTTCATGCCGTTTGGAAGTTTGCTCTCAAGACCCTCCTTGAGGTTGACGATCTTAGGAGAAAGTCCGTCTTCGGTCTTACACTGCCAGAAATAACGCATAGACTGATAGGTATAGTCGCCCATCATAGACCAGATGGTGTTGGCGTTAGGACCGGTGAGGAAAAGTGACGAGTGAGGAGTGAGGAGTGATGAACTGTTAGCTGCTGAAAGAGGAAGGATGCCATTGTTCTGAAGCAGGACGATGCTCTGTGTAGCCATCTCATAAGCCGTCTGGCGCTCTTCTGGAGTATCGAAGACGATGTGCTCCTGAGAGTAGAGGAACGGATGCTCATCGAACATACCTACACGGAACTTATAGGTGAGTACGCGCTTTACGGCACGCTCAAAAGTTTCAGCAGAGACGAGGCCTTTCTCCATAGCTTCTGGCAGGTAGGCATACATCTCACCGCGTGGGAAGTCAACGTCGGTACCTGCGTTGATAGAGGCAGCTGCACGGTGCAGATCATCGGCACACTCAGAAACCTGGTTGATGGCGGTATAGTCGCTCACCACCATGCCGTCAAAGCCGACATACTGGCGCAGAATATCTTCCAAAGCCTCAGGACTGGCGGCACAATGCTTACCGTGGAACTCATGATAACCTGGCATGACTACCTTGCTACCGCCCAGACGGATCATGGCCTCATGAGGCATGAGGATCTCTTCCATCAGCTCTTTTTCTGCAGCATCACCACCGCCGCCATAGCCGAGATAATGCTTGCTGCAGGTACCTACACCTTTCTTGAGATCGCCCTGCTGCAGGCCACGCACGAAAGCCGTGCCGAAGATGGCATTGACATAACCATCTTCACCATAAGACTCCTCCAGACGGTTGAACGAAGGTACGCGACAGACATCGACCATAGGAGAAAGTGAGAGCAAGCCGCCAATCTTGCGCATGGCAATGCCGGTCTGCAGGGCTTTCTTCTCGGCCAAATCTACGTTAAACGAACAAGCATAGCCAATCTGCTGCGGATACTGTGTAGCATAACGTGTACAGACACCTGTGAGCACCTCTTCGTGGAAGAGTGCCGGAATACCGCTTGGCGTGTTCTGCATCAGCCAGGCCTGCATAGCAGCTACCTTGTCGCGGATCAGATTCGGATCATCGCCCATCTGGCTGGCATACTGTGAGAAGTGGCCAATGCCGTTGGCAAGTTCACGACGACATGCAGCGGTGTCAAGCTGGTTATCTTCGGTAAAGAAATCATTCAAATATGTACCACGGAGCTGAGCCAGGCGCTCCTCCTGAGTCATGCGGTTATAGAGCGCATCGACTTGCTGATCGATGCTCTGCTCTTTGGGTGTACATCCTACTAACATAATTGCGAGGGTTGATAAGATAAGGGGAGATCTCATTTTAAATGTAAAATGAAAAGTGTAAAAAGTGAAATGTGGAATTACTCTCTGGTGCAGCCAGACTCCTTGCCAAAGAGGAACGATGGCTGATAACCACCAAGGTCGATGACGATCTTCTCAAGGATTACGCCTGGGTCGAGCGGCTTGATGATCAGGGTCTTGGTACCCGCTTCGCCTACTTTGAGGTGTGCTGTCTGGTCGATGACGCGACTGGCCACCGTAGGATACATGATGCGATAGACGTTCTCAGGCTCCTCGTTGAGTTCGCCATTGAAGTTGATCTCTACAGCCTCCTCACCCTCAAAGCCTACGGTGTAACGGTGACCTGCGGAACGCTTGAAAGCCAAGGTAGAAGCGGTGATGACATGAACATCGACCTCGTCAAAGCCGGCTGGGATCTCTACGCGATAGGCGATGCTGCTGCCTTCTGTCTCGGCAGTATAAGGCTGGAGCGAGATGCCGCTACGTGTACGGCCCATGAATGGGATGACCGTCCACTGTGCATCGGCAGGATTCTCCAACGAATAGTAATGATCAGCCTCCATGGCAATATAACCCTCAGAAGGCTTGAAAGTGTAGTGGCCACGCAGTTCGGTCAGATCCTCAAAGCGCGAAACCTTCGGACAACGGTCGGCCGGGAAGTTATCGTTCCACATAAAGTAACCGATGTGCTTCTGGATCATCATACCGTCCCACTTGCCTCCTGCCATCTCCTTGTTGTAAGCGCGACAGAGCTCTGCATCGCGCTCGAAAGCGGTCTCAACACGGTCGGCCCAGAGGTTTGCCTCAGGATTACCCTCGCTGTAGAGCTTCTGGTTCATGGCTTGTGCATAATACATCTGATAGACGTTGCCCAGAGCCTGGACCGGGAAAAGAATGACCTGCGAATAAGCATCACGATACTCTGCTGGCAGTGAAAGATACTGACGGAGGGCCTCAGCCTCAAGACGCATGAATTCATCGGCCACCTGCTTCCACTCGCCGGTCTCAATGTTATAAGTTTTTGCATCGAGCATCTCGGCAGTGACACGACCGGCGTACTGGCTGTAGAGGTTGAGGATACGTGCAGCCTCATCGGCCTGCTCATCGCCAAACTGCTGGGCACACCACTTGCGTGGATGGTCAAGAAGGGTCTGTGCGGTGTATGAAGTAGGCTTGTTCCAGGCCATATCAAAGAAGAGCGAGATAGGATACTCCATAGGCTTGAGATCGCCTACGTTGAGCACCCAGAGACGATCTACGCCATACTGATAGGTGAGCGAGAGCTGGTCCCAGATGTGCTGAATAGGGGTTACGTTGAGCCACTTGCTGTTGCGTGGTGCACCTACATAATCTACATGATAGTACATGCCAAAGCCGCCTTTGTGCTTCAATTCGGCCGCAGAAGGCAGACGGCGGATGTCACCCCAGTTATCGTCACTGAAAAGGATGATGGCGTCATCGGGCACCTTGAGGCCTTTGTCATAATAACGCTGTACCTCCTTGTAGAGAGCCCATACCTGCTGACGCTCCCTGGCCGGACGACCCGTCTCTTTGGCAATGATCTGGCGCTGATTCTTCACAATCTTCTCAAGGAGTTTGATGGTGGCCTGGTCGTTAGATACAAACTCATCGTCGTGGCCTTCCTTAGCACCCATGGCTGTGTCACCATCGCCACGCATACCAATGGTGATGAGGTCTTCTGTATTCTTGGCGCGCTGGATGCCCTCACGGAAGAACTGGTCAATAACTTTCTGGTTAGTGACATAATCCCACTCGCCATACTCCTCGCGGTGACGTGCCCACTCCTGGTGATTACGCGCCATAGGTTCATGATGGCTGGTACCCATGATGACACCCATATCGTTGGCCGTTGGAGAGTTGAGCGGGTCATCGGCATAGAATGACCAACCCCACATGGCAGGCCAGAGGTAGTTGCCACGCAGACGCAGGATGAGTTCGAAGACGCGAGCATAGAACTCATGACCACCGAAATCTGTGCCGAAGGTATTCTTTACCCAAGTAGTAAGACATGGGGCCTCATCGTTGAGGAAAAGTCCACGATAACGTACAGCAGGTTCACCTGCGGTGTAAGTGCCTTTGGCGATAGAGAGATTCTCCTGATGAGCCACAGGTACGTCCATCCAGTCATACCATGGCGAGACACCCAACTGCTCAGAGAGCTCGTAGATGCCATAGATAGCGCCACGCATATCACTGCCGGCAATGACTAAAGCCTCATCAAGACCCGACAAAGGGTTCTCGATGACGGTCATCAAATATTTTTCGACCTTACCTTTCAGTTCTGAAGCATCAATCTTACCTGCTTTGACCAACTGCTGGATGTAAGAGCTCTGCAAAGTGCCGACAAGGATGCAGCGGCCTGCAGGAGCTGCGGTGAGAAGTTCGGCTTTAGTGCCACAGACACGCGCGAAGTCGGACCGCAGGTTCTCTGCTGCAATGCGGACACCTTTGAGTTCGTCTGCTGCAATGAGGATCTTTGCCGGACTGGCTTTTTCGATCAGCGTGAAATGGCTGGCACGAAGTTCAGAGGAAACAATACCCTGATGGTCTTTGGCCGTAAGTGAACCAAAAACAAATAGTAACAAAAGTGCTAAGCAAGATGATAAATGCTTCATAATAAGGTAATATGTGATAATGTAAAATTACAGGTCAAGAGCCGCGTGATAGCCTTCGTAAATAGCCTTGGTAATATTGGCCGGACGGATACAATCGCCTACCTCACGGACGAATGGAGCACTCATGCGAAGCGCATCGACATCAGTACGATTAGCTCGCTGGCCTACGGCACAGATAACAGTCTGACCAGGAACCAGGACTTCCTGACCCTCCTTATCGCGACAGATCACGCCTTCTGGAGTGATGCGCAGACCTGCATACTCGGTGTGAGCCGTGCAGAACTCAGCCACCTTACGCATCAGGATAGGACGATTGCGGATGTTACAGTCTGGTGCTAAAGTATCGCGCATCTCCACCAGATGCACCTTCTTGCCTTCCTGTCCGAGATGAACTGCACATTCACAACCTGCCAGACCACCACCCAGGACCACTACGGTATCGCCCACTTTTTCTTTCTCCAGATAATAGTTGTTGACAATAACAACATTCTCACCCTCTATACCAGGAAGAGGTGGAACAAGTGGTGTAGAACCTACCGCCAGAATAAGTGCATCAGGCTTCTCTGTGGCTACATATTCTGGAGTGACTGCCGTGTTGAGACGGATCTCTACCCCTTCGTCAAGACACTGGCGCTCGAGGGTTGGACCCAGCTGATACATTTCATATTTAAAAGGAATGGCCTGCTCAGACTTGAGGATGCCACCTACCTTGTCGGCCTTCTCACAGAGGATCACCTTATGACCACGCAGCGCTGCTGTGTGAGCCGCCTTAAGACCTGCTACGCCACCACCCACGACCAGGACTTTCTTGCTGCGAGCAGCTGGAGTAACCTCCATGCCTTCAATCTCACGGCCAATGACAGGGTTGACCGCACAACGACGGGTGAAAGTAACAGGACGCTCGGCCATACAGGTATAGCAACGGAGGCAGCGCACAATGCGGTCTTCCTGCTGTGCCATGACTTTCTGTGGGAGGAATGGATCGGCCAGCAACTGACGTGCCATATAGACAACATCGGCCTTGCCCGAGGCAATGATCTCTTCCATCTGAGCAGGATCGCTCAAACCACCGATCGTAGCAACTGGTTTGCTGACGTGCTTCTTAATCTCTGCAGCTAACCAGACATTGACTCCATGAGGATCGAACATCGGAGGGGTAGTATTGAAGAAGCCGAACTGATAAGAACCGGCTGAGACATGAATCATATCTACCAAAGGTTCAATAGCCTTGGCTATCTCAATGCCCTCCTCAATGCCATAACCGCCCTCAAAGAGTTCGCTGCCGCTGATACGTGCCTCGATAGGGAAGCCAGGACCTACTGCCTCACGAACCACCTTGAGTACCTCGAGGCAAAGACGCATGCGATTCTGCAACGAACCGCCATATTCGTCTGTGCGATGGTTCAGATAAGGAGAAAGGAACTGGTGAATGAGCCAGCCATGACCGCAGTGCACCATGATCATCTCATAGCCAGCACGCTTACAGAGAGCCGCATTATCAGCGTATGACTTGACAATATCGGTAATCTGCTCTTTAGACAAAGCCTTGACCGGACGGCCATCAGGGCGTGTGCCATCACTGGGTCCCCACTGACAGAGGCTGGCCTTCTTATTCTTATCGGCCATGTAAGTACCGGCATACTGACCAGAGTGTGAGAGTTCGATGCTTGGCACAGATCCATGACGGCGGATAGCATCGGCCACAAAGACATGTGCTGGCAGACAACCTACCGTCTCAAGGTTGAGGTGCAGCATGTGACTGGCATCAGTCTCAGGATGCACAACCAGCTCGCTGACGGTGACAGACGCTGCTCCACCCTTAGCACGCAGCTCATAAAAGCCTTGTGTACGAGGACCCGGACAACAATCGGACGTGATATCTGTAGCACCCATAGGCGCAGAAAAGATTCTATTGCGGAAAGTAACTCGACCCAAAGTAATCGGACTGGTCAGATGAGGATACTTATTTTCCATAGTAATTAACTAAGTAGTTGTTCTAAAGATAATGACTCAAGTTTCGAAAGTAGGAACTCACTTACTCACAGAAGCGACAATCAGTCTTCGTACTCTGTAGGGTCAAAGCCCTCGAGAGCTTCTTTACGCTCAATGCAAGTACCACACTTGCCACAATGCTTTTCGCCTCCCTTATAGCAGGAATAAGTATGCGAGAAATCAACGCCAAGTTCCTTGCCACGAAGGGCAATGTCGCGCTTAGAAATATCGGTATAAGGTGCCAGAAGTTCAACCGCATTGGTGGTGCCGGCATGAATGGCCTGATTCATCGCCTCAACGAACTCCGGACGACAATCGGGGTAGATGAAGTGATCTCCAGAGTGGTTGGCCATCAGGACATATTGAGCACCTTCACTCTCGGCAATACCTGCAGCGATGCTGAGCATGATACCATTGCGGAAAGGCACTACCGTGCTTTTCATATTCTCTGCGGCATAATGGCCCTCAGGAATCTCCTCATAGCCATTCTTAAGCAGACTGCTCTTGAAATATTGCTCCATGAATGGTAGTTCGAGCACACAATGACGGATGCCCAACTGCGCACAATGCCAGCGCGCACAAGCAATCTCATGCTCGGCATGACGCGAATGATAGTCAAAAGTGATGGCCACAGAGATTCGATCCTTATATTCGTACATCAGTGTTGTACTGTCCATACCGCCACTGACAATAATAATACAGTCTTTTTCCATTGAGCAATAATTTGATAGGCAAGGACGCCCACCACCTTGAAGATGGGGAGCGTCCGGGTTTTTATAAGTTCTGATCTATAAAATAGAGATTCACAATCGTACAGATTCCGTCGTCAGATTAATAGATCATCATAGCCAACAGATAGCCAACAATACTAGATACGACAACAGAGATCATACCAGGCATCATGAACGAGTGGTTGAGCAGGTACTTACCGATAACCGTGGTGCCAGAACGGTCAAAGTTAACGGTAGCAATATCTGATGGATAGTTAGGGATGAAGAAGTATCCGTAAACCGAAGGAAGCAAACCAAGGAGTACTGGGCCAGGCAAACCAAGGCTATATGCCAATGGAAGCATAGCAACAACGACAGCACCCTGAGAATTGATCAATACAGAAACTGCGAAGAAAGCAAAGGCGATAGTCCAAGGATAAGCAGAAACGATGTCGCCAAGACCTGCCTTCATCTCGGTCATATAGTTGCCGAAATAGGTATCTGCCAACCAAGCAATACCATAGATAGCCACAACAGCTACCATGCCTGACTGCCATACAGCACCAGAAACAGCCTTCTTTGGCTTAGCCTTTGCCAAAAGAATCATGAAGGCTGCAGCGGCAATCATCACAATCTGAATAATGAGGTTCATAGCCAATGGCTTGGTGACAGGATTGCCTGCGTCATCGAGCTTACCAGTTGGGAATGAAGGACGGATATCGCAACCTGCAATCTGACAGACAGAGAACAATACGATGCAACCAAGAGCAGCGAGGAAGATATATACAGACATCTTAGCCTCCTTAGAGATCTCCTTGTCAAGAAGAGTGGCCGTATTGCCGTACATATACTTGTAGGTCTCAGGATCCTGGCAACGAGCCTGGAACTGAGGATCCTTGTCAAGGTCTTTACCACGGCGGTAAGATGCCAATGCTGCAGCCATCAAGCCACAAAGACAGGCAGGAATCGTGATGCCGATCACCTGAAGGTTAGAAATCTCAAAACCGTTAGCGGCAGAAATAGTAACGAAAGAGGCTACTGCAGCAGCAATAGGAGAACAGGTAATACCTACCTGTGACGCGATAGACGCAACACCACATGGTCGCTCAGGACGTATGCCTTTCTTGAGTGCGATATCGCAGATAATAGGCATCAAGGTATAAACCACATGACCTGTACCTACCATGACAGTAAGGAAGAAAGTACAGATTGGGGCCAGGAAGGTAATTGAATCTGGATGCTTACGAAGCAGTTTCTCTGCCAACTGAATCATCCAGTCCATACCGCCTGCTGCCTGAAGCATACCTGCACAGGTAACAGCTGCGATGATAATATAAATAACATCAGTAGGAGGAGTGCCAGGCTTCATCTGAAAGCCGAATACAAGGATTGCAAGGCCGATACCAGAGATAGCACCGAGCGCAAGGCTTCCATAACGTGAACCTACGTAGAGTGCCAGTAACACGACCAGCAACTCAATGATCATAAGTGTCATAAAGATAAAAGGTATTAAAAATTAAGTGACTATTAAAATATAGAAAAATGTTGTCTGATATAAGTGTTCTGATATAAACTAAGGATGTCTGTATAAGAGATAAGTTTTGGATTTTATTTTGGGGAGTCAGGAAACTCTGTTAACTCCCCAAAATAAAGTTATTCATTATCGAGATTGACTTCCTCGAGCGTGTATTGGCTGCTGCCATCAAAGCAGTGTGTACAGATCTGCTCCTTTGGAAGACCAATAGCCGCAATGAGATCTTCAAGCTTGGTAAATTTGAGCGAACTGAGACCAAAACGGTTGCGGATAATCTCGCACATCTGCTTGTACTCAGGGCTATCGGTAGTAGCATAAGCCTTCAGTCGCTCTGGATTCTGTGCTGCCTCCATACCCTCAAGCTCTGCAATGATGCGGCGGGTGATGAGCTCCATCTCACTCTTGGAAGAAGTAAAGTTGATGAAGTGACAAGGATAGATCAGCGGAGGACAGGCAATACGCATGTGAACCTCCTTAGCTCCTGCCTCATAGAGACAAGCCGTATTATCGCGAAGCTGTGTACCTCGAACAATAGAGTCGTCACAGAAAAGGACTTTTTTATCCTTAAGGATAGCCTTGTTCTGAATCAGTTTCATCTTTGCTACCAGATTACGCATCTCCTGGTTTGAAGGAGTAAACGAACGAGGCCAGGTAGGAGTATATTTGCTGATAGCACGCATATAAGGACAGCCATGACCCGCTGCATAGCCAATTGCCATGCCAATGCCAGAGTCTGGAATACCACA